>JAEYTJ010000167.1 GCA_023434095.1 Pseudomonadota bacterium | reverse complement strand
CCCCGGTGGCGACGCCGATGCCGCCGGTCAAGCCGGCCGCGCCGCGCGCCACGCCGGTCGCTCCCGCCGCCGCCCCGACGGCGGAGAAGGCGGCGGCCTCTCCTGCCGATCTGCTCCCGCCGGTCGAGGTCCCGGTGTCGCCGCGGGTGATGGACATCCAGAAGGCGCTGGCGCGTCTCGGTTACGGCCCGATCCGCATCGACGGCATCTTCGGGGCCGCGACCGAGGAGGCGATCCAGCGCTTCGAACGCGACCGCCGCCTTCCGGTGACCGGGCAGATGTCGGATCGGGTGATCCGCGAACTGACCGCCGTCTCCGGCTTCGCGATCCGGTAGGCGGGATGCGGTTGCAGAGCGGAATCTTCGTCTCCGCCCTGCTGCGGCGTGCCAATGGCGCCGGGGCCTTCGCCGCCGTGCGCCGGCGCGGGGCCGAGGAGGCCGGCGCGGTGTTCGTGATCGTGGCGACGCTGGACGGCAAGGCCGCGCTCTATGGCCCGGCACTGCCCTCGCTCGACGGGGCGCCGGAGGATGCGGGCGTGCGGCTGTTCACGCCGCTGGTGCCGCCGGGCAACCCCGAAAGCGAGGCCGAGGCGCGGATGGCACGCGAGGCGCGCTATGATTCCGATCTCTGGCTGGTCGAGATCGAGGACCGCGCCGGCCGCTGCTTCCTCGATCTGGCCCCGGACTGAATCCGGCACTCAGTTCGTGCGCTGCCGGCTTTCGGAGGCGGCGGGGACCGCTGGGGCGGCGTAGGGCGCATTGAAGCTGCGCATGGAGGGGGCGTCCTCGGCCCGCTCGCGCACCGGGCGCCGGCCGGCGCGCCAGGAGGCGACCAGATGCTGGGCGCTGGCGAGCGGCAGCTCGTCGAACATTTCCGCCAGCCGCGCCATTTCGCCCGCCGAGCGCCCGGCGACCGGATGCAGCCGGAACAGCACCCGCGACAGGATCGCGAAGGACAGGCCAAGGGCGCGGGCGGCCACCGCCAGCGCCTGGCCGGTCTCGTCGGTGATGAGGCGGGCGGCGTTTTCCGTCGTGACCCCCAGCGCGCGCTCCATCAGCACGGCGAGGCCGCGCGCGTCCTTCGCCTTGGCGGTGTCGAGCAGCGCGTCGACGAAGCTCGCCGGCGCCGCCGCCGGCCGTTCGGACAGCGGCAGCGGGGGCAGGGTGACGAGCCGGGCGATGAGGCTCGCGCGCTCCTCCGGCCCGGCTAGGAAGAAATCGGGCACGGGCGGCGCGACCTCTGCCGGGGCGAGGGAAGGTGGGGAAGCGGCCGGGCGGTCCTGCGCGGGCGTGACGCTGGGCGTTTCCACAGCGCTGGCCTCTGCAGCCGCCTCCGGGGGGAGGACGGCGCTGCGGCGGTGCGTGAGTTCGGCGAGGCGCTTGGCGAGGGCCGGCGTCACCTCGCGCCGGGCGGCCATGGCGGCGAGATGGGCGGGGCCGACCTGCTCGGCCAGCTCCGCAAGGTCCTTTTCGTCGAGCACCGGCGAAAGCCGCAGGATCGGTCCCGCCAGCGACAGCGGGCCTGCGGCGATGTGGCGGGCGAGCGCGCGCGGCAACGCCGGGTGGGCGGCGAGTTCGCGCACATGGCGCGCCGCGACGGCGAGGTCGACACCCTCGACCAGGCGGATGGCCAGCGTGGTGAACCGGGTTTCCGCCGCTTCCCCGAGGATCGGCTGCCTCAGGAATTCCCGAACCAGCAGCCGCAGCATCTCCGGGCGGGTGTCCTGGAGCGGACGTCGCGCCGTCTGGTGCGGGTCGGTGGGGCCGGAACCGGAAAGGGAGGGCATGGAGGCGTACAACTCGCGAATGGCACGTCGCACCGCCCGAGCGGGGGTGCGAAACCAAACTAGCTCTCGAACGTTAGAAAGCCGTTAACCATGGTTGTTCCGTACTGAGCCCATGCCATTCGGCGGGACAGGGGAGGGCGCGATGGGTGCCTTAGTGCCGTTTCCGACAGTGAAGGCGCAAGGGGCGCAGGCAGCCACGCGCGTGCCGTCCGACAGCCCTGCCAAGGTGATCATTCTACCGGTCGTTCAATATCTGCGGTCGACCGCAACGGCTACAGCAACGGCTACAGCAACAGCTTCGGCGGCAGGCGCAGCGCGCGACCCGCGCTAGCAATGCCAAAGTTGCTCAGGCCGCGGGCGCGCAATTGGCCAGCTGCATGCGCGCGCGCACCTCGTCGCGGGCGCTGCGCTCTCGCACCAGCGCGCGGATGAGCACGATACCTTCTTCGCTGGGCGATTCCACGATCAGGCGATCGGCGGCGGTCACCTCGTCGTCCTCCGGCAGCGCGGCGCGCTGCTTGGCGTTCATCAGATCCAGTTCGATGATGGAGCGCCCGGCGGAGCGGTCGTTGATCGCGTAGAAGGGCAGGCCGTAGCGGGTGTAGAAGGACACCGACGTGTAGTCCTCGGTGGTCGGCACCCGCACCTTCAACGGCCCCCCGGCAAGATCGTAGAGGCACACCGCCGAAATGAAGGCGGGATCCGTGGCGGGCAGCACCGCGCCGAGATCGGAGGGGTCGTCCAACGGGACCACTTCGTTAGGCCCTGCCGCCGCCGCCAGCCGCGCATAGGCGTCGCGCTCGGCGAGATAGGGCAGCACCAGCACCGCGGAGAGGTGCACGATGAGGCCCAGCACAAGGCCGGCCAGGGCGGCGAGAATGAAACGGCTCATCGGCGCGGGCTCATGAGCTGCGCTCCCAGGGGCAGTGCTCGGTGACGATGCGGGGCATGTCCGGGGCGTCGCTGGTGCGGTTGGCGAGGCCGACCGACGTGTCGTAGAGGCGGAAGGCGAGGGTGAGGCGATCACGGGCGCCGGTGGGCAGCCAGTTGCCGGCGCGCGCCCTCGGCCCCAGCACCACGTCGAGCGTGCCGTCGCGGTTCCACACCACCTCGGCGCTGGTGAAGCCGGTGCGCTGGGCGGCATTGTCGATCAGCCGGCCCTGCGCGTCGGTCAGCGTCAGGGTCCAGAACCGCGCCTGCGGCAGGCTGCCGGTGACGCGAATGTCGCAGCGCCCGTCGAGCGCGCGGCCGGCGGAATCGGTGGCGGCGACGAAGGCGATGCCGTCCGCCAGTTCCAGCGGCAGTTCACCGGCGCGGGCGAGGGCGGCGCGCGCATAGGGGTCGGCCGTCTCGGTGCCGGCGCGCGGCCATGTCTCCCAGGGACCCGAGCGCACCAGTCCCGGCCCGTAGCCATTGACCGTGGTGACCCAGGTCAGGCCGAGCCCGACGGCGGCGCCGATGGCCAGGATCAGGAGGAACAGCAGGGAGCGCACGGGCGGAAGCTCTCCGGTGGAGCGGGGCGCCCATGGATGGGCGCTTGCGTGGGGAAGGTCAATCGCGGCGGGTCAGTTGCTTCCCACGAGGCTGGGGCCGGGCGCGGGAGCAATGCCGGCGGTGGGTCGGCGCGGGGGTGAGGAGGCCGCCTCGCCGAGGCGCGTCGACAGCTCCATCAGCCGGGCTGCCGAGGCCGGGGAGAGCGTGACCGGCCGCTGCACGCCTTCGATCTGCAGCGCCGAGGCCTGCGCCGCCGCGCCGTCGAGCACGGGTGCCGGCTGGTTGCCGAGACCGGGTGTGGGCTTCAGCTCGATGCCCTGATGGGCGAAGGCCATCACCTTCTGCCAGGTCATCGCCGGCAGCGAGCCGCCCGTCATCTTGCGCGTCGACTGATAGTCGTCATTGCCGAACCAGATCGCCCCTACGTAGTTACCAGTGAAGCCGGCGAACCAGGCGTCGCGGTAGGCGTTGGTGGTGCCGGTCTTGCCGGAGACCTTGGTGCCGGGGATCATGGCGCGCCGGCCGGTGCCGTTTTCCACCACGCTGTTCAGCATCGGGTTGATCATGGCGATGACGGAGGGCGGGATGATCTCCTTCGGCTTCGGGCCGTTCTGGGCGAAGCTCCATACCGGGTCGCCATTGGGCGTGCGCATCTCGACCACGGCGTGCGGATCGACGGAATAGCCGCCATTGGCGAAGACCGAATAGGCGGTGGCCATGTCGACCACTGTCACCTCGGCCGCGCCGAGCGGCAGGGCGCGGGTGATCTTGAGCTCGGTCTTGAGGCCCATCGCATGGGCGAGGTCGACGATGCGCCCGCGCCCGATATTCTCCGCCAGCTTCACCGCCACCGTGTTCAGCGAGCGGGTGAGGGCATTGATGAGGGTGATGGAGCCGGCATAGGAGCGGCCGTAATTCTGCGGGCACCAGTTGCCGATGCAGATCGGGCCGTCCACGACGATGGTGCTGGGCTTGTATTTCCCGGTCATCAGCGCCGCCGTGTAGACGAAGGGCTTGAACGAGGAGCCGGGCTGGCGCAGCGCGTCGGTGGCGCGGTTGAACTGGCTCTCGCCATAGTCGCGCCCGCCGACCATGGCGCGCACCGCGCCGTTCGGCTCCATTACCACCATCGCCGACTGCTTGGCGCCGTAATCCTTGCCGAACTGGCGCAGGCTGTCGCGGATGGCGGTGTCGGCGGCCTTCTGGATGTTGGGGTCGAGCGCCGTGCGCACGATGAAGGACCGCTCGGCATAGGTCTTGGGCAGCGTCTCGACGATCTGCTTCACCTGGTCGAAGGCGTAGTCGAGGTAATATTCCGGCAGGTCGTCCTGCTTGCGGTCGACCGGCGTGGCCGGGTTGCGGCGGGCGCCGAACACCTGGCCCTCGGTCATGAAGCCGGCATCGACGAGATTGTCGAGCACCACGCTGGCGCGCCCGCGCGCCGCCGGCAGGTTGATGTGGGGAGCGAATTTCGACGGCGCCTTGAACAGGCCGGCGAGCATCGCCGCCTCGGCCATGTTCACGTCGCGCGCCGACTTGCCGAAATAATACTGCGACGCCGCGTCCACGCCGAAGGCGCCGCCGCCCATATAGGCGCGGTCGAGATAGAGCTTGAGAATCTGGTTCTTGGTGAGGTGGAACTCCAGCCACAGCGCCAGGAAGGCTTCCTTGATCTTGCGCTCCAGCGTGCGCTCGTTGGACAGGAACAGGTTCTTGGCCAGCTGCTGGGTGAGCGAGGAGCCGCCCTGCACCACACCGCCGGCGCGCGCATTGGACAGCACGGCGCGGAAGGTGCCGGGGATGTCGATGCCGAAATGCTCGTAGAAGCGCCGGTCCTCGGTGGCGAGCACCGCCTTGATCAGGTGGTCCGGGAATTCCTCCAGCGGCACCGTGTCGTTGTGGCGGATGCCGCGCTCGCCGATGGTGTTGCCGTAGCGGTCGAGGAAGGTGACGGAAAGCTCGGCGCGCTTCAGCCAGTCGTCGGAGGTCTCCTGGAAGGCCGGCACGGCGAGCGCCAGCATGAGCACGGCGCCCACCGCGCCCCAGGTCATCGCCTCGGAGCCGAGCGAGATGGCGTAGCGGGCGGGGCCCTGCACGTTGAAGCGCTCGGTGAAGGCGACGAAGCCGTTCCAGGTGGAGCGCAGGTTGACGCCGCCGGAATAGATCGACGAATCGATCCAGGAATCGACCGCCAGCAGGACATGGCGCAGGCGCCGGCGGAACGCCGAGGGCGCCCGCCCGCCGGGCGTTGATTCCCCGGGCGTCTCCTGCGGGGGACGGTTGGACGGCGTGTCGTTCAAGCCCATGCTCCAGGGGCGCCTGAGCCCCGCCAGTTCTTATAACCGAGGCCTTGCCCCGCGACGAGGGCAGCATCAAGGCTCGCCACGGCGAAGCGGCGACGTTATCTAGGGAGTGATTGCCGGATCGTGAAGTGCGCTCCGGCTCCCGAGGCTGCGGGACATCTCCGACCGATGCACGACGATCCGACCACCCTCGCGGCGGCCCCGTTCTGGCGCCGCAAGACGCTTGAGGAAATGACCGCCGAGGAGTGGGAGAGCCTGTGCGACGGTTGCGGCCGCTGCTGCCTCGTCAAGTTGCAGGACGAGGACACGGAGGCGATCGCCTATACCGATATCGGCTGCCAGCTGCTCGACGACTTCAACTGCCGCTGCCGCAACTATCCCGAACGCCAGAAGCACGTGCCGGACTGCGTGCGGCTGACGCCGGAGACGGTGCGCGCGCTCGACTGGCTGCCGCCGTCCTGCGGCTACCGGCTGGTGGAGGAGGGACGCGACCTCTACTGGTGGCACCATCTCGTCTCCGGCGACCGCGAGACCGTCCACGCGGCCGGCGTCTCGGTGCGCGGCAAGGTGGCGGCGCTGGAGGACGAACTGCCGCTGGAAGACTATGTCGACCATATGGTGCGCTGGCCGCTGCGCCTGCCGCGCGGCGCGATGCGGCGGAAGGCGAAGGGGTAGGCGCTCACAAAAGGACACTCAGCGCAGCAGCGGTGCGCTCACCAGCAGGACCGCGAAGGCGCTGACGATGGCGGCACCGAGGCGGGGCACCAGCGCGCCGTGCCCGCCGGCTTGCGCCGCACGGCCCATCAGTGCGCCCACGCCGATCCAGCCGAGCGCGACGCTGGCGCACAGCACCGCGAAGGCCGCGAGATAGAGAAGGCCGCCCTCGCTCTCCACCGGCACGATGCCGAGCGCGAAGACGATCGCCTTGGGATTGAGCAGCGTCGTCAGGAATATCCGGGAGGGCGTGATGAACCCGCTCGCCGCAGGGGTGCCGGCCCCGCGCCAGAGCTTCCACGCCACGTGGAGGAGGTAGGCGCCGACGAGCAGCCGGAGCGCCATGGCGAAGGCCGGGGCTCCCGCAACGATGGGGCCGAGCAGATAGCCGATGACCGAGATGGCGACGAGATAGCCGGCGGTTTCCGCCGGCAGCAGCGGCAGCGCGCGGCGCAGGCCGACCGAGGCGCCGGCGGTGGCCAGCAGCGTGTTGGTCGGGCCGGGCGTGGCGAGCAGCGCGAGCACCGCGAGGGCAAACAGGAGCGGATCGGTCATGCGTCCTGTCTAGCCGGGCGAGGGCGGGCGCGGCATCGGGGGCAGTGCTTAGCCGCGCTCCGCGCGCGCTGCCCGCGCGCCTCTCGGCGTCAGAGCGCCAGCACGCTCCTGTCGACCTGCTCGATGTCCTTGACGCCGGTGAGCGCCATGGAGACGTCGAGCTCCTTGCGCATGATCTCGATCGCCTGGGCGACGCCCGCCTGCCCGCCGGCCGCCAGCGACCACAGGAAGGCCTTGCCCATCATGCAGCCCTGCGCGCCCAGCGCCCGGGCCTTCAGGATGTCCTGGCCGGACTGCACGCCGCCGTCGAACCAGATCTCGCTCGTGCCGGCGCCAATGGCGTCGACGATCTTCGGCAGGGCCGCGATGGACGAGACCGCGCCGTCGAGCTGGCGTCCGCCATGGTTCGACACCACGATGGCGTCGGCGCCGGTGGCGGCGGCGATCTTGGCGTCCTCGACGTCGAGGATGCCCTTGAGGATGAGCTTGCCCGGCCAGATGGAGCGCACCCATTCCACGTCCTTCCACGACAGAGAAGGGTCGAACTGGCCGGCGATCCACTGCGAGAGCGTGGAGAGGCTGTCGCTCTCCTGCCGCACGGCGAGATTGCCGAAGGAGTGGCGCTTGCCCATCAGCACGCTGGCGATCCAGCGCGGCTTGGTGGCGATGTCGAGCGCGTTGGCCAGCGTCAGCTTCGGGGGAACGGCGAGGCCGTTCTTGATGTCCATGTGGCGCTGGCCCTGGATCTGCAGATCGAGCGTCAGCACGAGGGCCGAGCATTTCGCGGCCTTGGCGCGCTCGATCAGCGATTCCGAGAATTTGCGGTCCCGCATCACGTAGAGCTGGAACCAGAACGGCTTGTCCACCGCGCCGGCCACGTCCTCGATGGAGCAGATCGACATGGTGGAGAGGGTGAAGGGAATGCCCGCCGCCTGCGCCGCGCGGCAGCCATGGATTTCGCCGTCGCCATGGAAGAGGCCCGTCAGGCCGGTGGGGGCGATGGCGAGCGGGAGAGCCACCTTTTCGCCGATCATGGTGGTGGCGGTCGAGCGGTCGGACACGTCGATCATCACGCGCTGGCGCAGCGGGATGGCGGACAGGTCGGCCTTGTTGGCGCGCAGCGTCGCCTCGTCATAGGAGCCGCGGTCGGCATAATGGAAGATGGCACGCGGCACCTTGCGCATCGCGATGGCGCGCAGATCCTGGATATTGGTGACGGGGGCCATTCGCGGTCTCCACTTCCCTTGGGTAACAAAGCTCCGGGGGAGGCTGATACGCCTCCCCCGGCAGACGTCAATGGTGGATGACGAGGCCGGTGAACGGCCAGACATAGGCCTGGAGCGTCACCAATATGCCGACGAGCACCGCCAGCGCCAGCGAGTGGAAGAACACGTAGCGCAGGATCACGCCTTCCTTGTTCAGCCAGCCGGTGGCAGTGGAGGCGACGACGATGGACTGCGCGTCGATCATCTTGCCCATGACGCCGCCCGAGGAATTGGCGGCCGCCATCAGGGTCGGCGAGAGGCCGAGCTGTTCGGAGGTGATCTTCTGCAGGCCACCGAACAGCACGTTGGACGCGGTGTCCGAACCGGTCAACGCGACGCCGAGCCAGCCGAGCAGCGTGCCGAACAGCGGGTAGAACGGCCCTGTCGTGGCGAAGGCGAGGCCGAGCGTGGCGTCGAGGCCGGAGTAGCGGGTGAGGAAGCCCAGCGCCAGCATGATGGCGATGGTGGCGAGCGAGAAGCGCACCTTCCAGAGCGTGCGGATGTAGATCTTCACCAGCGCCAGCGGCGAGAAGCCCATCAGCAGGCCGGCGATGATGGCCGAGGCGAAGATGCCGGAGCCGGTCATCGACAGGATGTTGAAGGTGAACACCGCCGCTTCCGGATGCGCGGTGGCGACCACCGGCGGCACCTTGAAGACGAGGTTGTGCAGGCCCTCGAAGGGGATCTTGTGGATGAAGATGCCGTCGAGCAGGCCCTTCATCTGCGGGATGCCCCAGGCGAAGACGAACACGGTGAGGATGCCCCAGGGCAGCCACGCCCTGACCAGCGCGCCGGTGGTCGGGCGCTCCGTGAGGGCGAGGTCGGGCCTGGCGTGCACGTCGTCCGAGCCGTCATTGCCCTGCCGGCCCTTGAGCGCGGTCGAGGTCCAGATCGTCTTCGGGTGCCAGACGCGCAGGAACAGCACGAGGCAGGCCATCGACACGATGGCGGCGACCACGTCCACCAGCCACGGACCGTGGAAGTTGGAGACCAGGAACTGCGGGATGGCGAAGGACACGCCGCAGACGAGGATCGCCGGCCAGATTTCCAGCATGCCGCGCCAGCCCGCGAACGCCCAGATCAGCCAGAACGGGACGATGAGCGAGAAGAAGGGCAGCTGGCGGCCGATCATGGCGGAGAGGTCGAGCAGGTCGAGCCCCGTCACCGCGGCGAGCGCCACCACCGGCGTGCCGAGCGCGCCATAGGCGACCGGTGCGGTGTTGGCGATCAGCGACAGGCCCGAGGCGGCGAGCGGCGAGAAGCCGAGGCCGATCAGCAGCGCCGCGGTCACCGCCACCGGCGTGCCGAAGCCCGCCGCGCCCTCGAAGAAGGCGCCGAAGGAGAAGGCGATCAGCAGCAGCTGCAGGCGCCGGTCGCCGGTGATGCCGGCGATGGAGTGCTGCAGCGTGGTGAACGAGCCGTTGGCCTCGGTCAGCTGATGCAGGAAGATGATGTTGAGCACGATCCAGCCGATCGGCATCAGCCCGTAGGCGGCACCGT
>JAEYTJ010000132.1 GCA_023434095.1 Pseudomonadota bacterium | reverse complement strand
GGGCGGACACGGCGGCGCGGCTCGCCTCGCTCTCGGTGAAGCGATTCACCGGCTCTTCGCCCAGCGCGACATCGACCCCCGCCTCCAGATGGAAGGCGAGAATGTCGGCAAGGGCATCGCGGTCGCTTGCCCAGTCGTCGCTAAGTGTCGAACTCATAAGGCGCATTCTACCGTGTCGGAAGGGTGATCCTATCCGTCGCGGGGAGAGTTGTCAGGTCGGGGCAAGCGTGGAAGAAGTCCAATCAGCACCCTGCGGCAGCGGAGACACGGGATGGACGCGGCGGAACTGCCAGAACGCGAGGCGATGGAGTTCGACGTGGTCGTCGTCGGCGCCGGCCCGGCGGGCCTTGCGGCCGCCATCCGGCTGAAGCAGCTGGATGAGAACCTCTCGGTGGTGGTGGTCGAGAAGGGCTCGGAGGTCGGCGCGCACATCCTGTCCGGCGCGGTGGTGGACCCGGCCGGGCTCGATCTGCTGTTCCCGGACTGGCGTGCGGAGGCCGACGCGCCGCTAAAGACCCCGGTGACGGATGACCGCTTCTATTTTCTCGGCCCCGCCGGGGCGCTGCGGCTGCCCAATGCGCTGATGCCACCGCTGATGAACAATCACGGCGCCTATATCGGCTCGCTCGGCACGGTGTGCCGCTGGCTGGCGGGCAAGGCGGAGGCGCTGGGCGTCGAGATCTATCCAGGCTTCGCTGCCGCCGAGGTGCTCTATGAGGACGGCGCGGTGGCCGGCGTCGCCACCGGCGACATGGGGATCGGCCGCGACGGCGAGATCACCGACCGCTTCACCCGCGGGATGGAGCTCAGGGCGAAATACACGCTGTTCGCGGAAGGGGCGCGCGGCCAGCTCTCCAAGCAACTGATCGCCCATTACGGGCTCGACGCCGGGCGCGAGCCGCAGAAATACGGCATCGGCCTCAAGGAGCTGTGGACCGTGCCGGCGGAAAAGCACCGGCCGGGGCTGGTGCAGCATTCCTTTGGCTGGCCGCTCGACAACGCCACCGGCGGCGGCTCCTTCCTCTACCATATGGAGGACCGGCAGGTGATGGTGGGCTTCGTCGTCCACCTCAACTACGCCAACCCCTGGCTGTCGCCCTTCGAGGAGTTCCAGCGCTTCAAGACGCATCCGCTGGTGCGCGAGACGCTGGAGGGCGGCAAGCGCATTTCCTATGGCGCCCGGGCGATCACCGAGGGCGGCTATCAATCCGTGCCGAAGCTGGTGTTTCCCGGCGGGGCGCTGATCGGCTGCGCCGCCGGCTTCGTCAACGTGCCACGCATCAAGGGCAGCCACAACGCCGTCCACTCCGGCATGCTCGCCGCCGAAGAGGTGGCGAAGGCGCTCGGCGAGGGACGCCAGCACGACGAACTCGCCGGCTACGAGGCCGGCTGGCGGACCTCCTCCATAGGGCGCGACCTGTGGAAGGTGCGCAACGCCAAGCCGCTGTGGTCGAAGCTCGGAACGCTCGTCGGCATCGCGCTGGGCGGGGTCGACATGTGGCTGAACACGCTGTTCGGCGTCTCGCCCTTCGGCACGCTGAAGCATGGCAAGCCGGATTCGGCGACGCTGGTGCCGGCGGCGCAGGCGAAGCGGATCGACTACCCCAAGCCGGACGGCGTCCTCTCCTTCGACCGGCTGTCCTCGGTGTTCCTGTCGAACACCAATCACGAGGAGGACCAGCCGATCCACCTCAAAGTCGCCGACATGGCGGTGCAGAAGGCGTCGGAGCATGACGTCTATGCCGGACCCTCGGCGCGCTACTGCCCGGCAGGCGTGTATGAATGGGTGGAGGAGGGCGGAAAGCCGCGCTACGTCATCAACGCGCAGAACTGCGTCCACTGCAAGACCTGCGATATCAAGGACCCGAACCGCAACATCACCTGGGTGGCGCCGGAAGGCGGGGGTGGGCCGAACTACCCCAATATGTGAGGCATGAGCATGCGCAGCCGTCTTCTCGCCGCCCTGGCCATCGGTGCCAGCCTGTGCATGGGAGCCGGCCTGCCGGCGCTGGCGCAGGAGAAGCCCGATTACGCGCCCTATCGGGAAGGGCTGTTCCTGCGCTACCTCAACGCCGAGCCCGGCGAGATCGAAGGCGTGCCGCGTCTCGGCCTTTCCTTCGGCGGCCAGCCGCTGCGGGCGGTGATCGATTCCGGCTCGACCGGCATCGTGGTGGCGTCGTCCTTCGTCCCCGGCTTCGAGGCCATGCCCTCGCTGGGGCCGGCGAAGCTGACCTACACCAGCTCCGGCCGGGTGATGCTCGGCCGGTGGGTGGTGATGCCGGTGACGCTGTCGGGGCGCGAGGGCGCGAGCGTCACCACCGATCCGCTGCCGGTGCTCGTGGTCACCGAGGTGCAGTGCCTCGACTATGCCCGCGTCTGCCAGCCGACCACCGAGCCGCGCAACATCGCCATGGTCGGCGTCGGCTTCGCCCGCGAGGGCGACAAGCAGAGCCAGAGCACGCCGGACAAGAACCCGCTGCTGCACGTGACCGGCGGCGAGCGGCGGCGGCAGGGCTACATCCTCTCGCCCGAAGGCGTGCATGTGGGGCTGACGGCCGCCAATACGCGCGGCGCCTTCCGCTATGTGAAGCTGGAGCGCCGGCCCGACGGCACGGATTGGGCGCCGCTGCCCGGCTGCATCACGCTGAACGGGGCCGCCCCGCCAGCCTGCGGCTCGGTGCTGGTCGATACCGGCGTGTCGGTGATGTACATGACCGTGCCGCCGGCGCAGGCGGCGGGGGCCCAGGGCACGCTGCCCGACGGCACGCAGGTCGCCATCAGCATCGGCACGGAAGGCAGCGCCTTCCCGCTCTACAGCTTCAGCGCCGGCGACGGCGGGCCGATGACGCCAAGCGCCATCCATCTGCGGGTGGCCGACAATGCCCCTCCCTTCGTCAACACCTCCTACCACCTGCTGAACGGCTTCGACGTGCT
>JAEYTJ010000067.1 GCA_023434095.1 Pseudomonadota bacterium | reverse complement strand
ACCTTGGCCGCGACGGCGAGGTCCTGCAGGCCGACGCCGGTGCCGTCGAAGATCGTTACCTCGGCGTCGCCGCGGCCGGGATGCTCGCCTGTCACCACCGCGCCGAGCTGCGCGATGGCGCCTTCGGCGATGAGTCCCTTGGCGATGGCATGCTGGAATTCACCGATGCTGACCGACTGGGCGATCTCATCGGTGAACAGCCGCGCCCGCGCCACGAGGGCGGGATCGAGCTCCTGCTTGCCCCTGGTGTCGGTGCCCATGGCGGCGATGTGGGTCGGGCCCTTCACATGGGCGTCCAGCAGCAGCGGAGCGAAGGCCGAGGTGATCGAGATGATCACGTCGGCTTCGCTGCCCAGCCGCTCCAGCTCCACCGCCTCGAAAGGCAGGCCGAGCTCGGCGGCCGTGTCTTTCAACCGGCCGAGCATTTCCGGGTGGGGATTCCACCCGATCACCTTTTCGAACGGGTGCACGCGCGCGGCCGCACGCATCTGGAACGCCGACTGATGGCCGGCGCCGATCATGCCGAGCACCCTGGCACCCTTGGGCGCGAGATACTTGATCGAGACCGCGCTCGCCGCCGCCGTGCGCAGCGCCGTGAGCAGGTTGCCGCCCACCGCCGCGCCGACCCGACCCGTGTCCGGATCGAACAGGAAGACCGTCGACTGGTGATTGATCAGGCCGCGCTCCTGATTGTGCGGCCAGTAGCCGCCGGCCTTCAGGCCCAGCGCCAGCCCGGCGGAGTCGAACCCGCCCTTGAAGCCGTAGAGCGCGTCCATGTGCCCGATTGCCTCGCGCACGACGGGGAAGTTGTAGGCCTGCCGGCGGGCCATCGCGGCGAACACCGGCTCGATGGCCTCAAACGCCGCCTCGGGGGTCATCAGGCCGGCAATGTCCTTTTCGGCGACGACGTACATCAGTAGCCCTTCCCGCGCGCCGAAACGGGCCAGACCACCTCGACCTTGCCGCCCCGCACGCCGACATACCAGTCATGGACGTTGCAGGTCGGGTCGCAATGCCCCGGCACCAGCCGCAGCTTCTCATTGACCTTGAGCACGTGATCCTTGTCCTCGATCACGCCGTGCTCATCGGAACACTTGATGTACTTCACGTCGTCGCGGCCGAACACGAAGGGCAGGCCTGAATCCACCGACTGCGCCTTGAGGCCGGCGTCGCAAACGGCCAGATGCGGCTTGGCGTGGCTCATCACCGAGGTGAGGATGAACAGCGCGTTTTCCCACTCGCCCTTGTCGATGCGCTTGCCGTCCTTGTCGTGGATGCGGCCGTAATCGGCGTCCATGAAGGCGTAGGAGCCGCACTGGAGCTCGTTGTATACGTTGGAGTTGGACTCGAAATAATACGAGCCGGTGCCGCCGCCGGAGACGAATTCCGGTTTCAGCCCCTCGGCTTCGAGCGCGGCGACCGCTTCCTTCACCTGGGCGATGGCCGCGTCGAGCTTGTCCTTGCGGGCCTCGTAGCTGTCCATGTGCTGCATGGCGCCCTGATAGGCCTGGATGCCCTTGAAGACGAGGTTCGGCGACGCCGCGGCGGCCTTGGCGATTTCGACCACCGCCTCCTTGGTGGTGACGCCGCAGCGGCCCGCGCCGCAATCGATCTCCACGAAGATGCCGAGCTCGGTCCCGTGCTTGACGGCGGCCGCGGAGAGATCGGCGACATTCTTCACGTCGTCGACGCAGACCGTGACCGTGGAGCCGAACTTCGGCAGCCGGGCGAGGCGGTCGATCTTGGCCGCGTCACGCACCTCGTTGGTGACGAGGATGTCCTTGATGCCGCCGCGGGCGAAGACTTCGGCTTCGGCAACCTTCTGGCAGCACACGCCGACCGATCCGCCGAGCTCCTCCTGCAGCTTCTGCACGTCGACGGATTTGTGCATCTTGCCGTGGCTGCGGTGGCGCATGCCGTGCGCCTTCGCATAGTCGCCCATCTTGCGGATGTTGCGCTCCAGCGCGTCGAGATCGAGGATCAGGCACGGGGTCTGGATATCGGCCTCGCTCATGCCCGGGACGGCGGGAATGTCGTAGCCGACCTCGTAGCCGGAAAAGTCCGGCGCGATATTCGTCTTGACGTTCATGGGTGCCTCCTCCGTTCCAAGGTTCCGATATCACGTATTCCAGGGCAGCTTGTCGAGATCGACATTCCCGCCCGTGACGATGACGCCGACCCGCTTGGCGGCAAAGATCCCGGGGTTCTTGATGATGGTGGCCAGCGGCACGGCGCTCGACGGCTCCATGACGATCTTCATGCGCTTCCACATCAATTTCATCGCGTCGACGATCTCCTCCTCGGTCGCGGTGAGGATGTCGGTGACGTGGTTGTGCACGAAGTGCCAGGTGAGCTCCTTCAGCGGCACCTTGAGGCCGTCCGCCACGGTGTCCGGCGCGTCGTCGGCGATGATGTGGCCGGCGCGGAAGCTGCGCGCGGCGTCGTCGGCGTTGAGCGGCTCGGCGGCGTAGATCTTGATGCCGGGGGCGAGGTTCGACAGCGTCAGGCAGGTGCCCGAGACCATGCCGCCGCCGCCGATGGGGGCGATCACCGCGTCGAGATCCGCGACCTGCGTGATCAGTTCCGCCGAGCAGGTCGCCTGTCCCGCGATCACCCGCGGATCGTTGTAGGGATGCACGAACTCGGCCCCGCTCTCGGCGACCACCTCGGCGAACACCGCTTCGCGCGAGGAGGTCGAGGGCTCGCACTCCACGACCCGGCCGCCATAGCCGCGCACGGCGTCCTTCTTCGCCTGCGGCGCGGTGCGCGGCATCACCACCGTGCAGGGGATGCCGCGTCGCCCGGCGGCGTAGCTCAGGCAGGTGCCGTGATTGCCGCTCGAATGGGTGGCAACGCCCTTGGCTGCCTGCGCGTCCGACAGCCCGAACACCGCGTTCGACGCGCCGCGCGCCTTGAAGGCGCCGGCCTTCTGGAAGTTCTCGCACTTGAAGAACAGTTCCGCCCCCGTCAGCTCGTTCAGCATCCGGGAAGTCAGGACCGGGGTGTTGTGGATGTGGCCGGCGATGCGCTCGCGCGCCGCGATCATGTCGTCAAGGGTGGGTATGTACATGGCTGGGTCTTCTCAGGTGCTCAGGCGTCCGGTGCGAAAGTGCGGTCTGCGAGGATTCCAGCGCCTCGACCAGCGCCGCGCCGCCATGGGCCGCGCGGAGGCAGGACGCGAAAACCGGGGTCGGCGGCTGCATACGAGAGCCGGGGCTGCCGGGTTCCGGCGACCGCATCGATCCCGCCTGCGCGGAAAGCGGCGAATGCGTCCTCGCTCAGAACCTACTCCCCCTGCTCAAGAGTGCGGGCGAGATATTGCGCATAGGCCGTGGCCTTTGTCGCCGCAATTTTACGGTCTGCCGCATCGACCTTCGCCGGGCTTGCGCATGTCGCCCATGCGTCCGCGGGACAGGGGAGTCCGAGGACCAGACGGGGCGGGCCGCACGGAAAATCGCCGGCGCGGCTCGGGTCGGCGGCCAGGACGGCGCTGCCGCACGCCCCGTCTTTCAGCGGTTCGACCCGTTTTTTTTTCCGTTGCGGCGACGGCAACGTTCCACAGGGATGCCGGGCCCCTGCCCAAACGCCCAGGGCACCGGCCCGGCGCGCTTCCGACAGGCGCGGGCTATAGCCGCATGCGCGTGAGATAGCCCTGTTCGTAGAAGGTGACGATGCGCGTCACCGAAAAGGCGATGACGAAATAGATCAGGGCCGTCGCGGTGAGAATCTCGATCGGGCGCGCGGTCGAATCGGCGATCATCTGGCCCTGGTACATCAGGTCGGCCATGCCGACGGCCGACACCAGGGCGCTCTCCTTGAACAGCGTCACGCAGTTGGACAGCAGCGTCGGCACGGCACGCAGCACCGTCTGCGGCAGGATCACATAGGGCACGCTCACCCGCGCCGGCAGGCCGAGGGCGACGCAGGCATCGCGCTGCTCGGCGCCGATGGCCTTCAGCGCCGAGCGGAAGCTCTCGCTCGAAATAGCCCCCATGTAGAGCGAGAGGGTCAGCACGGTGGAGAAGACGTTGCCGAGTTCCATGCCGATAAGGGCGGGAAGGCAGAAGAAGAACCAGAACAGCTGGATCAGCACCGGCGTGCCGCGGAAGATCTCGACATAGGCCGTAGCGATCATCTTCAGCACCGGGTGACCGGCATGGCGCACCACGCTGACCACGAAGCCGAGGCTGAGGCCGAAGACGAGGCCGAGCGCGGTGAAATAGAGCGTGTTGCCAAGTCCGATGGACAGGGCCAACCGGTAGTCCCAGAGGAAGCCGAGGGCGGCGGTGATGTTCATGTCGTCCCTCCCCTCACGCCAGCCGCGAGCGCAGGCGCCGCTCGCACAGGCCGACGATCTGTGAAAGGGGAACGGAAAGCGCGAAATAGATGAAGGCGACCGTGGTGTAGATCTCGATCGGGCGGTAGGTCTGGGTGGCCAGCGTCTTGCCCTCATACATGAGGTCGGCAATGGCGACGATCGCGACCAGCGAGGTTTGCTGCAGCAGCCCGATCGTGTTGGTGAGCAGCACGGGAATCGCCATCAGCAGCGCCTGCGGAAGGATCACGTAGATCGTCTTCTTCAGCGGCGACAGGCCGAGCGCCGTGCAGGCGTCGTAATGCGAGGCGGGAATGGACTGGATGGCGGCACGGTAGGCCTCCGCATTGAAGGCCGTGATGTTCAGACCGAGCGCCAGCACCGCCATGGTGAAGGGATCGTAGAAGACACCGAAGAAATACGGCACGCAGTAGAAGATCCAGATGATCTGAACCAGCGCCGGCGTGCAGCGGAACAGCTCGATGAAGCCGATCGCCAGCCAGCGCAGCGGCGCGATGCGGCTCATCACCATCTGGCAGACCAGGAATCCGCCGACGAGACCGATGACCGCACAGATCGCGGTGAGCTGGAGGGTGACCGAAAGCCCCGCCATCAGCGGGTCCCAGTTCGCCGCGATGACCGAGAAATCCCAGGTGTAACGACCCATCGTCTCCACTCCTCAGGAAATGGTCTCGACGTGGAGGACCTTCTTCAGGAAATCCGCGGTGCGCGGTTCGGAGGGATGGGCGAACATCTTGGCGGGCGGCGCGTCCTCGACGATCCGCCCGTCGGCGGAGAAGATCACGCGGGTGGCGATGCGCTTGGCGAACCACATGTCGTGGGTCACGATCATCATCGACATCTTCTGCTCGGCGAGTTCCAGCATCAGGCCTTCGACCTCGGTGACGAGTTCGGGGTCGAGGGCGGAGGTCACCTCGTCGAAGAGCATGATCTTGGGGTCGAGCAGCAGGGCGCGGGCGATGGCGACGCGCTGCTTCTGGCCGCCGGAGAGCATTCCCGGGAAGGCGCCCGCCTTGCTCTCGAGACCGAGCCGGCCGAGGAGCTGCATGGCGCGGTCGGTGGCGCTGGCGCGGCTCTCGCCGCGGGCCCGCATCGGCGCGAGGATGAGGTTGCCCAGCACGGTGAGATGGGGAAACAGCGTATAGTGCTGGAACACCATCCCCACCTTGTTGCGGACCGGAATATCGATGTAGTTGTCCCTCGTCGACTTGGGGTTGGCTTCGATATAGCGCACGCCTTCGAGTTCGATGCGGCCCCTGTCGATCTTCTCGAGCCCCATCACGCAGCGCAGCAGCGTGCTCTTGCCGCTGCCGCTCGGCCCGATGACGACGACGCGTTCGCCGGCTTCCATCTGGAAGTTGATGTCATCGAGAACGACGAGATGCCCGCCAAAGGACTTGCGCAGGCCCTGCACGCTCAGGAAGCTGGACGACATGCCGACCCCTCTTTCTCTTGTTGAGAGGCGGACGGCGCCTCCGGGACACCGTCCGCTCCAAAAAGCCCTTCAGCTCAACGGCGTCGACGACGCGGCGCCGGCGAGATGGAGACGCCTCATTTGGCGCCGGCGAGATAGACTTCGCTCCAGTGCTTCAGCGAGGCGTCGACCGAACCGAGGGACACCTTCTCTTCCAGGAAGATGTTGAGCACCTGGATGTCATGATAGGTCAACTGCGGCGGCAGGCCGAAGGAAATGCCCTGCTTCATCAGCGCGGGGTGGGCTTCGAGAAGGCCGACCTTGTCGGCATTGGCGGTCTGCAGCAGCAGGTTGGTGGTGGAATCGGCCCCCGCCACGTCGACGCGGCCGGAAAGCAGCGCGAGGTTGAGCCCGTTGGCGTCGGGAAGGCGGACGATCTGCGCCTTCTTGAAGCGCTCGGTCACCTTGTGGTCCTGAGCCGAGCCGGACATCACGCCGATCCGCATGCCGGCGACGTCGAAGGTCGAGAGGTCGGCGGCCGGGCTCTTGGTCTTCTCGTTGGTCAGCAGATAGGCGAAGTTCATCTCGTCATAGCCGGCAATGCCGCTGTAGTTGATGACGAGGGCGCGGGCGGGCGTGCGGTTCAGCGCCGGCGACATGTCCCACTTGCCCGCCTGCAGGCCGGCCACGATGTTGTCCCAGGTGGTATCGACAAACTCGATCTTGACCTTGAGCACCTCGGCGAACTGCTTGCACAGGTCGAGATAGGCGCCGCCATACTCGCCGGTCTTCAGGTCCTTCATGACATAGGGCGGCGAGATGGCGGACGCGCAGCGCAGCGTGCCGCGCTTCTGCACCTCGGACCAGTAGCCGTCGGCATGGGCAGGCGCCGCCTGCAGGCCGGCGACGAGGGCGAGCCCGAGCGCACCCGCGCCGATGCTGCCCGTGCAGAGCCTTGCAAACCTATTCAGAACGCGAGCTAGAATCATGTGATGTTCCCCTTTGCGGAAGCCGATAGGCACGCATGATGTCGGTGAAGGCGGACAATCAGGCTTAAGCGCTTTTTGTTATATCGTATAAATCTCGCGCCTTCTGTCAAATGGAGATTTGGCGGCCGGGATGACCTTTGGGAAGACACTCATATCCCGCTGATTTTACGTAATTTTGTCCATTACAGCGCCTTTGGCTGCGTCGTTTTCGACCGATGGCGCCCGCCACAACCGCCACGCTTTCAGCTTGCCGACATACCAATTATGTAATTTGTTATATAATCATAGAGGAGGAAGGCATGCAGCGTCACGTTGGACGGCGGGTTCTCGTCACCGGTGCGGGAAATGGAATTGGCATGGCCGCGGCCCGCTTCTTCGCGGGCGAGGGCGCGCGCCTTTTCCTCGTGGATGTCGATGCCGATGCGCTGGCCGCGACGGTCGGCGACCTGCCGGCGGGAACCGACGCACTGAGCCGCGCCGCCTCCGTCACGGACGAGGCGGCGATGAAGGCGGTGGCCGACGAGATGGCGGCGGCCTTCGGCGGCATCGACGCCGTCGTGAACTCGGCCGGCGTCGTGGTGGTCGAGCCGGCGCTGGAGGCCCGGATCGATGTTTTCCGCGAGGTGATCGAGGTCAATCTCGTCGGCACCTGGATCGTCTGCCAGGCCGCCGCGCGCCATATGGCGAAGGCCGGCAGCGGGTCGATCGTCAACATCAGCTCGGTCTATGGCTTCCAGGGCGCGCCGAACCGCACCGCCTACTGTGCGTCCAAGGGAGGCGTGGTCAATCTCACCAATTCGCTGGCGGTGGAGTGGGGTCCGCTCGGCATCCGCGTCAACAGCGTCGCACCGACGGGCACCCGCACTCCGATGGTCCAGGGGCTGATCGATCGCGGCGTCTACGATGTCGCCGCCGTCTCGCGCCGCACGCCGCTCCGCCGCATCGCCGAGCCGGAAGAGATCGCCGCCGCCTGCGGCTTCCTCGTCAGCGACGAGGCGGGCATGACCACGGGCCACCACCTCGCCGTCGACGGCGGCTGGCTCGCCAACGGATTCCTCATGGCGCCCAAGGCGGGCGCGTGATCCCTCGGCCGGTCCTCCCCGAGGACCCGCTTCCTTCAGGAGACCCCCATGGTGACGCGTCAGAACATCTCTTCCGGCTCGCAGTTCGAGAAGCTCTACGGCTATTCGCGCGCCGTGAAGGCCGGCGACACGCTGTACATTTCCGGCACCATCGGCATGGACTACGCCGCCGACAAGATGCCGGAGGATGCGGTCGGGCAGGTGCGCCAGATCATCAAGAATTTCGAGATGCCGCTCGCGGCCGCCGGCGGCTCGCTCAAGGACATCGTGCAGATCACCACCTATGTGACGGCGCCGGAGATCTTCAAGGAAGTCGGCCCGGAACTCGGGGTGATCTTCGGGGACGTGCTGCCGACCAACGCCGCGCTGGTGGTCGGCTTCCCGGTTCCGGGCGTGCTGGTCGAGATATCGGCCATTGCCGTCATCGGCTGCGAATGAGCGCACGGCAACGGATGGAGTTCCCCCATGTGCCAATCCTGCGGGCAGGGCCTTCCCTTCAGCTTCGAGGTGGTCGACGAGGCCGGCATCGTCGCCGCCGCGACCGCCGCCCATGAGCGGCACGAAGCCTGGCACTTTCACGTGCTGGCGCCCGGCTGCACCTTCAGCCCGAAGCCCGGCGCCTACACCTTCCTGCTGGAGCTGACGGAGGCCAGGCGGGCTCTGTGCGCCCATTACGACGACAGGCCGACGGCGGTGAACAAGCAATTGCTCCCCCTGCTTCACGGCGCCGACGCCCTCGCCGACAAGCCCGCAGGCGCGGGCCTGTCGGAAGCGGACGAAGACCTTCTCGCCACCATCGAGGCGGTGGCGAAGGCGGGCACCGGCTGGCATCACCACATGATGTTCCCCGCCTGCGGGCTCAACAGCTCGGACGGGAAGTGGCGGCTCTTCGTCGAGATCGACGGCCGCGAGCCGACGATCCGCGACTATGCCGACGAGCCCTCGACCGTGCTGAACCGCATCGAGCGTCTCTATTTCGGCCTCGCCTGAGCGGGCACCGGACATGGAAACGGGCGCCCCCGCAAGGAGGCGCCCGTTCTCGCTCGGCAGAAGCGCGTGGGCTCAGCGCAGATCCTGCCGGGCAAGTGCGGCCCGGGTCGCCTCGTTGAGGGCGTTCCAGGGAATGAAAGTGTCCAGCCAGGCGGCGGCGCGGCCGGTGAACAGCACCAGCTCCTCGATGACGTCGTCCAGCTCGTCCGGCGCGTCGAGCAGCGCCTTTGCTTCGTCCAGCACCTTGCCGGTGGCATGGAGGGCGCAGAAGCCGTCGATGCGGGCGTTGAAGGCGTCGATGAGGAAGGCCAGAACGCGGGCGCGCTCGCCTGGGCCGATGCCATAGGCGGGACTGCGCAGCCGCCAGACCAGCTCGTGCAGCTTGCGCAACTCGCCCTCGGCCATGGCAAGAGGGCCGTAGGGGATCATCATGCCCTGCCGGCGCAGCAGCCCATACATCTCGTCCGGCGGCGCCTGCCACATGGCCTTGCGGGCGGCGCGCAGGGCATTCAGCCCCGGCGAGGTGAAGGGCTTCTCCGGCAGGGCGAGAGCGAGCGCATCCTCCCGCGCCGAAAGCTGGGCGATCAGCGGCTCCTGGCCGTGATTTTCGACGACGCGGCGGCCGAACTCCTTCAGCCAGCCAATATCGCCGGTGAGCCGCCCGAGCACGGAGACCTGCGCCTTCTCGGCCTGCAGCTCGCCATAGATCAGCTCTAGGAACTGACGTTCCGGCCAGTAGAGGAACGTGCCGGCCGGCAGAGTGAGGATATCCGCCGGCTTCTCGATGTCGGCCACGACGGGCGCATGCCAGAAGATGTGCTGGCCGGCGATCTTCGCGCAATGGATATCGAGCGTCGCCGGCAGGTTGGCGACCACCTTGCCGATCGTCACCGGCGCGAGGTCGGGATAGAGCTCGATCTCGTGCGCGGTTCCGTCCAGGGTGAAGGAAAGCGAAGCCATGTGACTGTTATCCCTTGGAGAAGAGCGCGCCGCCGACCACCTGCCGGGTCGGGAGCATCTCGACGGTGCTGAGATCGACCGAGGCCGGACTGCTCAGCACGTGAAGGATGGTGGCGGCGACATTGGCGGGAGTGAGACACGCAAAGCCGTCATAGAACTCCTCGCCGGCACCGAGTTGGTCGTGAATGCCGGTCTGCACCCGGCCGAGCAGGATCTCGGTGACGCGGATATGGCTGTCGCGAAGGTCTACCCGCAGATTGGCCGACATGGCGTGCATGGCCGCCTTGGTGGCGCTGTAGAGGGCGGGCCCGGTGCCGGGCACGGTGCCGCAGATGGAGCCCAGCAGGACGATCGTGCCGGCGTCGGCCGTCTTCATTGCCGGGACCACCGCCCGCAGCAAGTTGAGCGTGCCGAGAATGTTGACCGCCACCAGCTTCTCGGCGATGTCGACGGGTGTCTCGTGGAGCGCGACCTGAGGCCCGAGAAGGCCTGCGCCGTGGATAAGCACATCGGCCTGCTCGTCCTTGAGCGCGGTCATGACCGCCGCCGCGTCGCGGATGTCGATCGAAAGCGTGCGGCAGCCCGTGGCGCCGGCGAGGTCGGTGAGCGCGCCCTCATCGGTTCCGAGGGCGAGCGTCGCGTACCCCGCCCTGGCGAGCCCCGCCACGACGACGCGACCGATGCCTCCCGTCGCCCCCGTCACGATCGCCCGAGGTTTCATCTCGCCCGCTCCCGGTTCAGCCGGCACTGCGTGCGTTCTGCAGGATCAACCGCGCGACGACTGCCGGGGCCTCGACGTGAGGCATGTGACCGACATTCGGAACGAGATGGATCGCCGCTTCCGCGCCGGCGCCGAGGGCATGGTGCATCGGGATGATGCGGTCGGCCTCACCCCAGATGATCTTCTGCGGCGCCGCGATCCGGCGGCGCGCCGCGCGCATTTCCCCGGCCTGCGTGCCATCCGGGAACAGGCGGTCGGCGAGCGCCGCCTGCGCCTGCCGGTGGTCCTCTCCCCGCGCCTTCAGCGCCGCCTGCACATAGCCGGGCGATACGATGGAGGTGTCGGCAAAGAGCCGCAGCAGCCACGGCCGCAGGCTCTCCGCACGGGTGGCCCGGCAGAAGCCGCGCAGGAAATCGCCATCGATCTCCGGACCGAGGCCTGCCGGCGCGATCAGTGTCAGCGAGCGCACATCCATGCGCCCGGCTTCCGCAAGAGCGATGGCGACGCCGCCGCCGAGCGAATGCCCGACGAGATGGCACGCGTCGATGCCGGCCTGCGCGAGCGCCTGCGCGACCGCCGCGGCGAGGTCCTCGAAACTTCCGGCCTGGGGCGCCGCCGGCGAGCGGCCGTGGCCGGGCAGGTCGACCAGCACGGCGGGGCGGTCGGCGCCGAGAGCCAAGAGCAGGGGCTGCCAGGAAAACCCGTCGGCACCGAAGCCGTGCAGGAACACGAATGGCGTGCCGCCTGCGCCGCCCCTGCGGGAGAGGTGGACGCCGCCGGTAGCGGCGACGACTGTCACAGTCTCGGGAACGATGCCCCCGGCGACCCGGTGCCTGTCGGAGTAGGCGTC
Organism: Pseudomonadota bacterium; assembly: GCA_023434095.1. GTDB lineage: Bacteria > Pseudomonadota > Alphaproteobacteria > Rhizobiales > Xanthobacteraceae > Ancylobacter. The sequence goes on along the minus strand of JAEYTJ010000067.1, from coordinate 13,934 downwards.
GACGTCGCGCAGCTTTATGCGGCCCGAGGGACTGGAGGGAACGATCGCCGACAGGTCGACGCCCCGGCTCGCCGCGACGCGCCGGGCGAGCGGCGATGCCGTAACCCTTTGCGACCCGGCACGGGCGGCCTGGGATTTCGCCGCAGGGAGGACAGGAGCGGAAGCCTCCGCCGGCTGCGCGCCGCCAGCCGCGACAGGCGGCGCCGGCTCGGCAACGCCGTCGCCAATGGTGCCGAGCACCGTGCCCACCGCCACTTCTTCGCCAGTCGGCACCCGGATGTCGGCCAGCACGCCGGTCGCGGGAGCCTCGATCTCCGTCGCCGCCTTGGCGGTCTCGACGGTGACGACGAGTTCACCCGCCTTGACGAGGTCGCCCGGCTTCTTGTGCCAGGCGACGACAACGACGGATTCCATGTATTCGCCGCCGGCGCCGACGACAACGATCTCGGTCACGGCAACTTCCTCCCCATCACGACCGCCCTCACTTCAGCGTGGCGCGCGCGGCATCGGCGATGCGCGCGGCGTTCGGCAGGACGGAGAGTTCCAGCGGCTCGGCATAGGGCACCGGCATGTCGGGCAGCGTCACGCGCGCCACCGGGGCGTCGAGGGAATCGAAGGCGAAGTCCATGATGGTGGCGGAGAGTTCGGCCGCGTAGCCGCAGAAGCGCCAGCCTTCGTTGACCACCACCGCATGGTGGGTCCGGGCGATGGAGGCGGTGATCGCATCGAGATCGAGCGGTCGCAGCGAGCGCAGATCGATCACCTCGGCGGAGATGCCGTCCTCTGCCAGCAGTTCGGCGGCCTTCTGGCTCTCGAGCACCATGCGGGAGGTGGCGAAAATCGACACGTCCGTGCCCTCGCGCACCGTCTTCGCCTTGCCGATCGGCACCAGAAGCTCGGGATCGTCGGACACCTCGTCGCGCAGATTGTAGAGCAGCTTGTGTTCGAGGAAGACGACCGGCTGGCTGTCGCGAATGGCGGATTTCAACAGGCCCTTGGCATCGGCCGGCGTCACCGGCGCCACCACCTTGATGCCCGGAATATGGGCGACGAGGGAATCAAGGCTTTTGGAGTGCTGGGCGCCCGCCCCCGCGCCGCCACCCCCCTGGGTGCGCAGCACGAACGGCATGGTGACGTTCTGCCAGAGATACTCGTAGATCGAGGCCTGGTTGATCAGGGCGTCGAGCACGAGGGGCATGAAGTCGGCATACATGATCTCCAGTACCGGCCGCGTACCGGTCATGGAGGCGGTGACCGCCATGGCGGCGAGCGCCTGCTCGGAGATCGGCGTGTCGCGCACGCGGCTCTCGCCGAATTCGTCCATCAAGCCCTTGGTGACCTTGAACACGCCGCCATAACAGCCGATGTCCTCGCCGAACAGAAACACGCTCGGATCACGCTGCATTTCCTCGCGCAGCGCCTGGTTCAGCGCTTCCGCATACCGCATCATCGCCATGTCAGAAGGCCTCCGGCAGGCTGGCGTAGGGGGAGCTTCGGGTGAAGAGCTCGAAGCTCGGCGGCGGCGCGGCGAGCGCCTCCTCCACCGCCGCGTCGACTTCCGCGATGGCCGCCGCTTCGAGGTCGTCGAGCCGCTGCGCGCTCACGGAATCGACCAGCGCCCGGCGGCTGACCTCCAGCGGGTCGCGCGCGCGCCACGCGGCAAGGTCGGCCTCGCTCTGGTAGCCGCCCATGTCCGAGGTCGAGAAACCCTGCATGCGGTAGGTCTTCGCCTCGATCAGCGTCGGGCCCTCGCCCCGGCGTGCGCGCTCCACGGCGGTGGCGGCGGCGCGATACATCGCCACCGCGTCGTTGCCGTCGACGATTTCGGCCGGCATCGCATAGCCGGCGGCGCGGATGCTGAGATCGGCTACCGGCGACTGGACGGTGTGGTGGACAGTGAGGCCGAACTGGTTGTGTTCGAGGACGAAGACCAGCGGCAACTTCCACAGCCCGGCCATGTTCATCGCCTCGTGGCAGATGCCGGTCTGGGCGGCGCCGTCGCCGAAGAAGCACATGGCGACGTCCGAGGTGCCGCGCACCTGGATCGACAGCGCCATGCCGGCGGCGGCCGGGATGGAGCCGCCGACAATGGCGTTGCCGCCGATCATGCCCTTGTCCCGGTCGCCGATCAGCATATGGCCGGCGCGCCCGCCGCAGGAGCCGGTGGCCCGGCCCAGTATCTCGGCCGCGACGCCGCCAATGTCGACGCCCTTGCCGATATAGTGGGCGTGGCCGCGATGGGTGCTGGTGACGAAATCTCCCACGCCGAGCACGGCGGTGGCCCCGATGCCGACCGCTTCCTGCCCGTCGCAGCGATGGATCGGCCCGCGCGTCTTGCCGGCCTTGTGCAGTTCGCCGAGGCGCTCCTCCAGCCGGCGCACGACGACCATCTTCCGATGCATCTCGAGCTGTTCGTCGAGGGAAGGCGAGTTCTTCATGGGCGAACCTCCGATGCCGCACGGGCATCGTTACACGATATATGTTGTAACATTTTTGGCGACATTTTTCTTCGGTGGCGGCGCTGCCCCCGCGTTTCAGCTGCCGAGCGCGGTGAGAACCAGACTTGCCGCGAAGGCATCCTCGGTGGCGATGCCGACGGAGATGAAGACGGTGGTTTTTGTCACGTCCACCTCCGCCCGGCCGGCCAGCACCTCGCCGAGTTCGGCATGGATGGTCGCGCCGGAGAGGAGAATGTTGCCCGATTCCTGGCTCGCCGCATCGCGCGATTCCACCAGGACGAGATTGGCCATCACCTCATCGTCGAGTTCGCGCCCGTCGAGCCCGTTCCAGCCGACCGCGCTGACATGGGCGCCGGGCTTCAGCCACGCGCCCTTGAGAACCGGCTCGCGGGCGGAGGTCGTGGTGGCGATGACGTCCGCGCCCCGCACCGCGTCCTCGGCGCGGGCATAGGCGGTGGCGCCGATCTCGGCCGCGAAGACCTCGGCCTTGGCGAAGTCGCGCGCCCAGACGCGGACTTCCCGGAAGTCGCGCACCCGCCGCATGGTCTCGTAATGGCCGTGCGCCTGAACGCCATTGCCGATGATGGCGAGCACCTTCGCATCCGGCGCCGCCAGACGGCGCGCCGCCATGGCCGAGACGGCCGAGGTGCGCATCTGGGTGATGTAGGTGCCGTCCAGAACCGCCCGAGGCAGGCCGGTCCAGCGGTCGAACACGACCACCACGGCATTATGGCTCGGCAGCCCCTTGTCGTGATTGCCGGGATAGTTGCCGACCAGCTTCACCGCGAAGACGTCGGTAACCGCCGGCATCAGGCACAGGTCGCCGCCCGCCTGCTCGTCGAGCACGCGCATACGCACGGGCTGGATCGACGCCCCGGTGGAGAAGGCGACGAGCGCCTTCTCCATGGCGTCTATCAGCGCGTCGATGTCCATCACGGCGGCGATCTGGTCTCGGTCGTAATAGGGGAGCATCGCGTCCTCTAGAAACGGGCGGGCGAGAAGGGGGTGATGTCGACGGGCGGCGTGCGCCCGGCGGCGATATCGGCGACGATGGCGCCCGTGACGCAGCCGCTCGACATGCCGACATGCTGGTGACCGAAGGCCAGGATGATGTTGGCCGTTCGGCGGGAACGCCCGATCACCGGCAGCGCATCCGGCATGGAGGGGCGGAACCCCATCCAGGTCGAGGATGCCGGCCCACCAATGTCGGGCAGGAAGCGTCTGGCGGTGCGCTCGAGATAGGCGTGGCAGGCGGGATTGGGCGGCTTGTCGAGGCCAGCCAGCTCGACCATTCCCGCGCAGCGCAGCCCCTCGCTCATCGGTGTCATGGCGAAGCCGGCCGTGGCGCTGGAGCAGGTGCGGCTGATGATGCCGGCATGCCCGCCGAAAACGACGTGATAGCCCCGCTCGGTCTCGAGGGGCAGTTTCTCGATGGCGCTGCCGAACAGGCGGCGGGCCTGCGCCCCGGCGGCGAGAACGACCTGGTCGTAGACGCCATCCTGGGTGCCGCCGACGCGGACCCGGCCGTCCGGCTGGGCGTCAAGGCTGCGCACCTCGTCGCGCAGCAGGCGGCCGCCGCCGGCGCAGAAGTGCCGGACCAGCGTCGCGCAGACCTCGACCGTGCTGAGATAATGCAGCGCCGAATGAAAATAGAGCGCCCGGACGAAGACCGGAGCCAGACTAGGTTCAAGCCGGCGAATCTCGGCCGCGTCGATCTCCTCGACATCCCCCGCGAGCCGCTTGTAGAGATCGACCTCGACCGCGCTTGAGCGATAGGCAGCCTCGCTCTCATAGAGATGCAGATAGCCGCCCCCGCGCATCAGGCGGTCGGCGCCGCTCTCGCGAAACAGCGGCAGCGCGTAGTCGAGGTTGCGCGAGAGCAGCGTGTGCATCGCGCCGGCGATGCGCGTCACCTCGGCGGTCGTGCAATGCGACAGGAAGGCCAGCAGCCAGGGCAGCATCCGCGGCGCATAACTCCAATCGATGCTCAGCGGCGAACCGGACGCGAACATCAGCGGCAGCAGGCGCCGGGGGATGGAGGGACTGTTGATCGGGACGAAGGCATGCGGCGCCAGCGCCGCGGCATTGCCGAAGGAAGCGCCGTGGCCCGGCTCGTCGCGGTCGATGAGGGTGACGGCGAAGCCGGCCTTCTGCAGGTACAGGGCAGAGGAAATCCCGACAATGCCGGCGCCGATGACGGCAATGTTCTGCTCACCCGGTGCCGGCATCCCCGCCCCCGATTCCCGCCCGGCCTACTTGCCGAGCTGCCGGTTGTACATGCGGGTGCCGCCCACGACCTGATGGGTCGGCACCACCTCGATCTGCGAGACGCAGACATGGGGCGGCGTGCCGAGCACATATTCGACGGCATCGGCGATGTCGGTCGCCTTCAGGCATTCATAGGGGTCGTAGAGCAGCGCGTCGGATCTGGAATGATCGCCGTCGAACATCTCGGCGTGCATGCCGGTGCGCACGCGGCCGGGACGGATCTCGGTCACCCGGACATCGGTGCCGAAAAGCTCCATGCGCAGGTTGAAGCTCATATTGTGCACGGCACCCTTGGAGGCGCTGTACATGGGCTGGCCGGCGGAAGGATAGGGACCGGCGAGCGACCCGAAATTGACGATGTGGCCGCGGTTGCGCTCCACCATGCCCGGCACCGTGGCCGAAAGGGCATTGTGGATGCCCATCACATTGACGTCGAGAATACGCTGGGCCGAGGCGGTGGGAACGGAATAGAGCGTGCCGGTGACGCCGAGGACACCGGCGGCGTTGATGAGGATATCGATCTGCTGGCCCGAGAAGATGCTCTTCATCGCCTCGGAATCGGTCACGTCCATGAAGACGGTCTCGACATTTTCCAGGCCTTCGAGCGCCTCCAGCTTCGCTCGGTCGTTCGACAGGGCGATGGCATGGACGCCGTGTCCGGCAAGCATGCGGACCATGGCGGAGCCGAGACCGCCGCTGCCGCCCGTGACGAGTGCACGCAATCCCTTCTGGAGCATCGGCGATCGTTCCCTTCAGAAGCCTTGAGGTCGAAGGGATGTTATTTGTTATAGCATTCTGTCGTCAAGCGCCGATTACGGCGATGTGGCGCAGGGCAGGCGGCGGCCTGGCGTCGGCAGCAATGCGGCACTGAGGCGCGCCCATTGCCCGCCGTAACGGACGGGGCACTTCGTCAGGAATGCGAAGAAAGCACGACCGGCGGCCCGGTGGCACCGATTCCCCAGGCCGCGGCCAGCTCAATCCTCTTCGCGCACGGCGTTGAGAAAGGCCTGCGACGAGAATTCGATGTCGTGGGCGATGGCCTCCGCGACGGCCTGCGGATTGCCTTCGCGGATGGCCCGGATGATGGCGATGTGGTTGAGGATGCCGTCGTCCGTATTGGAAAAGGCAGGGTAGATCGACTTGATATAGGACCCCGTGCGCAGCCAGCAGCTCTCGATCATCTTCACCAGAAGCGGCATGCGGGCAGCTTCATAAATGGTGAAATGAAAGCTCCAGTTGAGTTCCGTCAGCAGCGTATAGTTCTTTTCGCGGTTCGACTCGATGAGTCGATCGTTGATGGCGCTTATCGCTATGATGTCGTCACGGGTAAAGTTGGGCGTCGCCTCGCGGGCAGCGAGGCTTTCCAGGGAACAACGGATTTTCACCAGTTCGTGGATATTGTCCTCGTCGAGACGGGGAATATAGATCGAACCGTTGCTTCCCAGTTCGAGCACGCCTTCGGCGGCCAGATTGAACAGGGCCTCGCGGGCGGGCGTCAGGCTGACGCCGAGCGAGCCGGCGACCGCGCGCAGGGTCAGTTTCTCTCCCGGCTTGAACAGGCCGGCCATGATCGCATGCCGCAACTGGTCGCGCACACGCACGCCGAGCGTCTCGGTGCGCTGGAAGGGAGAGAAATTCGTAAGCGCCTCAACCATTGGTGCGTCCCTGGCCGGTTTCCTCGGTTGTAATGATATGCCGCAAGCTCGCCAAACTCATAACTGTCGCTGTACCCAAAGCATGAGCCGGGCCATCGGACCCCGATGGCTGCGCTCGCTGTTGCAAAAATTTTATAACATATTACGCTTTACCTCGGTCAATGCCAAGGACGGCCGGCTACGCCTCCGCTCCACATGAAGGACGTGGTTTCGTGAAACTCTGCTGGATCCACCCCACCACCTCCAACGACGCGCTGTCCCCCCTCTGGGAACGGCTGGACGCTGCGGTTCGCCCGGCGCTGAATGCCGGCACCGAGCTGGAGTTCCGCTTCCTGCCGAAGAGCGGCAACTTCGTGCGCTCCTCCTATGCCGAGCACATCAATTCGGTGCACATCGTCGAGGCGGCGCTGAAGGCGGAAGAGGACGGCTTCGACGGCGTTTTCCTCGGCTGCTGGAACGACCCGCTGTGGGAAGCCCGCGAGGTTCTCTCGGTGCCGGTCGGCTCGGTGAGCGAGCAGTCCATGCTGGCGGCGCTGGCCATGGGCAAGCGGCTCGCCATCGTCACCGTGTCGCAGAAGACCACCGTCGCCATCGAGAACGACCTGCTCGCCTACGGCCTGCGCGACCGCGCGATCGTGCGCCCGGTACGCACCATCCTGCCGGAATCGGATGCGGAACTGCTGATGGGCGCCGTTGCCGATCCGCACGCCACCTTCATTCCGCGCGTCGAGGACGTGGCGCGGGGGTGCATTGCCGACGGCGCCGACGTGATCCTGATCGGCTGCGCCTATTACGGACCGCTGCTGCGCATGGCCGGCTACACCGAGATTCCCGGCACCGGTGTTCCCGTGGTGGATTCCTCGACCGTCGCGCTGAAATACCTCGAAACCATGACCGACATCGCGATGAAGCTGGGCACGGTGAAGAGCACGCGGCTTCAGCTGCGCCCGCCGCCGCGCGACGCGCTCGACAATGCCCGTCGCAGCCTGGCGCTGATCTGACGCCTTCAACGCCTGCATCTCCTCGACGCCCACCTCCATCCGGATATCGTCCCATGTCGCTGGCCAGCCCGATCGACAGCAAGCTCGAAGGCGTCGTGTGGAAGCGGACGCTGAAGGAGGCCGTGATCTCCTACCCCGTCCTCACGGGTGAGGAGAGTGCGGACATCGTCGTGGTCGGAGCCGGATTCTGCGGCCTCAATGCCGCCCTCGCCGCCGCCAAGTCCGGTCAGAAGGTCGCCCTGATCGAGGCGGGCATCGTCGGCAGCGGCGCCTCCGGGCGCAATGGCGGCTATAACGTGCCGCACTTTCCAGGCCCGATCACGCCCTCCGCCGTCGAGGCGATGATCGGCCGGACGAAGGGACAGGCGCTGTCCGAGCTGGTGCTCGGTGGTGCCGACGCGGTGTTCCGGCAGATCGACAGCTACCAGATCAACTGTTCCGCGGTTCAGCATGGGTGGGTGCAGCCGGCGCATTCGGACGTGTCGCTCGCCAAGGTCCGCAAGGTCTTCGACGAGTGGAAATCCTGGGGCGCGGATGTGACCTGGCTTGCCCCGGGCGACGTCTCGTCCCGCCTCGGCGCGGCCGGCTATATCGGCGGCTGGTTCAATCCGACCGGCGGCACCGTCAATCCCTACGGGCTGACCATCGGCCTCGGCCGCGCGGCGACCCAGGAGGGCGTGCGCATTTTCGAACGCAGCCCGGTCGACGGCATCGAGGAGGGTCCCGAGGGCGTGACCGTCACGGCCGGCGGCGGCCGCGTACGCGCGCGGCGCGTCATCGTCGCCACCAATGCCTATACCGGCGAGTTCCTGCCGGAAGTGCAGCGCTCCGTGGTGCCGATCTATCTCTATCACGCCGCCACCCGTCCGCTGCGGCCGGAACTGCGCGCGTCCATCCTGCCGGGCGGGGAGTGCTTCACGGACCTGCGCAAATCCGGCGGCTTTGGCCGCCTCGACGATGCCGGCCGGCTGATTTCCGGCGGCGCCGTGTTCGCCCTCGGCGACAAGCAGGCCTACGGCATCGCCCATGCGCGCAACCGCATGCGCCAGCTGTTTCCGCAGCTGACCGAGGCGGATGCCGAGTTCGAGGATTACTGGGAAGGCTATTGCGCCGTCACCGACACCTACCTGCCGCACGTGCAGCGCCTCGGCAAGGAAGTGTTCGCGGTGGTCGGCTTTTCCACCCGCGGCGTCAATCTGGCGCAGAATCTCGGCCGGGTGGTCGGCGAGTTCGCCGCCGGCACGCGGCCGCTGGGCGACGTGCCGGTATCGGTGATCGAGCAGCGGCGGGACGTGCCGCTCTGGGCGCTGAAGACGCGGGCCGCGCGTCTCGTCTTCCCCTTCTACCAAGCCAAGGACCGGCTTGGCCTGAGCTGAGGCTATCCTCCCCGCTCCACGCCGCTCGTGCCCGGGAGCGCGGACGGCGCGGCGCTTTCGAACACCGGCCCCTCGGAGCGCACCATGGCCGCCTATGACGTGCTGTTTCAGCCGTTGCAGATCCGCAACCTGCAGATCCGCAACCGCTTTCTGTCCACCAGCCACGAGCCCGGCTATGTCCTCGCCGGCGACATCACCGACCGCTACATTGCCTATCAGGCGGAGAAGGCGAAGGGCGGCATCGGCCTGACGCAGTTTGGCGGCGCGACCGCTGTCTCCGCCGAGAACTCGTTCTATTACGGCCAGATCAACGGGTCGGTGGACAAGGTCATCCCGCAGTTTCGCCGGATGGCGGCGGCGATCCACGAGCATGGCGCGCACTGCACCGTCCAGCTGACTCATGGCGGGCGGCGGGAGCGCTGGGACCTGACCAACTGGCTGCCGACCTTCTCGCCCTCCCCGCTGCGCGAGATCATCCACGGCACCTTTCCCGCGACCATGGAAGACCACGACATAAGGCGCACCATCGAGAACTACGTCGCGGCAGCGACGCGGGTGCGCGAGGGCGATGTCGATGGCGTCGAAATCTCCTGCCAGGCCGGCACGCTGATCGAGCAGTTCTGGTCGCCGGCGATGAACCATCGTACCGACGGCTATGGCGGCCCGCTGGAGAACCGCATGCGCTTCGGCCTCGAAATCCTCGAAGCGGTGCGGCGGCGACTCGGCGACGATTACGTGATCGGCATCCGCATGCCGGGCGACGAGATGCTGAAGGGCGGCCTGACGCAGGACGACTGCCTCACCATCGCCAGGACCTATGCCGGCTCCGGACTCATCGACTTCATCTCGGTAGTCGGCGGGCAGGCATCCGACTACAAGTCGGAGGCCCGGATCTGGCCGACCATGTGGGTGCCCACCGCCGCTTGGCTGCCGCTCGCCAAGGCGATCCGCGACGAGGTGCAGGGGCAGGTGAAGATTTTCCACGCCACCCGCATGACCGACGCCGCGACCGCCGAACACGCTCTTAAGAGCGGAGCGGTCGACATGGTCGGCATGACCCGCGCCTTCATCGCCGACCCGCATTACGCCAACAAGCTGAGGGCGGGCGACGAGGAGAACATCCGCCCCTGCGTTGGCGTCGGCTATTGCGTGGACCGCGCCATTCGCGGCATCGACGCCCTGTGCGCCCACAATGTCGCCACCTCGCGCGAGGCGACGATTCCGCAGTTCGTGCGCCCTGCCGCGGTGAAGAAGAAGGTCGTGGTCGTCGGCGGCGGCCCCGCCGGCATGGAGGCGGCGAGGGTCAGCGCCCGGCGCGGCCATGACGTCGTGCTGTTCGAGGCGGCCAGCGAGCTTGGCGGCCAGCTGCTGCTGGCGGCCAAGGCGACCTGGCGGCGCGAAATCTCCGGCATCACCGCCTGGCTTGCGCGGCAGATGGAGATTCTCAAGGTCGATGTGCGCCTCAACACCTTCGCCGAGGCGGAGGACGTGCTGGCGGAGGCGCCGGACGCGGTGATCGTCGCCACCGGAGGCCTGCCGAATCTCGGCCGTTTCGAAGGGCTGGAACTCGCCGTGTCCGCCTGGGACGTGCTTTCCGGGCAGGTTGCGGTGACCGGCTCGCTGCTGATCGCGGATGAGAACGGCACGGCCTCGGTCGCCTCGACTGCCGAGTTTGCCGCGTCGAAGGGCGCGCAGGTGCGCATCGTCACGCCGGACCGGGAGTTCGGCCGGGAAATCGGCGGCACCAATCTCGGCGCCCACATGACCGAGCTCTACAAGCGCGACGTGACGATCGAGACGGACACCCGTCTTGTCGCCCTGCGGCGCGAGGGCAACAGGCTGATCGCGACGGTCGAGAACACCTACAGCGAGAAGCGGCGCGAAATCCCGGTCGATCTTGTGATCGGCGACAACGGCACTTTGCCCAATGACGACGTCTACACCGCGCTGAAGCCGCTCTCGCGCAATCTTGGCGAAGTGGACCTGCGGGCGCTGGCCGAGGCGCGCGAGCAGTCGGTCGTCCGCAATGTCGAGGGCCGCTTCGTCCTCTACAAGGTCGGCGACGCCTGGTCCTCGCGCAATCTCCACGCCGCCATGCTGGATGCAGCGCGGCTGACCCACCCCTTGTGAGAGGAGGCCAGCCGATGGCCGCGACGCTGACCCATGGCGACATCACCTATCGCGTGATTGCGCTCGAACACTGCCTGCCGCTGGTCGAGGGCTTCGTTGCCGCCGGCGTCCGATGGCATTCGCACGTCCTCTCGCCCGGCTGCGCCTTCAATCCCTATGACGGCCTCTACGCCATCGTGGTCGAGGACGATGGCGACCATGTCGCCTATATCGCGCCGTCGGACGGCTTTCCGGAGGTCGACAAGGTCTTCGTGAAGATGCTGCACGGCGACGACATTCTCGACGCGCACGCGGCGACGGCCGGCGATCCGGCGGAGGTCGGCGCTTCCGCGCTGCTGGCCCGGCTGCGCGAGGTCGATTCAAGGGGCGTGCACTGGCACCACCATATGAACTTCCCGGCCTGCGCCCTCAACCCGCATCGCGGCCGGTGGGCCATCACCGTGGAGAGCGACGAGGGCACCTTCTCGGAGAGTTACGAGGACGAGCCGAGGGCGGTGCTGCGCGAGATCGAGGTGCTGTACTTCCGCAATCTCGCGGCTCGCACGGCGGGCGCGTGAGGCCGCCGGCGCCGAGGTCAGGGAAAGTCCTTCATCACCGCGTCCTCGCGCAGCCGGCCCCGCGAGCGTGATTCGCCGTAGAGCAGCGACAGGCCGGCCGCGGCGATGATGGCGGCGCCGAGCAGCACCCGGTCGTTCGGCCTGTCGCCGAACACCAGGAAGCCGAAGCCGATCCCCCACAGCAGCAGCGAGTATTGGAACGGCGCCAGGACGCTGACCGGCGTCAGCTTGACCGACCGGCTGATCAGCAGATGCGCGAGGCAGGCGACGACGCCGAGCAGCAGGAGCAGGGCGAGATCGACGGGCTTCGGCGTCGTCCACTGGAAGATGGCGAATACGCCGCCTCCGATGAGCGCGCCGAGCGTCTGCAGCGTGGCCAGTGTGGTGTCGCTGGTCTTCACCAGAACCTTGTTCATCATCAGCGCGCCCGCATAGCAGAAGCTGCCGGCCAGCGCGTAGAGGATGCCGGGTGAATAGGCCTCGAACGAGGGACCGAGCGCGATCACCACGCCGGCAAAGCCGGCGAGGATGGCGAGCCAGCGTTGCCAGCCGACCTTTCCGTCCGGCAGGAAGCTGGACATCGCGGCGACGTAGATCGGTCCGGCCATGTAGAAGGTGAAGACGTCGGCGAGCGGGAGATAGGCGACCGCCGCGTAGAAGAGCGCAGTATCCCCCGTGGCCACGCCGACGCGCACGAGCTGCAGCCAAGGCCGGTCGATCCGCCCCGCCCCGTGCCCCGCCCACAGCATGGGCCCGAGCACGAGAAAGGCGCCGATGGAGCGGATCGCCAGGACCTGGCTGACGGCGAAGGTTCCGACGAGGATCTTCCCCATCGTGTCGTTGAGCGCGAAAAAGAAGTTACCGATGACGATGAAGGCGATGCCGATCCAGAACGCCTGCGGATTGGCAGGGCTCACCAGTCGGTTGATGAGGGTCAGCATGCGGCGCGACCAAGGGGAAGGAGGGGGACGGTGTTTTCGGGCGAGCGGGACGGTGCGAGGCCGCCATTGGCTGCCTTCATCGCCTTTCGCGCCGCTCTGTCAAGCGGCTTTGCCCGCGCTCAACTGCCACCGAGTTCGCGCGAGCGGCGGCCGGCAGCCCGGACCGCACGGGCAATGACCGGATCGACGCCGTCGGGCCCCATGAGCTCCGCCAGCGCCGCCGCCGTTGTGCCATTGGGGCTGGTCACCTGCTGCCGCAACGTGGCGGGATCGGTTTCGCCCTCCCGGGCGAGCCGGCCCGCCCCATAGACGGTCTGCACCGCCAGTTCCCGGGCGAGATCCTCCGGCAGTCCCTCGGTTATCCCGGCCCGTTCGAGGCAATCGATGACATGGAAGACATAGGCGGGCCCCGAGCCGGAAACGGCGGTTACCGCGTCCATCAGGCCCTCGTCCTCGACGAAGCGCACCCGGCCCGTTGCGGCGAGCAGGCGCTGCGCCAGAACACGTTGGTCGGCCGTCACATGTTCATTCGCCACGCACACCATCATCCCGGCACCGACGGCGGCCGGGGTGTTGGGCATGCAGCGGATGAGCGAGGCGCGGCCGCCGAGCAACGCTTCCATACGCGCCAGCCCGACGCCCGCCGCGACGGAAAGCACGAGGGCGCCCCGGTCGGCGAAGCGCCGCACCGTCGGCAGAACGAGGTCCATCTGCTGCGGCTTCACCGCCAGAATGACGGCATGGGGCACGGGCGCGTCCGGCACGGACGCCGTGTCGGCGAAGGCGGTCGCACCCAGCGCCGCCACCCGGTGGCACAGGGTCTCGCCCGGCTCGACGACCTGTAGCTCGATGCGGCGCGAATCCGACAGCCACCCTCGGGCCAGCGCGGAACCCATGTTGCCGCAGCCGATGAGAAGGACATGAAGAGCCTCAACCGTCACGATAGCCTCCGTCGCTCCCAAATGCTATTTGTTATAACAAATGAAGATGAAAAGACTAGTCGGAACGAGTGCTGTCGAACCCATTCACGCAGCATCGCAGCTGATACGACCCATCTGGCTGATGTGATTGGCTCGGTGTCCGGAGATCACGACAGGCACCATCCTGCCGGTGGCGGCGTCGCCGGCGTTCAGTTCAGTCGGGCGCCGGTCGGGATCGGATGTGACGGCGGGCTTGTGGGGTATCGGTCAAGGCAGCACCGTCGCCCCTCCGGCGCAGGCGACCGGCGCGGCGTAACACACGGGCGCGGGAGTCGACCGTGCCGGAACGTGCGGAGACGTCGAGTTTGCGGCGTACATGCGCGCATCGGCGGGTCGACGCACGGGCGAAGCGACCGGCTTTCCCTGCCGTCCGGCCTTTTCGGGTTGCCCCCTCCCCCTCTCCGTCTTCCTTCCGCCCGCCAAAGCAAAACCCCCGCTGTTGATGTCTCAACGGCGGGGGTTTTGTTTGGACTGTGATGAAGCTTGTTTGCTGTGCTTTGCAGGCCTGGCAGCGACCTACTCTCCCAGGTCTTGAGACATAGTACCATCGGCGCTGAGGAGTTTAAC
>JAEYTJ010000045.1 GCA_023434095.1 Pseudomonadota bacterium | reverse complement strand
CTGATGGTGGAACTGATCGCCGGGCCGCTGATCGGCGCCCTCACCAGCCGGCAGGCGAAGGCGGTGGAGAACGGCGATGCCGGCCCCCCGCTCGGCGGCGAGCTGTTCATCGCCATCGACCCGGCGGTGTTCGGCCGCGACACGCTCGACCGGCGCCTCGCCGACGCGCAGGAGCTGTTCGCGCTCGCCAAGGCCCAGCCCGGGGTGCGGCTGCCCGCCGAGCGCCGCTACGCCGCCCGCGCCCGCAGCGCCGGGGGCGTGCAGATTCCGGCCCGCCTTCTCGCCGAAATCCACGCCCTCGCCACGGCCGGGCCGGAAACCGACAGCACCGGCGGCTAGCGAGCCTGCGCCCGCTTGGTCTATCTGGGGACGGGCACCGCGCCGATGGCGGGCCGAAGACGGGCGGAGCGGTATGCAGCAGCCGGCAGGGGACGACACGCGGATGGCGGGCACGCGGACGCGCGCCTACGTCGTCGAGACACGCAGCGGCCCTCTCTCGGCGGTCGTCCGCTTCCTCATCCTTCTCCTTCTGGTGGGCGGCGGCGGTGCCATCGCCTGGACGGCGACGGTGACGAGCCAGGATCATGTACTCTCGCGCGCCGTGCTTGAGGATCCAAGCGGCACGCTGACCATCGACGAGGTGACCCGCGCCGCCTTCACGCCGGCCCCTTCCATTCTCACCCGCGGCTACACGCCGTCGGTCTTCTGGCTGCGGCTGACGGTGGACCCGGCCGATGGCGGCCCGCTGGTGCTGCGCATCCGCCCCACCTATCTCGACCGCGTCGCCCTGTTCGAGCCGGTGCCCGGCCGTCCCGGCGTCTGGCGCGAATACGTCACCGGCGACCGCACGCCGTTCCTCGAACGCGAAATGCCCTCGGTGACGCTCGGCTTCACCATCTGGCCGACGGAGCCGGAGACCACCTATTACCTGCGCCTGTCGACCACCAGCACGTCGCTAATGCATGTCGAGGCGCTGCTGCCGCAGGTCGCCGCGCTGCGCGACCTCCACATCCATGTCAGCCAGATCTTCATTCTGGCGCTTCTGCTGTTCATCCTGTTCTGGACCGCCAGCGACTTCGCCATCAACCAGGACATCGTGGTGGGCTGCTTCGCGGTCAACCAGCTGTTCTTCATCAGCTACAACGTGCTGATCATGGGCTATGGCGCCCTGATCTTTCCCGGCGCGCCGCCCGGCTTCGTCGACACGCTGACCAGTGTCTCGATCATCGCCGCGCCCCTGTTTTCACTTCTCACCAACCGGCTGCTGCTGCGCCAGTTCGACCTTATCCCGGTGGCGCGCTGGGCGATCGACGCGCTGCTGCTGGTGCTGGTCGTCGCCCTTGGCCTGCTGGCGGCCGGCGCCACCCAGCAGGCGCTGAAGCTGAATGCGGCGGTGGTGGCACTCATCGTGCTGCTGCTGCCGCTGCTGGCGTTCGGCACCCGGCGCGAGGCGCCTCCAGGCCGGCGGGTGCTGCGCATCTTCTACGTCATCCAGGCAGTGGCGCTCCTGCTCACCATGCTGCCGATCCTCGGCGTGCTGCCCGCCTCGACCTGGAACCTCGACGCCAACATCATCCACGGCCTTCTGTCCGATCTGCCGATGTTCGTGCTGCTGGCTTTGCGTTCGCGCGAGGCGCGCGAGCGTGGCATCGAGGCGCAGCTGGCGCTCGACCTGACGCGCGGCCAGCTGGAGCTGCAGCGGACCCAGTTCGAGATGCAGAACCGGTTCATGGCGATGCTGACGCATGAGCTGCGCACGCCGCTCTCCGTCATCCGCCTCGCGGTCGGCACGGCGAAGGTGGAGGGCGAACCGCACCGGCTGATAGAGGCCGCCTTCGGCAATATGGAGGGCATCATCGACCGCTGCAGTTTCGCCGACCGGATGGAGCAAAAGGGCCTCGACGTCGCCCGTGCCCCGGTGGACGTCGCGGCAGTGCTGCGCTCGGCCGTCGCGGCAAGCGCCGAGGCCGACCGGGTGGCGCTGCGCGCGGGCGCCCTGCCCCCGGTCATGTCGGATGCGCAGCTCATCGCCACGGTGCTGCACAACCTCGTCGATAACGCGCTGAAATATTCGCCGGACGGCTCCACGGTCGAAGTGACGGCGGCGGAGGAAGCCGGCGAGCCCGGCGCGGGCGTGCGCCTTACCGTCGAGAACGCGTGCGGGCGCACCGGCATGCCCGACCCGGCCCAGCTGTTCGAGAAATTCTACCGCGGGCCGCACGCGCGCACCAAGAGCGGCTCCGGCCTGGGGCTTTACATCGTCCACGGAATCGTGGACCTCCTCGATGGTTCGCTTGCATATGATTTCGTCGAGGGAAGAGCGCGCTTCAGCGTCTGGTTGCCATGCTCAGCATTGTCGTCGTCGAAGACAATGACGATCTCAGGACCGCCATCGTCAACGCCCTGAGCGGCGAGGGGCACCATGTGGTCGGCTTCGACTGCGCGGAGGCGCTTGCCGAGCAGGGGCTGACGCTGCGGATCGACCTCGTCGTGCTGGACCTCAACCTCCCCGGCGAGGACGGGCTGAGCCTCACCCGCCGGCTGCGCGCCACCAATCCCGAGATCGGCATCATCATGATGACCGCCCGCACCCGCACCGATGACAAGCGGATCGGCTATGAGAGCGGCGCCGACATCTATCTCGCCAAGCCCGTCTCGCTGGAGGAGCTTACCGCCGCCATCCAGGCGCTGTCGCGGCGGCTGCGTCCGGCCGGGGCGCCCTCCTTGGGGCTGGTGCTCGACACGGTGCGGCTGACCCTCGGCGGGCCCGGCGGCATGACCGCCCTCTCCGCCCCGGAGGCGGCGCTGCTCGCGGCCTTCGCCCGCGCGCAGGACCACCGGTTGGAAACCTGGCAGATCATCGTCGTGCTGGAACAGGCGGACCGGGCGCCGAACCGCAACGCGCTCAACGTCACCATCTCCCGCCTCGCCGCCAAGCTGCGACAGAGCGGGACCGCCGCGCAACCCATCCGCTCGATCCGCAACTGGGGCTACCAGCTGTGCGAGCCGATCGTGCTGAGGTGAGCGGAAATCCGGCGCGCCGGGCCGGTCCCGCCACGCGTAACCTTCTGTAATCATTCCGGCCGGGACTTCGCTAGTTTCCCGCCGGGTCGAGGCCAGCTGGGGACGTGCAGGGACATGGGGAAACTGGAACGCCGGATAAACCGGACGCGCGTCGCGGGAAGCATCGCCGTCGGGGGCGCCCTGGTGGCGGCCTTGTCCGGCGTGACCTCACCGGCGCGGGCGGACTGCGTGCGCGACGGCACGGTGGTGACCTGTGCGCCGCCTTCCCCGAATGGCTATGACGAGACCGTCACCAGCGGCCCCACCGACCGCACGGTGAACATCTCCGGTGATGTCGCCGACGGCATCGACATTACCCTCTCCCAGGGCGGAGACATCGACATTCACCAGAAGTCCGGCACGATCACCAACAATTACGGTGACGGCGTCTATCTCAAGACTACCGACGGCAAGGTGACCGGCACGGTCGGCAGCATCAACACCAAGGCCAATGGGCTCGAAATCGTCGCGTCCGAGATCGACGTCACCGTGGTGGATTCGATCAGCGGTACCGGCAAAGGTTTCTCGGGCGTCGTGTTCAACGATGTCGGAACGGTGAAGATCACCAATTCCGGAGGTCCGGACGCGGCGATCTCCGGCAATTCGGCGGGCATCAATGTCTGGCATGCGGACAGCTTCACGCTGATCAACGAGAACGGCAGCAAGATCACCGGCACCGGCAAGAGCAGCAGCGGCGTCTTCGCCAACGACATCTCCGGCGATGTGTGGATCTCCAACGACGCCAGCTCGATCACCGGCTCAACCGCCTTCGGCGTCTGGTTCAGCGGCGGCGACGTGACGGTCGAGAACGGCAGCGGCACGATGTCGGGCTCCGATTACGGCATCGACATCTATGACCTCGGCGGCGACGCGAAGGTCACCAATGGCAGCGGCATCCTTGCCGGCGGCAGGTACAGCGGCGCATCCTTCGTCACGATCGGCGGCGATGTGGAACTGCACAACGGCACCGGCGGGCAGATCACCAGCACGAAGGACTACGCGGTCCTCGCCTATCTCGTCGACGGCGACACGCTGATCGAGAACAAGGGCGGACTGATCGCCTCGGCCAAGGGCGGCATCTATGCCGACGGCGCGAGCGTCACGATCGTCAACGGCGCGGGCCTCGACAGCGAGGAGTTCGAGCAGTTCGGCTTCATCACCGGCGGCATCGTCATCGACAGCGCGGACTACTCCACCAAGGAGGGCACGGGCGGCGCCACGCTCACCAACGAGGCCGGCGGCATCATCATCAGCCAGGCGCTGCCGGTTCTCGACGGCGAGATCACCCGCGAGCAGATCGCCGCCGCCTCGGCAGACGTGGCGGTGAGCGCCACCGGCGGCCGGATCGTCCTTGCCAATGACGGCATCCTCATCGGCCGCGTAACTCTCACCGACGCCGACGACACGTTCGAGACTGCGGGCGTGTGGACGGTAACCGGGATCAACGACTTCGGCGACGGCAAGGACACGCTGACCAACAAGGGCACGATCTACGCCGCCTCCTTCGCCGACATTGCCGAGACCACCCGTTTCGACGGCCTCGACACCTTCACCAATCACCGCATCTTCAGCCTTGCGGATGGCGGGGCCGGCGACACGGCGCTGTTCGCCGGGAATGTCGCCTTCGAGAAGGGGGCGACCTACATCATCGACGTCGACGCCGCCGGTCGCTCCGACCTGATCTCCGCCGAGGGCACGGCGACGATCGATTCCGGTGCCGGCATCCGCCTGCGGGGGGTGGACGACATCGCCTTCGGCACCGATTACCGCGTGCTGACCGCCGCCGGCGGTGTCTATGGCAATTTCGGCAATGTCGACGGCGAGGTCGAGATTTCCGCCTTTGTCGGCCTCACCTCCACCAACACCGGCAACGACATCTACATCCGCTTCGACCAGGCGCGCGACTTCACCGCCGCGGCCACGACGCGCAATCAGTTCGCCGTCGCCGGCGCGCTCGACACGCTGCCGGGCAAGGGACCGACGGGCGGCCTTCGCAACGCGCTGCTGTTCCTCGGCACCGACGCGCAGGCGCGCGGCGCCTTCGACCAGCTCTCGGGCGAATTGCATGCCTCCTCGCAGAGCCTGTTCGTCCAGCAGAGCAGCCTGATCCGCAACGCGCTGATTGACCGGATGCGGGCGGCGCAGGGGGCGGTGGGCGCCTCCGCCGCCCCGGTGCTGGGCTATGCGCCGGCGTCGGGCAGCAGCCCCGCCGCGCAGGCCATCGACGACGGCCTCGCCACCAAGGCGGCCCCGCTGGCGGCGATCACGCCCGAGCGAGCGCTGTGGGCCACCGGCTTCGGCTCCTGGACCGAGTTCGACGGGACCGCGAACGCGGCCGGGCTCACCGGTTCGACGGGGGGCTTCCTGATGGGCGGCGACACCGGCCTTGAGGGCGGCTGGCGCCTCGGCGTGGCGGGCGGCTACAGCTCCACCTCGTTCAGCGGGCGAGGCGCGTCCGGCGACAGCGACAACTGGCATATCGGCGCCTATGGCGGCAACCAGTGGGGCGCCCTCGCGCTGCGCGCCGGCCTCGCCTATACGTGGCAGGACGTCTCCACCTCCCGCTCGGTCGCCTTCCCGGGCTTCGCCGACAGCCTGAGCGCCGACTACAATGCCGGCCTGTTCCAGGCCTTCGGCGAGGTCGGCTATCGCATGGACACGGCGTTCGCCGCCTTCGAGCCCTTTGCCAATCTCGCCTATGTCAGCCTCGACACCGACGGCTACGGCGAATGGGGCGGCGGCGCGGCGCTGTCCAACGCCGGCAACGACATGGAAACAAGCTTCACCACGCTCGGCCTGCGGGCGGAGAAGGACGTGACCCTCGGCACTTTCGCGACCACGCTGCGCGGCTCGGCCGGCTGGCGGCATGCCTTTGGCGACATCACGCCGGTGGCGACGCAGGCTTTCCTCGGTTCCACCGCCTTCGCTACCACGGGCGTCCCGATCGCCGAAGACGCCGCCGTGGTGGAAGCGGGGCTCGACGTGCATGTCGGCGCCGGCGCCACGCTTGGGGTCGCCTATACCGGCCAGTTCGGCGACGGCGTCACCGAGAACGGCTTCAACGCGAACTTCAAGCTGAGTTTCTGACGCGACGTCGGACACTGATCCCGGTGGAATGCGGGTTCCGCCGGCTCTTCGGGGAGGAGCAGCGCCAAGAGGCGCCGTTCCGCCGCGAAGGCCCCGGGTCGCCACGGTGGGGGCGCCCCGGGGGACATCTTTTCCCCGGACGGAGGCGCTATTCCTCCAGTTCCTCGCTATCGACGTCGGATGAGAGCTGCTGCACCGCCTCCCGCGTCGGCTGGCGGGTGAAGCCCCTGAGGTCCGCCGTCGGCTGGAAGTCGCGGGTGATCTCGACCGGGCTCGCCGCATAGGCCGTCACCAGCTCGGCGAGCGAGCGCAGGGCGTGCATGTGGATGCGCTCATAGCCGTGGGAGGCGTCGACGCCGAAGGTGATGAGCGCCGTGCGCACATCCGCCCCGGCGACCACGGCGCTGGCGGAATCCGAGCGATAGAAGCGGAACACGTCCTTCTGGCAGCGTATGTCGTTGGCACGGCACAGTTCCACCAGCTTGCGGGTGAGATGGTAGTCGAACGGCCCGCTCTGGTCGGCCATGGAGATCGTCACCCCGAACTCGTCGGAATTCTGTCCCGGCGCCGTCGTGCCGTTGTCGATCACCACCAGCGAGGCGACATCGGCGGTCAGCACGGCGGAGGCGCCGACCCCGACCTCCTCGGCGATCGAGAACAGCCAATGGATGTCGACCGGCGTTTCGACCTTGCTCTCGTGCATGGCCTTGATCGCCGCCAGCATCACCGCGACCCCCGCCTTGTCGTCGAGATGGCGGGAGACGATGAAGCCGTTGTCGAGGAATTCCGGCTGCGGGTCGATGGCGATGATGTCGCCGACTTCGAAGCCGAGATGATGGAGATCGGCGGCGTTGCGGGCACGGGCGTCCACCCGCATCTCGACGTGGTCCCAGCCGATCGGCGCCTCGTCCACCTCGTCGTTGAAGGTGTGGCCCGACGCCTTAAGCGGCAGGATGGTGCCGCTGTAGCCGCCCTTCTCGGTGAACACGGTGGCGCGCGCGCCCTCGGCGAAACGCGCCGACCAGGTGCCGATGGGCACGAGCGACAGACGCCCGTTCTCCTTCAGCATCTTCACCTGGGCGCCCAGCGTATCGACATGGGCGACCAGCGCCCGCGCGCCCAGCGGCGTGCCGCCGGGACGGATGGCGCGGATGGCGCCGCGCCGCGTCAGCTCGACCTTCAGGTCGAAATGGGCGAGCTCCTTGGCGACATAGCGGACGATGGTGTCGGTGTAGCCGGTGGGGCTGGGGATAGCGAGCAGCCGGCGCAGCACCTTGGCGAGATAGTCGGCGTCGATGGTGAGGCGCGTCATCCCTCCGCCCTCCCCTGCGGCGCGTCCATGGCGTTGCGCACGCCGGCTGGAATGGCGAGGGGGAAGAGCAGGTCGATGAAGCGCTCGGCGGTCGGCTGCGGCTCGTGATTGGCGAGCCCCGGGCGCTCATTCGCCTCGATGAAGGCATAGTCCGGCCCGGTCGGCGATTTGACCATCAGGTCGACCCCGACGACCGGAATATCGATGGCCCGCGCCACCTTGATCCCGGCCTCCACGAGCGTGGGATGCACCATGTCGGTGATGTCGTGGATGGTGCCGCCCGTGTGCAGGTTGGCGGTGCGCCGCACCTTCAGTTCGCGCCCCGCCGCCAGCACGGCGTCCATGGAGAAGCCGGCATCGCGCACCGTGCGCTCGGTCTCGGCGTCGGTGGGAATGCGCGATTCGCCCCCGGTGGCGGCGGCGCGTCGCCGGCTCTGCGCTTCGATGAGCTCGGAGACGGTGCTGCGACCGTCACCGATAATGGTGGCGGGGCGGCGGATGGCGGCGGCCACCACCCTGAAATTGATGACCACGAGGCGCACATCCTCGCCCTCGACGCATTCCTCCACCAGCACTTCGCTGGCGAATTTGCGCGCCTCGGCGATGGCGGCGTCGAGCTCGTCCAGTGACGCCACCCCGACGCTCACCCCCTGCCCCTGCTCGCCGCGCGCCGGCTTCACCACCAGCCGGCCATAGCGCTTGAGGAAAGCGGCGATCTCCTCCATCGGCGCGCTCGTGGTCAATTGGGCCGGCACCCGCACGCCGGCTTCGGAGACGATGCGGCGGGTAATGGTCTTGTCGTCGCAGATCGACATCGCCACCGCCGAGGTCAGTTCCGACAGGCTCTCGCGGCAGCGCACGGTGCGCGCGCCGAAGGCCAGCCGGAAGAAGCCTCCGGCGGGGTCGATGGGCTCCACCAGAATGCCCCGGCGCCGCGCCTCGTTGATGATGATCAGGGCGTAGGGATTATAGCCCTCGCCCTGATCGGGGCCGGCGAACAGCTTCTCGTTGATCGGGTTCTTGCGCTTGACGGTGAAGAAGGTCACGCGCTCGAAGCCGAGCTTCTCATAGAGCGCGATGGCCTGCGCATTGTCGTGCATGACGGAGAGGTCGAGAAAGGCCGCGCCCCTCTCGGCAAAGCGTTCGGCAAGGCAGCGCACCAGCGCCTCGCCGATGCCGGGCTGGCGCGCCTGCGGGTCGACCGCCAGGCACCAGAGCGAGGAGCCGTGCGCGGTGTCGTCGAAGGCGAGGCCGTGATCGACCCCGGTGACGGTGCCGACGATGCGACCTGTCGCCCCGTCCTCGGCCACCAGATAGATCAGCGGGTCGGGCGTGCGGGGCGACTGGAAGAACTCCAGCGGCACCGTCACCATGCCGCGCGAGGCATAGATGCGGTTGATGGCGTCGGCATCCGCCCCCGTCTCCAGCGCCCGGATGGCGAAGCCGGCCGGCGCGCGGTCGGAGGGCCGGTAGGTTGCGAGGTCGAGCCGGAACGTGTGGGAGGGATCGAGGAACACTTCCTGCGGCGCGTGCGAGAGGAGCACATGCGGCTCCTCGACATAGACGGCGATGTCGCGCCGGTCCGGTCCTTCCTCGCGCAGGGTTTCCACGAGATCGGGGAGGCTGTCGAAAGTCTGCCCGAAGATCAGCCGGCCCCAGCCGACATCAAGGGCGCAATTGGGTGTCACGGTGCTCTCCTCCCGCTCAGACGCCGTGCGACTGCAGCCACATTTCCAGCAGCGCCACCTGCCAGAGCTCGGAACCGCGCAGCGGCGTGATGTGGGAGACGGGGTCGGCGAACAGCGTGTCGAGATAGTCCTGCCGGAACAGTCCGCGCTCGCGCGCCGCCTGCGCGCCCAGCACGTCGCGCACCATGTCGAGATAGGGGCCGGAAATGTATTTGAGCTGCGGCACCGGGAAATAGCCCTTCGGCCGGTCGATCACCTCATGCGGCACGACGAGGCGGGCGGCCTCCTTCAGCACGCCCTTGCCGCCCTGCGCCAGCTTGTGTTCCGGCGGGATGGTGGCGGCGAGTTCGACCAGCTCATGGTCGAGGAAGGGGACGCGTGCCTCCAGTCCCCAGGCCATGGTCATGTTGTCGACCCGCTTCACCGGATCGTCGACCAGCATCACCTGCGAATCCAGACGCAGCGCCCGGTCCACCGGCGTGGCCGCGCCCTCCGCCTTCAGATGGGCGGCGACGAGATCGCGGCTGACATCGGTGCCGGCAAGCCATTGCGGGCCCAGCTGGCGGGCGAGCGTGGCGTGGTCGCGGTCGAAGAAGCCGCGCGCATAGTCGCCAACCACATCGTTGCTGTCGGCGAGCGGGGGGTACCAGTGATAGCCCGCGAACACCTCGTCCGCGCCCTGGCCGGACTGCACCACCTTGATCGACTTCGAGACCTCGCGGGAGAGCAGGTAGAAGCCAATATTGTCGTAGGACACCATGGGCTCGGACATGGCGTGGATGGTGTCGGGCAGCGCCCCCATCAGGTCGGAGGACGGCACGAAGATCTTGTGATGGTTGGTGCCGAAATGTTTGGCGATGAGGTCGGAATAGACGAACTCGTCGCCCTTCTCGCCATTCGCCTCCTCGAATCCGATGGAGTAGGTGGCAAGGTCCCGCTGCCCCTCCTGCGCCAGCAGCCCGACGATGATGGAGGAATCCACCCCGCCCGAGAGCAGCACGCCCACCGGCACATCCGCCACCATGCGCCGGCGCACGGCG
>JAEYTJ010000380.1 GCA_023434095.1 Pseudomonadota bacterium | reverse complement strand
CCCTGCCGCAGGGCGGATGCGGGGGCGGCGCCCCGCACCGCCCGCCCCGGCGCGGGGGGGGCGGGGCGCCGCCGGAACACGGCACGCTCGGCGACGAGCAGCAGCGAGAGCCCGCGCAGCATGTTCGCGCCGTGCCGGCAGATCAGCACGGCCTCCGCCCGCGCCGCGAGCGGCGCGTCGCCCTCCGCTTCGGACATGCGGCGGGCGATGGCGGCGAATGCGCGCCGCAGGCCGGCCAGTTCCGCGCAGCGCTGCGCCGGCTTCTCCAGAAGCGCGGGGTCGGCCGAGCAACGCTCCAGCACCGCGACCGCCCGCTCCAGCACCGCCTTCAGCGGTCCGCTCTCCGGCCGGTCCCCCGCCCCGCCGTCGCCGAGTTGCAGATGCAGCGCGCGCGCATTCGCAAGCACATCGAGAAAATGCCGCGTGACGTCGTTCATCCGCGCGCCATCGGCCCGCATGTCCGGCGCCTCGAAGCGCGTATAGGAGGTCAGCGCGTCGAACTTCGCCAGCTGGGACAGCAGGGACGCGCGCGCCGCGATCACGCTCTGTCCGCTGGCCGCCGTCCGCAGGGCCAGGGCGCAATGGGCGGCAAGGGCGCGAAGCGCCTTCGCCATCAGGCCGCGCAGCTGCACGCCGGCATGATCGGGCAGCACGAGCGCGCCGGCGAGGGTGGCGCAGCCAATGCCGATGCTGATCTCGCTCACCCGATCCACCGCCACGAGCCACGCGGCGTCGGGGGCGGCGGCGCCCTGAAAGGTGACCAGCAGCCCGGTGAAGCCCGCCAGCATGAAGCCATAGGCGGTGAAATTGCTCGCCCGCGCCGCGCCGTAATAGCAGACGAAGGTCCAGACCATCGCGCTGCCGACCAGGAGCAGCGGGTCCTGCGAGAACAGCTTGACGGCGGCGAGGCCGTAGACTGCGGCGAGGACCGTGCCGAGAAAGCGGAACCATCCCTTGGCGAGCGCCGCGCCCGTCGACGACTGGGTCAGGAGATAGACTGTCAGGATCGCCCATTGCGGCTCCTGCAGCTCCAGCCAGTAAGCAAGCGCGAGCGCCACGATCGCCGCAACGGCAAGCCGCGAAGAGAAGAGAATGTTGCGCCAATTCAGATTCAGTAGAAACGCCGGCCCATCTGCACGAGGCAAAGATTGACTAAGTCGCACCTAGAACCTGCCTTGAACGGGACGTCGCGGAACACGATTATAGGCATCCCGCCCCGGATGAACAGACGTGTGCGGCGAGCGCGCCACGCGTGACCGCCTCCCCGGCACGGCGCCGCTGCAATCGGGGGAGGTGAGAACGGCGCCCCGGCCGATCCGCCAGGGCCGCGGCGCGATCGGCGGCGACAATCGGAAAAACGCACGTCGTCTCAGCGCGTTGACGTCGGTCCTCCCGCACGTTTCAGTCCGTCGTCCGGCCCGCGAAAACAGGGTATGCGAAGCGCCCGCCTTGCCGGCGCCATCCGCCGGTCACGTTTTTTCCGCATTCCACCATGCCGCCACGGTGAATTCCGCCGCCTTTCGTGCTTTGCTGCCTGTCGAGGGCCCGGTCGATACCGTCACTCGATCGGTCTTGCCGGGTTTGTTCTGTGTTGTGTGGAGGGTTTGTGTTGGTGTTGCGGGGGGGACTGGCGGGGTTTGCGGCCCTTTTGCCGGGGGCGGCGTGGGCCGGGAGCTTTCTCGAGCCGGCGGGGCCGGTGGCCGCGGCGCAGCTCTCGCATTTCGGCACGATCAGCGCGCTGATGCTGATCGTCATCGTGCCGATGTTCGTCGCGCTCCCCCTCGTGCTGCTGCGCTACCGGCGCGGCGGCAGGGGCGCCTACCGGCCGGACTGGGAGTTCAACTGGGGGCTGGAACTGCTCATCTGGGGCATTCCTGTCGCGCTGGTCGCCGCGCTCGGCACCGCGCTGTGGACGCACACGCTCCGCAACGACCCGTACCGGCCGCTCGGCCCCGAGCCGCTGGTGGTGGAGGTCGTCGCGCTCGACTGGAAGTTCCTTTTCCTCTACCCCGAGCAGGGGGTGGCGACGCTCGATCTGCTCGCCTTGCCGCAGGGCCGTCCGGTCACGCTGAAGCTGACCAGCGGCACGGTGATGCAGTCCTTCATCGTCCCGCGCCTCGCCGGCCAGATCTACGCCATGGCCGGCATGCAGACCCAGCTCAACCTCATCGCCGACGCGACCGGCGACTTCACCGGGCGCAACACCCAGTATAACGGCGTCGGCTTCGCCACCCAGTCCTTCACCGCGCGGGTGATGGGCGCGGACGATTTCGCGGCCTGGGTGGCGGGCGCGAAGACGCAGCCGGCCGCCCTCGACGCCGCCGCCTATGCCGGGCTGCTGCCGCCGGCCGTGGTGCACGCGCCGGTGATCTACGGCCGGTTCACGCCGGGCCTGTTCGACCAGATCATCGCCAGCTTCGCGCCCGGCATGGCCGGGGACCATGCGGGCCATGGGGCCCCGGCCGGGGCGGGCGCGCCGACCGCCCTGTCCGCGCCGGCGGGCTCCCATCAGCAACACGACCACACGCCGGAGGCCGCGCAATGAACTGGGAGCTGATCTTCGGCCAGATCACATGGTCCTCCTTCGTCTTCGCCGGCGCGATCGAGAACCCCTCGCTCAGCGAGTTCATCGCCTCGGGCGCCGGCTCCATCGCCGTGCTCGGCGCGCTCGGCACGGTGGTCCTGCTCACGGTGAAGGGCTGGTGGGTGCCGCTGTGGCGCGACTGGCTCACCAGCGTCGACCACAAGAAGGTCGGCATCATGTACATCGTCCTCGCGCTGGTGATGTTCGCCCGCGCGGTGATCGAGGCGGCGCTGATGCGCGCCCAGCAGCTCGCCGCCACCGACAGCGGCGGCTTCCTCTCGGCCGATCATTTCGGCCAGCTGTTCAGCACCCACGGCACGATCATGATCTTCTTCGTGGCCATGCCGTTCATCACCGGGCTGATGAACTACGTCATGCCGCTGCAGATCGGCGCGCGCGACGTCTCCTTCCCGCTGCTCAACGCCATCTCGCTGATGCTGACCATGGCCGGGGCGATCCTGATCATGGTCTCGCTGGTGGTCGGCCAGTTCTCCACCGGCGGCTGGTCGGCCTATCCGCCCTTCACCGGCATCGAGTTCAGCCCCGGCGAGGGGGTCGACTACTGGATCTGGGCGGTCTCGCTCGGCTCCATCGGCTCGACGCTGACCGGGCTCAACTTCGCCGTCACCATCTACAAGAAGCGCTGCCCCGGCATGTCGCTGTTCCGCATGCCGCTGTTCACCTGGACGACGCTGTGCACGTCGATCCTGATGATCTTCGCCATGGCGCCGCTCACCGCCGCCACCGTCATGCTCGCCCTCGACCGCTATGCCGGCTTCCATTTCTTCACCAATGGCGACGGCGGCAACATGATGAACTACGCCAATCTGTTCTGGCTGTTCGGCCACCCCGAGGTCTACATCCTCATCCTCCCGGCCTTCGGCGTCTGGTCGGAGGTCGTCGCCACCTATTCCAGCAAACGCATCTATGGCTACACCTCGCTGGTCTACGCCACCATGTGCATCGCCGTGCTCTCCTTCGCCGTGTGGCTGCACCACTTCTTCACCATGGGCCAGAGCGCCAATGTCAACGCCGTCTTCGGCATCGCCACCATGATCATCGGCGTGCCGACGGGGGTGAAGGTCTATGACTGGCTGCTCACCATGGTGGGCGGGCGCATCCGCCTCACCACGGCGATGCTGTTCCACATCAACTTCCTGCTCACCTTCATCCTCGGCGGCATGACCGGGGTGCTGCTGGCCAATCCCGGCATCGACTTCCAGGTCCACAACACGTTGTTCCTTGTGGCGCATTTCCACAACATGATCATCCCCGGCGTGCTGTTCGGCATGTTCGCGGCGGTGCAGTTCTGGTTCCCCAAGGCCTTCGGCTTCCGCCTGCACGAGGGGCTGGGCCGGGCCTCCTTCTGGTGCTTCGCGCCCGGCTTCCTGCTGGCCTTCTTCCCGCTCTACTGGCTCGGCATGATGGGCGCGACGCGGCGCACCTTCATGTGGTCGAACCCCGACTATCTGCCCTGGTTCGCCCTCGCCATGCTCGGCGCCGCGCTGATCCTCGCCGGCTTCGCCTTGCTGGCGGCGCAGATCGTCGTCTCGGTGCGCCGGCGCGCCGAACTCGCCGCCCCGCTGGGCGACCCCTGGGACGGGCGGGCGCTCGAATGGTCGATCCCCTCCCCGCCCCCGGCCTGGAACTTCGCCGTTCTGCCGAAGGTCTCCACGCGCGACGCCTTCTACGAGGCCAAGATGGACGGCACCGCCTATCGCTCCCCGGCCGCCTATGAGGACATCGAGGTGCCGCGCAACACCGCCACCGCGCCGCTCATCGGCCTGTTCGCCTGCGCCTGGGCCTTCGGTCTCGTCTGGCACATCTGGTGGCTGGTGATCGTCTCCTTCGTGCTCATCTGGGCGGTGGTAATCGCCCGCTCCTTCGCCACGCACACCGAGGAGACCGTGCCGGCGGCGACGGTGAAGGCGGCCAACGAGGCCTTCCTCGCCGCGGTGCGCGCCACGCCGGGCGTCACCCGCGACCAGGAGATGACGGCGGCGAACCGGGGCCGCGCCCTCCCGGAAAGCCTGGCGGGAGGCGCCGGCGCCCTCGCCGCCGGCGCGGCCGCGGAGGTGACGCGATGAGCCTTTCCGAGCGCCTCCATCCCGGCATCAACCTTGCCGGCACCGATCCCGAAAGCCACGAAGCCGCCGAGGAGGTGGTGTTCGGCTTCTGGATCTTCCTGATGAGCGATCTGGTGCTGTTCGCGGTGCTGTTCGCCACCTATGCCGCCATGAGCGTGCAGGGCATCGCCGAAGGCCCGCGCCCCGCCGAGCTCTTCGACCTCACCGCCGCCTTCCTGGAGACGCTGCTGCTGCTGCTCTCCAGCTTCGCCTTCGGCTTCGCCATGCTGGAGATGAAGTACCGCGAAAACCGGCGCGGCGTGCTCGGCTGGCTGCTCGTCACCGGCCTGCTCGGCGCCGGCTTCGTCGGCATGGAACTGCACGACTATTACGTGATGGTCACCGCCCACGGCGCCACGCCGCAGACCAGCGGCTTCCTCTCCGCCTATTACCTGCTCACCGGCACCCACGCGCTGCACGTCTCGGCGGGGCTGCTGTGGATGGCGGTCATGGCGGTGCAGATCGCCCTCTTCGGCCTCAACTCCCCGGTGAAGCTGCGGCTGATGCGCCTCGCTTTGTTCTGGCACATGCTCGACGTCGTCTGGATCGGCATCTTCACCTTCGTCTATCTCTACGGGGCCGTGTCATGAGCCGCCGCCTTCCCGCCGACCTGCCCGCCGACCTGCCCGCCCGCGATACCGAGGACGAGGGCCGCGAGCGCCGCTCCTATGTGATCGGCCTCGTCCTCGCCCTCGCGCTGACCACCGGCGCCTTCGCGGTGGTGTGGCTCGACCTCCTGAGCGGCGCCGCCGCCCTCGCCGCCCTCGGCCTGCTCGCCGCGGTGCAGGCCGCCGTGCATCTGCGCTACTTCCTCCACATCGACCTGCAACGCTCCCACCGCGACGACCTCCTCCTCATCCTCTTCACCCTCCTCATCCTCCTCATCATGGTCTCCGGCACCATCTGGATCCTCTACGACCAGCACATCCGAATGATGAGCTGAGCAAACAGACCGTCAGCGAAAGACCGCCGCAGCGGGAGAGACAAACGGGCGCGGAGGACGGCACGTCCTGCCGGGCCGGGCCAGTTTTTACCTGTAATCACTCCAAATCATTGATGTTGCATCGTAATTGCGATCGCTTAGGGTAGCCGCGGCCTTCCCTCTGCGACCGGGCCTGCGCTGGCGATGGCCGGCACGCGCCCCTCTCCGGTAACGATCTTGGCGTTGAGCGCGACCCGCATCTGGACGACATCGCCTGCCGGCGCCCCGCGGGCCGGCGGAGGGCGTCGTGCCTAGGGCATTCAACCACTGGCTCGGCGAGCTCTACCGCCGTCATCATCGCGATCTCGTGCGCTTTGCCGCCCGGCTGGTGGGCGACCGCGACGGCGGCGAGGAGGTGGTGCAGAATGCCTATCTGCGGCTCGCCGGCCGGCCGTCGCAGGCGGTGGCGATCGAGCATCCCAAGACCTACGCCTTCGCGGCGACCCGCACCGCCGCCATAGACTTCACCGCCCGGCGCCACGCCGAGTGGCTCCACCGGGTCGACATCGAGGAGATCGACTCCCTCGCCGCCGCCGGCGACACCGCCGCCGCCCTGCACCATCGGCAGCGCATCGTCCGCCTCGCCGTGCTGCTCAACGAGTTGCCGGCGGCCTGCCAGACCGCCTTCGTGATGAACAAGCTGGAGGGTCGCGGCCACCGCGAGATCGCCGCGCATCTCGGCGTGTCCGCCAGCATGGTGGAGAAGCACATCCTGCGCGCCCTCATCCATTGCCGCGACCTCATGCGCGACGAGGAGTGAGGAAAGGCCATTGAGGATTTTGCGCGCGGCAGCGGTCTATAGGGGTGTGCCTTTGTCCCGTTTGGTTGCGAGACGCCTTTGGTAACGTCGCCGCCCCCTCGCCCGTCATACCCGCCCCGCGCCCTGTCGGACGAGGCGCTGGCCTTTATCGTGCGCCTGCATTCCGGCGAGGCTCAGCCGGCGGTTCTTGCCGCCTTCACGGCATGGCGGCAGCTGAGCCCCGACCACGAGGCGGCCGCACGGGAGGCGGAACAGCTCTGGGGCGATACTTCGCAGGTCCACCGGGATTCCCGCAGCGGCCTCATCCGGCCCGGCCCGGGCAGGCGGACCGACCTGTCGCGGCGCGCCCTGCTCGGCGG
>JAEYTJ010000328.1 GCA_023434095.1 Pseudomonadota bacterium | reverse complement strand
GGCGGGGCTTCCGTGGAGCGCACGCGCTGCACCAGCACCTTGCGGCCCTTGCGGTCGGCAACGACACCGGCCGTCACGCTCTTGCCCTCGGCTGGCTCGGTGTCGATGGGCAGGCGGCGGTGACGGTCCTCCGTGCCTTCCGGCTTGGCGTAGCGCGCCTTGCCGGGCTTGGCCGCTCCCTTGGTCGCTCCCTTGGCCGCCTTCGGCGCGTCCTCGTCGCCATGGTTGAACAGCGGGCCCTCGAAGTCCGCACCGGCCTGCTTGGCCAGCGCCTCGCCAAGCTGGTCGGCGAGAATGCGGGTGCGCACCTCCTCCGCCTCGCCCTGCGCCAGCTCGCCGAGCTGGAACGGGCCGTAGGAGAGGCGGATCAGCCGGTTCACGTCGAGCCCGAGCGAACCGAGCACATTGCGCACTTCGCGGTTCTTGCCCTCGCGCAGCGCCAGGGTCAGCCACACATTGGCGCCCTGCACGCGGTCGAGCACCGCCTCGATCGGGCCGTACTGCACCCCGTCCACGGTCACGCCGGCGATCAGCGCGTCGAGCCTGTCCTGGGTGATGTCGCCCTTGGCGCGCACGCGGTAGCGGCGCAGCCAGCCGGTCTCCGGCAGCTCCAGCACCCGCGAGAGCCCGCCATCATTGGTGAGCAGGATCAGCCCCTCGGTGTTGAGATCGAGCCGGCCGACCGAGACGAGGCGCGGCAGGCCGGCGGGCAGGATCTCGAACAGGGTCGGGCGCCCTTCCGGGTCGTAATTGGTCGTCACCACGCCCTTGGGCTTGTGGTAGAGGAAAAGCCGCGTGCGCTCGCGGTCGGGCAGCTTCACGCCGTCGACGGTGATCTCGTCCTCGACGGTGACCGTCCGGGCGGGGCTTTCCAGCACCTCGCCATTCACCGCCACGCGCCCGGCGAGGATCCATTCCTCGATCTCGCGGCGCGAGCCGAGGCCGGCGCGGGCCACCACCTTGGCGACGCGCTCGGCCTCGCGCGGGCCGGCCTCCTCCGGCGCCGCCGTGCGGGCGGGACGGGGGACGCGGTTGTGTTCCTTGCGGGGCGGCGTGTTTTTCGGCATGGGGATGATCCGGTCTCCGGGCGGCGGGTGCTACCATGTCCTGCGGGAGGTGGCGAGCTTTTGGCGCGCTTTTGGCAAGCTTTTGAAACGGGCAGGACCTTGACGAGCGACCGTTCCGACGCGGCCGGGGCCGGCAGCGGGCCCGTGCGCCCCGACTTCATGCGGCTCGCCCTGGTCGAGGCGGCGGGTGCCGCCGCCCGCGGCGAAGTACCCGTGGGCGCGGTGCTGGTGCGCGACGGCGCGGTGCTGGCCGCCGACGGCAACCGCACCCGCGAACTCTCCGACCCCACCGCCCATGCGGAAATACAGGTGCTGCGGGCCGCCGGCGCCCGCCTTGGGAATGACCGGCTCGGCGACTGCGATCTCTACGTGACGCTGGAGCCCTGCACCATGTGCGCGGCGGCGATTTCCTTCGCCCGGCTGCGGCGCGTCTATTACGGCGCCGCCGATCCGAAGGGCGGGGCGGTGGAGAGCGGCGTGCGCTTCTTCGCCCAGCCCACCTGCCACCACCGGCCGGATGTCTATGGCGGCTTCCGCGAGCGCGAATCGGCCCAGCTGCTGCGCGCGTTCTTCGCCGGGCGGCGAAGCTAGCCCAGCACCGCATCCAGCCGGCGCTTCACCTCGTCCTTGACCGGCTCGGCGGCTTTCAGGATGGCGGCGGCGCGGAAGAAGTCGAGCACCCGGAAATCGTGCACGTTCGGGCGGATGAGGATGTCCGGCGCGCCGGCCTTCAGCTTCTCGCCGACGATGGACGAGGCCATGATCTGCAGCGTGGCGAACATCGCCTCGAAGGGGGCGGGCACGCCGCGTGTCTCGGTGCCGTGGCCGCCGGTGATGTCGACCGCGATCACCACGTCGGCGCGGGCGCGCAGCAGGTCGAAGGGCAGCGGGTTCACCGCGCCGCCATCCACCAGCGTGTGGCCATGATGCTGCACCGGGCGGATAAGGCCGGGAATGGCGAGCGAGGCCGCCAGTGCCGGGCGGATGGGCCCCTGGGTGAAGGTGCGCTCGCAGCGCTCCCAATAGTCGGTCGCCACCACCCGCAGCGGAATGGACAGCTCCTCGAACGTGTCCGGCACCAGGCTGGGCAGGAAGCCGCCGATGAAGCGCTCGGCGTCGATCAGCACCGGGTTGCCGAGCCCCCCACCGAACAGATCGGTGATGCGCCCGACACGGGCCGCCAGCAGGCGCTTCATCACCTCGCCGCGATTCTTCAGCGTGTGGGTGACGAGGTGGCGGATATCGCGCGCCGGCATGCCGGCGGCATAGACGCTGGCGAACAGCGCGCCGATCGACGCGCCCGCCATGGCGGTCGGGCGCAGGCCGAGATCGTCCAGCGCCTCCAGGACGAGAATGTGGGAAAGGCCCCTCGCCCCGCCCGAGCCGAGCGCCACGCCCAGCGTCGGACCGGCGGGGCCGGCCCCGCCGGTCACCGGGCTGCCGGGCGAGGAAAGCACCGCGCTGGCCGCGTCATCCCCCGCCGCCGCCTCGCGGGCCGACGGAAGGGGCAGGGCATCATCCGCGGCAGGGTCGCCTGACGGCGCCCGCCGCCGCCGGCCGTGCGTGGAATCGTCCATTCGTATCGTCCATCTGCCGCGTGCCGGGGAGGCGGTTCCCCCGCAAGGCGCACCCGTTCTGCCACGCAGGCGCGGCATTTGTTTGAACATGGGCACGCCGTCATCGTGCCACCAGAGCGCAGGCGGCGCAAAGTGCCGGCGCGGCCGGCTCAGTCGGCCAGCGCGCGCCAGGCGATGTCGCGGCGGCAGAAGCCTTCCGGCCAGTCGATGCGGGCGATGGCGTCATAGGCCCGCTCGCGCGCCTCGGCGACATTGGCACCCACCGCCGTGACGTTCAGCACCCGCCCGCCATTGGCCACGATATCCTCGCCCTGGCGGCGGGTGCCGGCGTGGAACACCTTGACGCCGGGAATGGTCTCGGCCGCGTCCAGCCCGCCGATGCGCGAGCCCTTGCCATAGGGGCCGGGATAGCCCTTCGTCGCCATGACCACGGAAATCGCCGCATCGGGCTTCAGCGCGACGGGCTGGTCCTCCAGCCGGCCGGTGGCGACGGCGGCGAGCAGCGGCAGCAGGTCGCCCTCCATCCGCATCATCAGCACCTGGCATTCCGGATCGCCGAAGCGGACATTGTATTCGATCAGCTTGGGCCCCTCGGCCGTGATCATCAGCCCGGCGAACAGCACGCCGCGATAGGGGCTCGCCGCATCCGCCAGCGCGCGGGCGGTGGGCTTGACGATCTCATGGAGGGTGCGCCGCTCCATCTCGGCGGTGAAGACCGGGGCGGGCGAATAGGCGCCCATGCCGCCGGTGTTCGGTCCCTCGTCGCCGTCATAGGCGCGCTTGTGGTCCTGTGCCGAGCCGAAGGGCAGCACGGTTTCGCCGTCGACGAGGCAGAAGAACGAGACTTCCTCGCCCTCGAGGAATTCCTCGATCAGGATTTCCGTGCCGGCGCCGCCCATGGCGAACACCTCGTCGATGCCGGCGAGCGCCTCCTCCAGCGTCATCGCCACGATGACGCCCTTGCCGGCCATCAGCCCGTCGGCCTTCAGCACGATCGGCGCCCCGTGGCGATGGACGAAGGCGCGGGCGCCTTCCACCTCGGTGAAGCGGCCGAAGGCGGCGGTGGGGATGTCGTGCGCCTTGCACAGCTCTTTGGTGAAGAGCTTGGAGCCCTCCAGCTGCGCCGCGACCCGGCGCGGGCCGAACACCGCGATGCCCTCGCCGATCAGCCGGTCGGCGATACCGTCCACCAGCGGCGCCTCGGGCCCGACGACGACGAGGTCGATCTTCTCGGCGAGGCACAGGGTGACGATGGCGTCGTGGTCCTCCAGCGGCACGCCTTCGAAACAGCGGGCGAAGGCGGCGATGCCGGGATTGCCGGGGAGCGCGAAGAAGGCCCCCATGAGCGGGCTCTGCGCCAGCTTCCAGGCAAGGGCATGCTCGCGGCCCCCCGAGCCGAGCAGAAGAACGTTCATGCGGCAAACCTCCGGCGCCCCGATATCGCGTTCGGCCTAAACGTTCGGGCGGCGGGGGGCAAGGGGCAAGGGCCGGGCGACAGATGGCGAGGGACACGGGGCGAACGACCCGGGGCGCCACGCGCCGCCGCCCGTCAGCCCACCTCTTGCACCGCCGCCAGGATCCGGTCGATGTCTTCGGGGCGCGAGAGGCGGTGGTCGCCGTCCTTGATCAGGCTCAGCACCACGTCGTCCTCGGCGAGGCAGGTCACCAGCCGCAGCGCGTGCTGCCACGGCACGTCCGGGTCGGCCACGCCCTGCAGGATGCGCACCGGGCAGCCCACCGCGAAGGGCGCGCCGAGCACGAGGTTCTGCCGCCCGTCCTCGATCAGCGCCCGGGTGATGACCTGGCCGGGGCCGTATTGCGAGGGCCGGACCCAGCGCCCGTCATGCAGCAGGGCGGCGCGGACATCCTCGGGCATCGCCTTCCACATCAGTTCCTCGGTGAAGTCGGGCGCCGGGGCGATGAGCACCAGCGCCGCGAGGCGCGCGCCTTCGCCGCGTGCCGCCAGCGCCCGGGCGAGCAGCAGGGCGATCCAGCCGCCCATGGAGGAGCCGACCACGATCTGCGGGCCCTCGGTCACGCGGTCGAACACGGCGAGCGCGTCCTCGGCCCAGCGCGAAATGGTGCCGTCCTCGAAGGCGCCGCTCGATTCGCCATGGCCGGAATAGTCGAAGCGCACGACGCGGCGGTCTTGCGCCGCCCCCCATTCGGCGAGCGCCTCGGCCTTGGTGCCGCGCATGTCGGAGAGGAAGCCGCCGCACCAGAGGATGCCGGGGTGCTCGGGCGTCGAGCGGCCGGGGGTGACCCGCACCGCGATCGCACGGGCCTCCGCGCCGACGGCAAGGAAGATGGGGGCGCCCTCTTCGGGGCGGGGCTCGGCGGCTTGGCTCATCGGGGTCTCCTCCGGTCGGGTCGCGAACGGTGCGCTGGAACCTCGTTCAGGGCGAAAGCCTTGCGATTCGAGGCGCACGCGCCATCTTGGATTACAGGCACGCATCGCGTGGGAACAGCGCCGAACGCCCTCGTGGCGACGAATGCCTCGCCGGCATGCGTTATTACACGCGATCCGTGCTTTCCCGCCGTTGACTTCTGTCGGGTTTGTCACGATCTTCTGCGACCGTTTTACGCGCGCGGAAATCAGCCGGCCGGCGACCCTTCGAAGCGCGGTGGAAACGCCACTTTCTGAAATGGCAGAGGAGAAGACGCCATTCGCCGCCCCATGAGACCCGTCGCGCCCGAGAAGGACGGTCCGCGCGTCAACGAAGATATCCGCATCCGCGAAGTTCAGCTCATCGACCAGGACGGGCAGAATCGCGGCGTCGTGCTGACGCGCGATGCGATCGTGATGGCGCAGGACGCCGGCCTCGATCTCGTCGAGATCGCGCCGAACTCCGTCCCGCCCGTCTGCAAAATTCTCGACTATGGCCGGTTCAAGTACCAGAACCAGAAGAAGGCCAACGAGGCGCGCAAGAAGCAGCACGTCGTCGAGATCAAGGAAATCAAGCTGCGGCCCGGCATCGACACCCATGACTACGAGGTGAAGATGAAGTCCATCCACCGCTTCTTCGAGGAAGGCGACAAGGTGAAGATCACCCTGCGCTTCCGCGGCCGCGAGATGGCGCATCAGGAGCTGGGCTACAAGCTGCTGAACAAGGTCAAGGAAGAGCTGGCAACCATCGCCAAGGTCGAGGCCGAGCCCTCGCTCGAAGGCCGCCAGATGATCATGGTGCTGGCCCCGCGCTGAGGCGCGGCGGCCACCCTTCCACCGACATCATCCCGGAACGGCCGCGAGGCCGTGTCCGGGATTGTCGTTTGTGCGCCAAGGTTCGCCCCGGCCTCGCCCACACCTGCGCGTCAGTCCGGCAGTGAGCCGTTCTCGCCGAGCACGGCGCCGGCGAGATAGAGCGAGCCGGCGATCAGCACGCGCGGCGCGGCCCCGACGGGAAATTCCGCCAGCCCTTCCAGCGCGGCGGCGACGCTCGGGGCAGTGGAGGCGTCGAGGCCGTGCGCCCGCGCCGCTTCGGCCAGCGCTTCCGGCGCCGCGCCCTTGTGCTCGCCCGGCACCGGCACGGCGATCAATTCGCGGGCGAGGCCGGCGAAGGGGGCGAGGAAGGCGTCCGCATCCTTGTTGCCCAGCATGCCGACGATCAGCACCAGCGGCCGCGACACCCGGTCTTCCAGATCGGCCAGCGCGGCGGCGAGCGCCTGCCCGCCGGCGGCGTTGTGGCCGCCGTCGAGCCAGATGTCGACGCCTTCCGGCGCCCGCTCGGTGAGCGGGCCGGGGCCCAGCCGCTGCAGCCGCGCCGGCCATTGCGCCGCGCGCATCCCTTCCTCGAAGGCGTGCGCCGGCAGACCGAGATTGGCCACCCGCAGCGCCTCCACCGCCAGGCCCGCATTGACAATCTGGTGCGGGCCGACGAGGCGCGGGCGCGGCAGGTCCATCAGACCCGCCTCGTCGGCGACCACCAGCCGGCCGCCTTCCTCATGCGCCTGATAGTGCTCGCCCATGACCGAGAGCGGCACGCCGAGCCGCGCCGCCTGCCGCTCGATCGCCCGAAGCGCCTCGCGCGGCTGGTGGCCAAGCACGGCGGGCACGCCGCGCTTGAGGATGCCGGCCTTCTCGCCGGCGATCTCCGCCACCGTCTCGCCGAGGAAATCGACATGGTCGATGGAGACCGGGGTGATGACGCTCACCAGCGGCGTGTCGACGACGTTGGTGGCGTCGAGCCGGCCGCCGAGGCCGACCTCCAGCAGGAGGATGTCGGCCGGTGTTTCGGAAAACAGCAGCAGGGCGGCGGCGGTGGTGATCTCGAAGAAGGTGATCGGCTCGCCGCCATTCGCCTCTTCCGCCCGCGCCAGCGCCCCGGTGAGCCGGGCATCGTCGACCAGCGTGCCGGCGAGGCGGATGCGCTCGTTGAAGCGCACCAGATGCGGCGAGGTGTAGACATGAACGCGCTGGCCGGCGGCTTCCAGGATCGCCCGCATGAAGGCGACGGTGGAGCCCTTGCCATTGGTGCCGGCGACATGGATCACCGGCGGCAGCCGTCGTTCCGGGTGGCCCAGCCGCTCCAGCAGCCGCCACAT
>JAEYTJ010000268.1 GCA_023434095.1 Pseudomonadota bacterium | reverse complement strand
CTGGCTTGAGGGAGACGGTCGCCCGTCTCGGGAGAGGCGTCTCAGCAGAGGCCGGCGGCGGGTTGATCCGCCGCCGCGATCCTCACGCGGCGGCAACGGCGGCGGTGTCGACTTCCGAGATCGTCTTCAGGACCTGGGAAGCGATCTGGTAGGGGTCGCCCTGGGAGTTCGGGCGGCGATCTTCCAGATAGCCCTTGTAGTCGTTGCGCACGAAGGAGTGCGGCACGCGGATCGACGCGCCGCGGTCGGCCACGCCATAGGAGAACTTGTTCCACGGCGCGGTCTCATGCTTGCCGGTGAGGCGCATGTGGTTGTCCGGGCCATAGACGTTGATGTGGTCGTGCAGGTTCTTCTCGAACGCCGCCATCAGCGCCTCGAAATAGGCCTTGCCGCCCACTTCGCGCATGAACTTGGTGGAGAAGTTGCAGTGCATGCCCGAGCCGTTCCAGTCGGTGTCGCCGAGCGGCTTGCAGTGGAACTCGATGTCCACGCCGTACTTCTCGGTCAGACGGAGCAGCAGGTAGCGGGCCATCCACACTTCGTCGGCGGCCTTCTTGGAGCCCTTGCCGAAGACCTGGAATTCCCACTGGCCCTTCGCGACTTCCGCGTTGATGCCTTCATGGTTGATGCCGGCTTCCAGGCAGAGCTCGAGATGCTCTTCCACGATCTCGCGGGCGACGTCGCCGACATTCTTGAAGCCGACGCCGGTGTAGTACGGGCCCTGCGGCGCGGGATAGCCGTGCTCGGGGAAGCCGAGCGGGCGGCCGTCCTTGTAGAAGAAGTATTCCTGCTCGAAGCCGAACCAGGCGCCTTCGTCATCGAGAATGGTGGCGCGGGCGTTGGACGGGTGCGGGGTGACGCCATCGGGCATCATCACTTCGCACATGACCAGCACGCCGTTCTTGCGGGCCGGATCGGGATAGAGAGCGACCGGCTTCAGCACGCAGTCGGAGCTGCGGCCCTCGGCCTGCTCCGTGGACGAGCCGTCGAAGCCCCACAGGGGCAGTTCCTCGAGCGAAGGGAAGTGGTCGAATTCTTTGATCTGCGTCTTGCCACGCAGGTTCGGGGTCGGCTTGTAACCGTCGAGCCAGATGTACTCGAGCTTGTACTTCGTCATTGCGTGTCTCTCATCACTTAAGACCGGGCCGCGAACCGCCCTGGTCGTTGTGCCGGCCGTGCGACCGCCAACGGCTGGCCCCATACAAGCATATGCTGTGCCAAATGGCCGGCGGCGGACGTTTGCGGCCCGCCTGAGAGGGAGAAAAGGGAGGCCCGGACAGCACGCACGGTGCCGGGAGCTTCCGCGATTCGCGTTGATCCTGCGGCACTTGCGACAACCGCCCGCCTTCGGCGCGTATGCCGCGCCGCAACAGCGCATGCATCCGTCGGGAGGCGTGCGCCGTTACAGGCACAAGCCTTGCGGCCCGATGCGGCGATGCACATATTCTATGCTCATTGTGATTGTAAAATGTGCATCTTGCGCAAACGCCGAGCAAAAGATGTTATATGTAAACCAAAGGCTGGCGCAGGAACGCGCAGCCGGAAAGGAGAAACGTGCCATGAATGCTCATACCCAGCGCACCAGCGCGCAAATCGTACCCTTCCCCGTCGGCGGCCGAGCCGGTCTCGCGTCCCGTCGCACGGATTCCCTGTCTTCCGAAGCCCTCAAGGTATCGCCGCTCGTCATCATCGGCAGCTGGTATCATGAAGAGGCGATCAAGGAAGACGGCGGGCGCACCAACTGAGCCTCGTCCGTGCTTTTCCTTCGGACGTTGATCTTGCCGCCTACGGCGAATTGCCGAGTGACCTCCCAAGAGGGCCGCGACTGACCGTCCGGCCCTCTTGTCATATCCGGCACCCGTAGGGCTAGCCGAAGATCGACCAGCCCATGCGCTGCGTCAGCCTTTCCAGCGCGATGCGGCCGAGATGCGAATTGCCGCTGGCGTCCAGCCCCGGCGACCACACCGCGATCGAGGCCTTGCCCGGCGCCACCGCCAGAATGCCGCCCCCCACCCCGCTCTTTCCCGGCAGGCCGACGCGATAGGCGAACTCGCCGGAGCCGTCATAATGGCCGCAGGTGAGCATGATGGCATTGATGCGCCGCGCCCGCTCCGCCGACACCACGCTGAAGCCCGTCGTGGGGTTGCGCCCGTTATGGGCGAGGAAGCGGCCCGCCATGGCCAGTTGCCGGCAGCTCATGGTGATGGCGCAGTGGTGGAAATAGACCCCCAGGGTGAAGTCGACCGGGTTCTCCAGCACCCCAAAGGACTTCATGTAGTTGGCCAGCGCCCGGTTGCGGAAGCCGGTGCGCTGCTCGGAGGCCGCCACCGCCTCGTCGATGCCGATCGCCGGATCCTCGGCGAGGAACTGCAGGAAGCGCAGGATCTCGCCCAGCGCTTCGCGGGGCTGATGGCCGGAGAGGATGACGTCGGTGACGGCGATGGCGCCGGCATTGATGAACGGGTTCCGCGGAATGCCGTGCTCCGCCTCCAGCTGGACGATGGAGTTGAAGGCGCTGCCCGACGGCTCGCGCCCCACCCGCCGCCACAGCCGGTCGCCCACCTTGCCCAACGCCAGAGTGAGGGTGAAGACCTTGGACACGCTCTGGATGGAGAAGGGCACTTCCGCGTCGCCGCCCGTCACCACCCGGCCCTCGCGATCCACCACCGCGATGCCGAAGGCCTGCTCATCGGCGCGGGCCAGTTCGGGAATATAGCTCGCCACCTCGCCCCGGTCGGGACGGGCGCGCATTTCGTCGGCGATTTCCAGGACGACGCTGTCGAGATCGGGCACGGGCTTCGGTCACCTTGGCTGGCGGGGTCGGCATCGCCTTTAGCGCGGCGATGCGGGGGAAGGCCAGCCCGTGCAAGCGGGGTGCCGCCCCCGCCGGCGATGACGCGGCATTCTGGAAAACATTACCCGGCGACCGAGGGCAGGATGGAACCATCGATCGTCCCCGGCGCCTGCCGCGCCGCCCGTGAGGAGTGAAGCCGATGCCTTGCCATCCCGCCCGCGCCGCGCTGGCGCTCGTCAGTGCCTTCAGCCTCGCCCTCGCGCTCGGCCCGACGACGGCCGGTGCGGCGGGCGCTGCCGTCCACAACGTCGTGCTGGTGCACGGCGCCTGGGTCGACGGCTCGGGCTGGAAGGCGGTGTACGATCATCTCGTCGCCGACGGCTTCCACGTCACAATGGTGCAGGAGCCGGAAACCTCCTTTGCGGACGATGTCGCCGCCACCAGACGGGTGCTCGACCTGCAGGACGGCCCGACGCTGCTGGTCGGCCATTCCTATGGCGGCTCGATCATCACCGAGGCCGGCGTGCATCCGAAGGTCGTGGGGCTCGTCTATGTCGCCGCCCATGCGCCCGATGCCGGCGAGGACGAGGCGGCGCTCGGCAAGACCATGCCAAGCGTGCTGGCGATGACCGCCGGCGCCATCATGAAGACGCCCGACGGTTTCACCTATCTCGACCCCGCCCTCTTCCCCAAGCTGTTCGCGCCCGACCTGCCGAAGGAGCGGGCGGCGTTCGAGGCGCGCGGCCAGGTGCTGGCCGCCGCCAGCATGTTCAGCACCCCGCTCACCGCCGCCGCCTGGCAGTCGAAGCCGAGCTGGGGCATCGTCGCAGGCGCCGACCAGATCATCAGCCCGGCGCTCGAACGCTTCTATTACGAGCGGGCGGGGGCGCCGATCACCACCATCCCCGGCGCCAGCCATTCGGTCTACGAATCCCATCCCCGCGAGGTGGCCGCGGTGATCGAGCAGGCGGCCGCGGAACTCGGCAGGGCGACGGACTGAGGGCGGCGCCTCAGCCCGGCGCCTTCCGTCCGATTGCCGGCTTGAGCAGGATCAGCGCGCCGCCGAGGGCGATCCACAGCGCTACGATGTAGGGCCACAGATTTTCCGGGAAGGACGGCACCGGGTAGACCGAATTGTACAGCGGCCAGAGCATGGCCAGCGTGCCGAGCGCGCCGAGCACCAGCCAGAGCCGGCTGCCGGCGCGCACCGCGTGCACGGCGGCGGCGGCGGTAACGCCGAGATAGGCGACGATCAGCGCCAGCACGCCGATGGTGCCGACGCTGTCATAATAGCTCGCCGGGCCGATGAAGGGCGCCCAGGCGATCAGCCCGACCAGCATGGCGAAGGCGACGACACCGACGGCGACCGAGGGCGTGCCATAGATGGGATGCACCTTGGCAAGCCTCGGCGACAGGCCGCCCCGGCCGAGCACGAACAGCATGCGCGCGCCCGCCGACAGCGTGCCGAGCACGCAGGAGACCGCCGACACCGAGGCCGCGAGGTCGAGCGCGGTGGCGATGTGGATGTTGCCGTATTTCAGCGCCAGCGTGTTCAGCGGCGCCTCGCTCGCCGCCAGCGCCTTCATGTTGTCCAGCCCGAAGCCGATGACCTGGATGTAGGAGGCGAAGACGAAGAACAGGCCCGCCACCACCACCGACCCGACGAGGGCGATGGGAATGGTGCGCCCGGGCCGGCCCGCCTCCTCCGCCAGCGTCGCCGCCGCCTCGAAACCGGCGAAGGAGAGCACCGCGAAGACCACGGCGTAGCCGATGCCCCACCAGCCGACCGTCGGGTCGGGATGGAACGGGGCGAGGCTCAGCCCGCCCTCCGCGTGCACCGCCGACAGGATGCGCAGGCCGAGATAGACGATGACGGCGATGGAGGAGAGTTCGAGCGCCAGCATCACCCGCGTGGCCAGACGCACGTCGCGCCAGGCCAGCAGCGTGCCGCCGGTGAGGGCCGCCACCGCCACCGGCAGCCACCATCCGCCCAGATTCACGCCGTGATCGTCGAGCGCGGCGCGCAGGAAGTCACCGACAAGCGCGGCACTGCCGGAACCGCCGGCGATGTAGAGCAGCACCATGCACCAGCCGGCGATGAAGCCGGCCCGGGGGCCGAAGGTCTGGCCAATATAGGCGTAGCCCGAGCCGGCGCTGGTCACCCTGCTGGCGAAGAAGACAAACGAAAGGCCGACGAGACCCACGACCAGCGTCCCGACGGCAAAGCCGAGCGGGGCGCCGACACCGGCGGCGCCTACGGCCAGTGTGACGTTGAGCGCCATGCCCATTGTCGGCGCGATGACCGAAAGCGAAAGGCCGACGGCCTCCACCGGCCCGAGTTCACGCCGCAGCCCGTCACCCGTCTTCGCCA
Source organism: Pseudomonadota bacterium (assembly GCA_023434095.1). Lineage (GTDB taxonomy): Bacteria > Pseudomonadota > Alphaproteobacteria > Rhizobiales > Xanthobacteraceae > Ancylobacter. The sequence goes on along the minus strand of JAEYTJ010000268.1, from coordinate 15,907 downwards.
TGTGGTGCATCCCCTTGCCCGCGCCGGGTTATCCGGCACGGGCAAAAGGCTGGCAACGGCGAAATTTGGTCTTATCGGGCGCCTTTCTCCGGCGCCTCCGGTGCGTAGTGGGCGTCGCGCCCTTCCGGCTTGCGCTCGCGCTCGCCCGCCTTGTCGTCCTGCTGCGGATTGGCGCTGCGGGAGTGGCCGGCCTCTTCGGGGGCACGATCCTTCTTCTCGACGCGTCGGTCGCCCGGCTTGGCTGGCCCTTTATTGTGCTGGTCGGCGATGATCATGGAAATCTCCTGTTCGATAGTCGCGGCACACTCAGTCGCGCGTGTGCCGAGGATGGTCATGGTTCGGCGCGCGAGGGTTCGGGGACGCGGACCCTTCCACCTCTTCGCGCGGGCGCACGAGGCCGACATCGACGAGGAATTGAACGAGCCAGTTCTTCATGTCCCTCAGCTCCGCTTGCGGCTGCCGGAAAGACCGCTCATCGCCCCGGTCCGGTCGTCGGCCGGCGCGCTGCGCCCACGCCGGTTCTTCGGCACTTCCAGCGTCCGGCGGATGGTGTCGATCTCGCTGACCGGCCCCGTTCCGCCTTCTGGAGCCGGGTTCGGATCGAGCGGCACGGGAGGGCGCTCGGCGCTCTCGATTCCGCCCTCGTCGGAAGGCGCGGGAAGGCCGTCTGCCGCGCCTACCGGCTCGGGCGGCGCCTCTGCCGCATCCGCCGGCCGGAACGCCCCGGAAGCGCCCTCGCCCATGGCGCGCCCTTCCGCCACCAGCATGTCGCGGGCGAGGAACCAGTAATGGTCGGACTGCCCGTCCGGACGTCCGTCGGCCTCCCAGAGCCGGTGAGCGCGCGCCCTTATCTCGTCGTCGTTGAGGCTCATCGACGTTCTCCCTGTTTCACGAGATCAACGTCCGTCCGCGACGCCTGTTCCGGCAGGTCGAGGGCGAGCGGAGGGGAGAGGCGCGGGCGCAGTTCGATGTCGGCGATGACCGGCAGGTGGTCGGAGGCGTGGCGCGCCTCGGGGTCGGTGAAGCTGTGCGCGAGCATGCCGGGACGGCTGCAATAGAGGCGGTCGAGCCGCAGCAACGGCCAGCAGGCCGGAAAGCTGCGCAGATCGGTGCTTTCCGGCAGCACCCGCGCCAGCGCCCGCCGCACCGGCCGGAAAGCGAACCAGTCGTTGAAGTCGCCCATCATCACCGTCGGCGCGCCGTCGCCCGCCCGCGCCATCCGGGCGAGCCACGCCGCCTGCCGCCAGCGCTCGGTGAGCGCGAGGCCGAGATGCACCGCCACCACCCGCAGCGCGCCCTGCGGCGTGTCGACATAGGTCTCGATGGCGAGGCGCGGCTCGCGGCGGCGCACCGAGAGATCGTGCAGAACGATGTCGCGCGTCGGCCAGCGCGAATACAGCACATGGCCGTAATGGCCGTCCGGCACGGCAATGGTCCGCGCCTCCGCGAGATGGCCGATGCCCAGCCCCTCCAGCGGCGCGAGGCAGGCCACGCCGCGCCCGCGCGTGTCGACCTCCTGCAAGGCGAGAATGTCCGGCTGGTGGCGGGCGATCAGGGCGGCGATCCGGTCGAGATCGAAGCGCCGGTCGGGTCCGACGCCGCCATGGATATTCCAGGTCATCAGCCGAAGGCGCGAGCGCGGCGCCACGTTCACGCCGGCCTCCGCAGCCGTGTGACGAGGTATTGCAGCCCGAGCGAACAGGCGATCCAGAGCACCACGAAGCCGATGAGCAGCCCCACCCGGCCCAGCGTGGGGTTCGAGATCACCTCGACGATCTGGTGGCCGAGCGCGCTCAGCACCACCAGCCCCGGCAGCAGGCCGAGCGCGGTGCCGAGAACGAAATCCATCACCCGCAGCCCCGCCGCTCCGGCGACGAGATTGATGAAGGTGAACGGCGCCGCCGGCACCATCCGCATCGTCGCGACGGTGATGATGCCCTGGTTGGCGAGCCCGCGCCGGATGCGGTTGATGCGCGGGCCGATGAAGCGGCGGACGACGCCCGCACCGAGATGGCGGCCGATGAAGAAGGTCACCACGGCGCTCGCCAGCGCGCCGAGGCCCGCCAATAGCGCCCCGGTCCAGCCGCCATAGACGGCGACGGTGGCGACGATCAGCACCGACACCGGGAACACCACCAGCCCGCCCAGCACATAGATGCCCACCACGATGGCGGCGCCCCATGGGCGGTCCGCCATGGTGTCGAGCGCGGAGATGATGCGGTCCGGCTCCGAGAAGGGCGAGTTGGCCCAGGCGATCACCAGCGCCGCCAGCACCGCGAGGCCTGCCACGGCGGCGGCGATGGGCCATTTGCGCCGCTTGCCGGAGCCTTCCGAGGCGCGCTCGTCGTAGAGCGGTTCGGGCGGGTCGGCGAGCGCGCTGATCTGCGGCAGGGCGAGATCGGAAGCGACGGCCGGCAGGTCCACGAGGCGGCGGCCCTGCGCGCTCACGCGCGAGACGGCGATGAGCCCATCACGGGCGAGACGTTCCGCCACCTCTTCGGGCGCGTGGCCGATATGCTCGCCCAGCAGCCGGTCGCGGACCGCCGCCACCTCTGCCCGCTCCTCTCCGTCGCGGGCTTCGATCACCAGATCGCACTCGCTGTCGAAGCCCATGGAGCGGTTGCAGACATTGGCGGAGCCGACGCGCAGCAGTCGGTCGTCGACGATGAGCACCTTGGCATGGACGAAGACTTCGACCGTCGCGTCCCCGGCGGTGACCTGCGGGAAGACGAGCCGTGCCCGGTCGGCCAGCCCTTCCTGCTCCAGCCGCGTCCGCAGCCGCTCGCGCGGCACGCCCATTACCTGCTGCTCGATCCAGGAGCGGTAGATGTTCGGCGTCACCATCAGCGCTTCCAGCGCGGGGCGCTCCTTCATCCGCTCCACCAGCCTCTCGGTGAAGCGCTCGCAGGTGATGAACTGGTTCTCGACATAGATGGTGCGCTCGGCGCGATCGATCATGTCGAACAGCAGCGTCTCGACCTCGCGCGCGCCGACCGTCCCGTCATAGGTCGGCAGGGTGCGGGCGATGCCGATCTCGACGTCGGTGAAGTCGACCGGCAGCGCCTGCGGCCAGCGATTGCCGCGTGCGCGGGCCGGATTGAGCCGCTCGGAGGCGGCGCGCTGCCAGCGGTCGCGAAACAGCGCGCCCAGCGCCTCGGCGGCCCCGCCGTCGACCGCCATCTGCACGTCGTGGAACGGCTCGTAGAGAGCACCCTGCGGGTCGCGGCGCAGCGGGTCTCCGGGCGTATGATCGGGCGTGTCCCAGCGATGGCCGGTCAGGTCCAGCCCGCCGGAGAAGGCCAGCGAATCGTCGATCACCACGATCTTCTGGTGGTGCGAGGCGCCGAGGGGAAGTTCGTCGTCGAGGCAGAGCTCGATCTGCTTCGGCGTCGCCCACAGGAAGGAGAAAATGGGCGCGAGTTCACGCTCCAGCGCGAACATCACCGAATAGTCCCACAGCAGGAGACGGATGCGCAGGCGCGGGTTGCGCGCCACCAGCGCGGAGAGGAACGCCGCCAGCGTCTCCGGCAGCCCGTCCTGCGCAGTGCCGCTCTCGCCCACCAGCTTCATGCGGCTGTCGAGATCCCAGCCCGCGATATGGATGGTTTCCCGCGCGCCCAGCATCGCCTCGCGGAGCGCGCCGAAATAGGCGCCGCCATCGACGAGCACCCGCGCGCGCCCGGCCTCCGCCACGCGCCAGACGTTCCGCCCGGCCTCCAGCACCGGCCCTCCCTCCTTCTGGGACGGCGGGCTGGGCCCCTCCGGTACCGGATGGGTGGCCAAGGTGCTTTCGATCGGGTCTTGTCGCGGGTCTTGTCGCAGGTTCTGGCTGATGGGCATCGGCTCGTATTCTCGGGGGGTGACGACCTGCGCTAACCCGGCACGGGCCGGTGGGGTTCCCGTCGGGAGGTAGGCCGGGACGGGCGCGACGGCCCGCCCGGTTCAGCTCATCATCACGGCGGCGAGTACGCCGGCCCCGATCGCGACGACGAGAAGAAGACCGACGACCGCCGTGACGAAGGAGACGCCCGGCACGGTCGCACCCTTGTCGTCATAGGCTCTGCCGCGCTCATCCGTGCCGCCGCCCGGGCCGGGCGCACCTGCCGGCACGGCAGCGACAGCGCGGCGCCCGGTTCCGGCGGGCATGCCCGCCGCCTCGTCATCCGTGCCCAACGGCGCAGCGGCCGGGTCGGGAAACGGCACCTTGTCACGCGTCCGGCCCTCGTCGATGTCGCCGCGCAGGCGGTCGGTCCCGGGCATGGCGTCCTCTCCTGTGCGCGGGCGCGATGGCGCCGCGCCCGTCACCAACGTTCCACCCCTCGATCGGTTCGGCCGGGCGGGGGAACCGGCGGACGGCCCGGCGATTGTTGGCGGAGAGATCACGGATCGAGGAATGTCAGGTGGCGCCGCGCGGCCTCTGGAAAGGCTATCTCAAGCTCTCGCTGGTCACCTGCCCGGTGGTCGTGGCGCCGGCCACCAGCGCGTCGGAACGCATCCGCTTCCACACCCTGAACCGGGAGACCGGAAACCGCGTCGAAGGCATCTATGTCGATGCCGAGACCGGCAGGACGGTGGCTTCCGACGACCAGGCGCGAGGCTATGAGCGCGAGCCCGGCCGCTATGTGATCCTCGACGATGACGACCTCGACTCGGTGGCGCTGGAAAGCAACCGCACCATCGACATCGAGACCTTCGTACCGGCCGATACGGTGGAGTGGATCTGGTACGACACGCCGCATTTCCTGGTGCCGGACGATCCCGTCGGCGAGGAAGCCTTCGCGGTGATCCGCGAGGCGATGGTGGCGACCGGCAAGGTCGGCCTGTCGCGGGTGGTGCTGCACCGGCGCGAACGGCCCGTCATGCTGGAGCCGCGCGGGCGCGGCATCGTGCTGTGGACGCTGCATTATTCCGACGAGCTGCGCCGGCCCGAGGGCTATTTCGACGGCATCGAAGAGACGGCCGACGGCGACCTCGTCACGCTCGTCGGCAAGCTGATCGACAAGCGTACGCAGGGCTGGGACGCGGCGCTGGTCCGCGATCCGCTGCAGGCGAATCTCAAGCAGCTCATCGCGTCGAAGAAGAAAAAGCGCCCGGCCCGGCGCCCGGCGGCGCGGGAGGACGCGGACGACGCGCCGACCAATGTCGTCAACATCATGGACGCGCTGAAGAAGAGCCTCGCCGCCGAACGCGGTTCCGGCGGCAAATCCGGCCGCGGGCGCTGATCGGCGTCAGCGCGGCTCCTCGTCGGCATCGTCGGAGAGGGGGCGGGCGCGACGCGGCGCCGGTGCCTCGCGCGATTCCACCAGCCGTTCCAGCGGCAATATGGCGACCAGCAGGCCGATCGTCGTCGCCAGCGCGAGAAAGACGAGATGCCAGGAGGCGATGGCGCAGGCGACGCCCAGTGCCGCCGTCACCCACACGGCGGCGGCGGTGGTGAGGCCGTGAACCTCCAGCCGGTCGCGGTCGCGCAGAACCACACCGGCGCCGAGGAAGCCGATGCCGGTCATCACCCCCTGCACGATGCCCTGAACCACGCGGCTGGTGGCGTCGGGGTGTCCCGCCATGCCCTCGACCTGCAGGGCGGAGAGCGAGATGAGCGCGGCGCCGAGCCCCACCAGCCCGAGCGTGCGCATGCCGGTTGGCTTGCCGCGCAGGTCGCGGTTGATACCGACGATCATGCCGCAGGCGGCAGCCGCCATCAGCCGGAGCAGGTTCTCGATCTCGTCCGGCGTCAGCCAGAGCGCCTGCGGCAGCCGCTCCATTCAGGCTTTCCTCCGGCGGGAGGAGCCGGTCTCCGGCAGCGGGACGGAGGCGGCCCGGAAATCCGCCCACGGGTCGGGCGCGAGATTGGCGAGGCGGGCCGGCGCCTCGGTCAGCGTGAACTGCGCGCCGCCGGCGATGGCGTCGAGCTCGTCCCACGCCACCGGCATGGAGACCCCGGCCCCGGGCCGGGCGCGCGGGCAATAGGCCGCCACCGCCGTGGCGCCGCGCCCGTTGCGCAGATAGTCGCTGAAGATGCGGCCCTTGCGCCGGGCCTTGGCGGCCACCGCGATGTAGCGATCGGGGTCGTCGGCGGCCATGGCATCGGCCAACGCCTTGGCGAAGGGCTTGGCTATCTCCCAGGTCGCCTTCGGTGCCAGCGGCACCACGACGTGCAGACCTTTGCCGCCGGACGTCTTGACGAAGGCCGGAAGCCCCTGCGCTTCCAGCCGGGCCCGGATTTCCCGCGCGCCGGCCACGACGCCCTCCCAGCCGACCTCCTCGCCGGGGTCGAGATCGAAGATGAGCTGGTCCGGCCGCTCGACGTCGACCAGCGGCGCCCCCCAGGGGTGGATTTCCAGTGCGGCCGACTGGACGAGGGCGATCAGCCCGTCGAGGTCGTCGATGTAAAGAAGCTCCTCGCCGTCCTTGTCCTTGGCGACCTTGATCGCCTTGTTCATGCCGCGCCAGGAGTGCTTCTGGAAAAAGGCCTGCCCGTCGATGCCGTCCGGGCAGCGCAGCAGTGCCAGCGGCCGGGCGACGACGAAGGGAGCGATGAAGCGCCAGATCTCGGCGTGATAGTCGGCGAGGCCCTGCTTGGTGATGCCCTCGGCCGGCCAATAGATGCGGTCGGGATGGGTCAGCTTCACCCGCGAACGGGGCGCGTCGGGTTTCGCGGCCATGGTCTCGCCCTCCACGGGAGTCTCGCGGACGATCTCGCGCGCCGGCTTGTCCTCGCGCAAGCCGCGAAAGGCGGCGTGGCGCAGATGCTGGTCGCCGGTCCAGCCGCGAAACTCCACCTCGGCAACGAGTTCGGGCGCGACAAAGGAGACCCCGCGCCGTTCCTCCGCCGTCAGTTGCTGGGCAAAGGGGCTGCGCGCGCGGGCGATCTTCCCGAGCCGGGCGTGGAGGTCGCGCGCCAGTTCGCGCGAGAAGCCGGTGCCGACCCGGCCGACGGAAGTGAGCTTGCCCGCCTCATAGACGCCGAGCACCAGCGAACCGATGGCGTTCTTCTGCGCGGTGGACGGCGTGAAGCCTCCAATGACGAATTCCTGCCGGAAGGCGCATTTCGACTTCACCCACTCCTTGCCACGGCCGGGCCGATAGGGCGCGTCCGCCCGCTTCGACACCAGCCCTTCGAGGCTTAGCCGGCAGGCATGGCGCAGCATGGCGTCGCCATCCTCCGTCAGATGCTCGCTGTAGCGCAGGCCTTCCGCCGGCTGGCTCAGCAGCCGTTCCAGCGCATGCTTGCGCAGCGTGAGGGGTTCGCCGGTGAGGTCGCGGCCATCGAGATGGAGAAGATCGAAGGCATAGTAGACGAAGCGGTCGGCACGGCCTTCGGCGAGGTCCTGCTGGAGAAGGCTGAAATTGGAGACGCCGGCGCTGTTTTCCACCACCAGTTCGCCGTCGATCAGCGCGTCCTGCGCCGGCAGCGCCTCCAGTGCCGCCACCAGCGCCTTGCCGAAGCGCGCCGTCCAGTCGAGGCCGGAGCGGGTGAGCAGCTTCACCCGGCCCTTTCCCTTCGCGGCCTTGTCGATGCGGGCCTGAAGCCGGTAGCCGTCGAACTTGATCTCGTGGATCCAGTTCCTACCCACCGGCGCCTTGGCCACCAAAGTCGCCAGCTGCGGCTCGATGAAATCGGGCAGCGGTGCCGCGACGCCGGGCGCCTTCTTCGCGGCGGAGGCGCGGGGGGCCCGGCGCGGTACGGCCTCCGCCCGACGGGTTCTTGCCGCAGGAGCTTTCGCGGGTTTGGCCTTTGCGGACTCAGGGGCGGCCGGCGGGCCTTCGTCCACCCCCGCCTCGCCCTTGGCGATCGCGTCCATGGTGCGGCCGGACGTCACCGAGTCCGGACTCTCCTCAAGGATATCCGGCGCGTCTTCCGGACGGGCGGCCTCGTCCTCCGCCTTGATCAGCAGCCAGTTGTCGGCCTTCTCGCCCCGGCGCCCGGCCATCCTCACCAGGTGCCAGCGCCCGGTGAGCTTCTCGCCATGCAGCGCGAATTCGAGATGGCCCTTCTTGTAGCCGCGCGCGGGATCCCCAATGGGCTCCCAGCTTCCACGGTCCCACAGCATGACGGTGCCGCCGCCATATTCGCCCTTGGGAATGGTGCCCTCGAAGGTGCCGTAGTCGAGCGGGTGGTCCTCCACATGCACGGCCAGCCGCTTCTCGCCCGGCACCAGGCTCGGCCCCTTGGTGACCGCCCAGCTCTTCAGCACGCCGTCCATCTCCAGCCGCAGATCGTAATGCAGGCGGCGCGCGGCGTGTTTCTGGACGAGATAGGCATGGCCGGGCGTGGCGGCCTCGGCGCCCTGCGGCTCCCGGGTGCGGGTGAAGTCACGCTTGCGGCGATAGACCTCCAGCGCCATCGCGGTCATCCCGCCTTGCGGGTCGGGGTGCGGGACGCCCGCTTCTTCGCGGCCGGCTTCGCGGACCTGGTGCCGCCGCCCTTCTTCCGGGCCGGCGGCTTGCCTCCCGAAACGGCGGCGCTCTCGCGCAGCGCGTCGAGCAGGCTCACCACCTTGGCGGCCGGCTTCTTCGGCGGGGCGATCCTGCGGCCTTCCATCTTGGCGCGCACCAATTCAGCCAGCGCGTCGTCATAGCGGTCGGTAAAGGTCTCGGGCTGGAAGCGGCCGGATTTGGTGTCGATGATGTGGCGGGCGAGATCGAGCATTTCCGGCTCCATCTTCACCTGCGCAATGTCCTCGAACGCCTCCTCGGCCGAGCGCACCTCGTAGTCGTAATGAAGCGTCGTGGCGATGATGCCCTCGTCATAGGCACGGATGAGCAGGCTGCGCGGGCGGCGGAACAGCACCGCCGTGGCTACCGCGGCGACCTTCTTCTTCCGCAACCCCTCGCGAATGACCGCGAAGCTTGCCTCGGAGGCGCCGTCGACGGGGCGCAGATAATAGGGTCGGTCGAAATAGAGATCGTCGACCTCGTGGCAGGGCAGGAAGCTCTCTATGGTGAGCGCCTTGTCCCCCTTGGGCGTGACCTCGGCGATCTCGTCCGGTTCCAGCACGACGAAATCGCCGGAATCGACCTCATAGCCCTTCACCTGCTCGTCGCGCTCCACCACGTCGCCCGTGTCGGAATCGACGAAACGGCGGGAGAGGCGGTTGCCGGTCTTGCGGTTGACCATGTGCAGGCTCACCCGGTCGCTGGCGCTCACCGCCGTGTAGAGCCCGACCCCGCAGACCAGCTCGCCGAGCCGCAAATATCCTTTCCATGTCGCGCGCGCGGCCATGCCTGCCTCTCCGCCCAAGGGGTGCCCCGGTGCCTCGCGACTAACGCCCGGCGGGGCGGCGCGTTCCAGTCCTAACGGCAAAGCGGGCGCCGAAGCGCCCGCCGGGTCATGTCGGACTGCGCCGGCTCACGCCACCTTGCGCCGCTCGTGCCGGCCCTCGCCGATCTCCTCGATGATCTTGGCGACGAACGCCTTGAGATCGGCGGGGGAGCGGCTGGTGACGATGCCCTTGTCCACCGCCACCTCGCGATCGACCCAGTTGCCGCCGGCATTCTTCACGTCGGTGCGGATCGAGGCGTACGAGGTCACGGTGCGGCCGCGTACCGCGTCGGCTTCCACCAGCAGCCACGGCCCGTGGCAGATGGCGGCCACCACCTTGCCGCTGTCGAGGAAGGCGCGGACGATGGCAATCGCCTCCTTGTTCACCCGCAGGAGGTCGGGGTTGATCTGCCCGCCGGGGATGACCAGCGCGTCGTAGTCCTGTGGCTTCGCCGCGGCGAGCGCGAGGTCGGCCTCGACGCTCTCGCCCCAGTCCTCGCCCTTCCAGCCGCGGATGGTCTTGCCGTCCGGGCTTGCCACCTCGACGCGGGCGCCGGCGCCGCGCAGGGCGTCACGCGGCACCATCAGCTCCGACTGCTCGAAGCCATCGGCGGAAATGATGAGGATGCGTGCATCGGCGATCTTCGCCATGGGATATCTCCTAGGAATGTCGAGCCCCCATGCCCGTCTTGAGGCGAACGTCCGCGCCCGGCCGATGTTCCCTAGGAAGGACGACGGCGGTGCGCGCGGACCGCGCCATGCAAGATCACATGGCCTGGTCGGGCGCGGGGGCCGCCGCGGCGCCGGATGCCGGCGGCTGGCCCGCCGCCGGGGTGACCCGCCATACCACATTGCCGACATCGTCGGCGACCAGCAGCGCGCCGCGCGTGTCGACGAGCACGCCGACCGGGCGGCCCTGCGCATTGCCCTCGCCATCGAGGAAACCGGTCAGGATGTCCTGCGGCACGCCGGACGGGCGCCCGTCGGCGAAGGGCACGAAGATCACGCGGTAGCCGACCGGCTCGCTCCGGTTCCAGGAACCGTGCTGTCCGATGAAGGCACCCGAGGAGTAGCGCTCCGCCAGTGCCGGGCCGTTGGCGAAGGTGAAGCCGAGCGACGCGGTATGGGAGCCGAGCGCGTAGTCCGGCTTGATCGCCTTGGCGACAAGGTCCGGTCGCGGCGGCTGGATGCGCTCGTCCACATGCTGGCCGTAGTAGGAATAGGGCCAGCCATAGAAGCCGCCCTCCTTCACCGAGGTCATGTAGTCGGGCACGAGGTCGTCGCCGATCTCGTCGCGTTCGTTCACCGCCACCCACAATTCGCCATTGGCCGGGTTCCAGTCGATGCCCACCGGGTTGCGCAGCCCGGAGGCGAAGACCCGCGAGGCGCCGCTGGCGACGTCGACTTCCAGAACGGCGGCGCGGTTCTCCTCTTCCTCCATGCCGTTCTCGCCGACATTAGAATTGGAACCGACGCCGACATAGAGCTTGGAGCCGTCCGGGCTGGCCAGCAGGCTCTTTGTCCAGTGATGGTTGCGGCCCGCCGGCAGGTCCGCGAGCTTCTCGGCGGGCGCCGTGATCTGCGTCGCGCCCTCCTGATAGGGGAAGCTGACGATGGCGTCGGCATTGGCGACATAGAAGCGCTCGCCGATCAGCGCCATGCCGAAGGGCGAGGTGAGATTCTCCAGAAACACCGTCTTCACTTCCGCCGTGCCGTCGCCATCGGCGTCGCGCAGCAGGGTGATGCGGTCGGCACTCTCGGTGCGCGAGCCGGCCTTCTTCATGAACAGGCCCTGCACCCAGCCGCGCAGGCCGCCGGACATGCCTTCCGGCTTCGGCGGCGCGTCCGATTCCGCCACCAGCACGTCGCCATTGGGCAGTTCGTAGAGCCAGCGGGGATGGGCGAGCCCGGAGGCGAAGGACGTCACCTGCATCCCCGCGGTCGGGGTCGGGCGCGCGCCCTCCTTCCAGCCGATGGCCTCTGCGACCTTGAGGGTCGGGAGCGTCGAGGTGACCGGCTCCGGCAGTTGCGGATCGGGACCATAGCCGACGCTCTCCGGCAGGGTCTGGGGCGCCTGATCGCACGCCGTGAGGCCGACGGCGAGAACAAGGAGGCAGGGCAGCGCGAGCGAATGGCGGAAGGCCGGGCGAAGGGCGAGGGACATCAGGCTTTTCCTTCGGCTGCGCCGGTGTCGCGTGCGTTCGGGGCGGAGCGCGGGCGCGGCGGGCGCGGGACAGGGATGTGCGGGGTGAACGCCGCGAACCCGGCTTGGTTCGCCGGGCGCCTCACCGGCTCGCCCTCCTGCGCCTTCAGTCGGCCGACTCCGCGTCGCCGTCGCCCCACCGCACACCGAGCATCGCCATCAGCCGGCGGGCGTCCTCGGGCGCGTGGAGCTTGTCGGTGTTGTCGAAGAACACGAACACTTCGCGGCGGCGCCGGTCATGCGCGGGTGCGCCGGCGAAGTCGCCGTCGCGCGACGCCCGGCCGTCCGCCCAGGCGGCGACGCGCCGCGCCCAGCGGGCAAGGTCTTCTTCGGGGTAGCGCGAGCGGTAGAGCTCGGCCGACCCGTGCAGACGGCAATAGGCGAAGTCCGCCGTGAGATCCATCAGCCGGGGCCACTTCACCGTATCGGCGCAGACCAGCGCGACGCCGTGCTCGCGCAGCAGGTCGACGAAGGCGGGGGTGCGGAAACTGTCATGGCGGATTTCCATCGCATGGCGCAGCCGCCGCTTCCTGTCGGTGCGGATGGTGGCCCGGCCATCGACCCGCAGGTCATGCTCGCGGGCCAGCGCGGCCGCCGCCTTCGTGTCCTTGGGCAGCAGGGCGAGGAAGTCGGCGATGAGCGCGCGATCGAAGCGCAGGGTTGGCGGCAATTGCCAGAGCATCGGGCCGAGCTTCGCGCCGAGGCAGAGCGGGCCCGAGGCCAGGAAGTTCGCCAGCGGCAGGCGGACATCGCGCAGGCGCTTCGTGTGGGTGATGAAGCGCGAGCCCTTCACCGCGAAGACGAACCCGTCCGGCGTCGCTTGCGCCCAGCGCTGGAAAACCTCGGGCCGCTGCAGGCCGTAAAAGGTGCCGTTGATCTCCAGAGCCGGAAACTGGCGGGCGGCGTAGGAAAGCTCATGCGCCTGGGTCAGGCCCTTGGGATAGAAATTGCCGCGCCACGGGGCATAGGTCCAGCCGGACACGCCGATCCGCAGAGACGCGCGGGTGCGCTTTCCGCCGGGGCGTGCTTCGCCATGTGCGCTCGTCGAAGACATGGGGCGGTCTCTCGCGAAGGGCTTCGAGGGTGCTCCTGCCAAGCCCTCCGGCCCGCCATCGGTTCCGCTCCCGGACGCCCGGAACCAACGCGGCCGCCCTTCGTTGGCCCTGCAACCACCAATCAGCGATGACAGCGACAGGAGCCCTCCATGCTCGACCACCCGCGCCCGCCTTTCAAGGAGCAGCAGCAGCCCATACCCGGCCGCACCGACGCAATGTCGCCGCGTCCCGACCATGGCGAGAAGAGCTACAGAGGTTCCGGCCGGCTGGAAGGCCTGAAGGCGCTGATCACCGGCGCCGACAGCGGCATCGGGCGCGCCGTTGCCCTCGCCTATGCCCGCGAGGGCGCCGATGTGCTGATCTCCTATCTCGACGAGCATGAGGACGCGGAGGCGACGGCCGCGCTGGTGCGCGAGGCGGGGCGGCAGGCCGTGCTGGTGCCCGGCGACATCCAGCATGCCGCGCACTGCCGGGCGCTGGTGGACAAGGCGGTCGCGTCCTTCGGGCGGATCGACCTCCTCGTCAACAACGCCGCCCACCAGAAGACCTTCGACGACATCGGCGACATCCCCGACGAGGAATGGGACCTGACCTTCAAGGTCAACATCCATGCGATGTTCTACCTGACAAAGGCGGCGGTCCCGCACATGCGGCCGGGCAGCGCCATCATCAACACCGCCTCGATCAACTCCGACAAGCCGAACCCCAGCCTGCTGGCCTATGCCACGACGAAGGGCGCGATCCAGAACTTCACCGCGGGGCTCGCGCAGATGCTGGCGGAAAAGGGCATCCGGGCCAATGCGGTGGCGCCCGGTCCGATCTGGACCCCGCTCATCCCCGCCACCATGCCGGCCGAGAAGGTGGCGCAGTTCGGCGAACAGGTGCCGATGAAGCGCCCCGGCCAGCCGGCGGAACTGGCCACCGCCTATGTGATGCTGGCCGATCCGCTGTCCAGCTACGTCTCCGGCGCCACCATCGCGGTGACCGGCGGCGCCCCGATGATCTGACCCTGCGATCCAAGGAGAGCGCGATGCAGACGCAAGCTTCCACCGGTTCGGCCACCTATCGTCTTCGCGGCAGCGAGGGCGCGTGGCGTGTCGAGACCGACGGCGAGGCCGGCATGGCCTATGCCAGCAAGGAGGCCGCCTTCGAGGCGGCGGTCGCCGCCGCCACCAATGCCATTCGCGACGGCTACGACGTGACGATCACCGTCCCCGGCGCGGGCGGCAGCATGCTCGGCGTCGAGGATACGGGCCGCCCGGGTCGGGCCAAGGGCTGACCCCGCCAAGGGCGGCACGCAACGCCCCGTTGCCCCTGACAAGAGGAGATCACCATGGAAATACTCTATGGCGTGGGAATTCTGCTGCTTCTCGGCGCGTTGGTGTATGCCATGCGCCAGTCGAAGCGGCGCCGGCAGGCCAAGGGCATCGAACTTCCCGAGGAGAAGGTCGATCGCAAGAGCCCGCTCTAGGCGCCTCTACTCCGGCACAGTGCCGGAGGCGGCCGCGAGAGCCAGCAGCGCGCCGAGCGCGCGGAAATCGCCCAGAGCGGCGGCCTTTTCCCGTGGCGTGAGCGCGGCGAGCGCGTCGTCGAGACGGCCTGCATCCTCGATCTTGGCCATCGCGATCAGCCGTTCCGGCGCGTAGTCGCCGGGACGCCGCTCGCCATCGGTCAGCTGCGCGCGGTGAAAGGCCAGCAGTCCCGGGGTCGAGGCGAGATGGGCCACCGCTTCGGCGGGCGCGCACGCGGCCGTCGCTTCCCGCAATTCCCGCGCCCGCTGCAGCACGCGCGGCGGCGTGCGCTCTTCCGGGGTGCGGAACAGGGAGGCGAGCGCTCCGCGCGCGCTCCCGGTCCACAGCACCAGCGGGATGGCCAAGGCGAGGCCGAGCACCACCGGTGTCATCCACAGGAACAGCGGCAGCGAGATGCTGAGCGCCGCCGCCCCCAGCAGCCACCCGGCCACGGTGTGCGGCAGGAAGAAGCGCACCACCGAGGCGGTGTCGATCCGGTCGTCGTCGCGCCGCTGCGGCTGCCAGCCGCCGTCTCGCCCGGCCAGGATGCCGGCCACCGCCATGGACTGGGTGAACATCGTCACCGGCGCGAGAAGGCCGGAGATCAGCGTCTCACCCAGCAGGCCGGCGAAGGCGGTCAGCCCGCCGCCGAACCCCCGGCGGCCGGTGCGGGAGGCGAGCAGGGCGACATAGGCGAAAAGCTTCGGCAGCAGCAGTACCGCCATGGTGCCGACAAACACCTGCACGGCGCGGATCGGGTCCTGCGCCGGCCAGGCGGGAAACAGCGAGAAGCTCGACGGGAAATAGTCCGGCGGAACGAAGCGGGCCTGCAGCGCGGTGGCAAGTCCGGCCAGCAGCATGACCAGCCACAACGGGGCGGTGAGATAGGCGCCGATGCCGGTGAGCAGATGCAGCCGGCTGACGGGGTGCAGCCCGCGCGCCGGCAGGACGGCGATGTGCTGGAGGTTGCCCTGGCACCAGCGCCGGTCGCGCACCGCAAGATCGGTGAGCGTGGGCGGGCCCTCCTCATAGGAGCCCTCCAGCCACGGAACCATGTGCATCCCCCAGCCGCGCCGGCGCATCAGCGCCGCCTCGATGAAATCATGGCTGAGGATATGGCCGCCGAAGGGCCGTGGCCCCCGCAGTTCCGGCAATCCGGCTCCTTCCGCGAAGGCGCGGCTGCGGATCATCGCATTGTGGCCCCAGTAATTGCTCTCGGGCCCGCTCCAGCTGGCAAGGCCATGGGCGATGAGCGGACCGTAGAGCCGGCCGGCGAACTGCTGCAGACGGGCGAACAGGGTGCGCCCGCCGACGATCACCGGCAGGGTCTGGATCAATCCCGCGCTCGGATTGGCTTCCATGGCGGCGGCGAGGCGGACGATGCAGTCGCCGGTCATCACGCTGTCGGCGTCGAGAATGAGGAAGCTCTCATAGGCGCCGCCGAAGCGCTTCACCCATTCCGCGATGTTGCCGGCCTTGCGCCCGGTGTTGCGCGGGCGCCGGCGGTAGAACAGGCGGCTCCCGAAGCTGCTCCGGCCACGCAGCGCCAGGAAGCCCGCTTCCTCGGCGATCCAGATGTCGGGATCGGTGGTGTCGCTGAGGATGAAGACGTCGAAATGCGCCCCTGCGCCGGCGTCCTCCAGCGATTCGCAGGTCGCCTCCAGCCCGGCCAGCACACGGGCGGGCTCCTCGTTGTAGACGGGCAGCAGGAGGGCGTTGCGCGCCTTCAAAGCCGGCAGCGGCCCATCGGCATCGATGCCGAGATGTCCGCCGGGCGGGCGCAGCAGGGTCGAGAGGCCCAGCAAGGCGTTGGTGAAGGCAAAGCCGATCCAGGCGAACAGCACGACGAACAGGCAGAGCACCAGATATTCCAGCA
>JAEYTJ010000256.1 GCA_023434095.1 Pseudomonadota bacterium | reverse complement strand
CGGCCCGGTCATCGCCGCCGGCTCCACCGGCTCCATGCCGGCCACCGCCCGGCTGCTGGCGGCGGTGGCGCATCTGCCGCGCGGCGCCGTGGTTTTGCCAGGTCTCGATTTCGCCCTCGACGAACCGTCCTGGGCGGCGCTGACGCAGGAGGACGCCGGCGCGCCCAGCCACCCGCAATACGGCCTCGCCTTGCTGCTGAAGCGCCATATGCGCGTTCCGCGCGACGCGGTGCGCGAGCTGGCACCGTCCGCCGCCCATGGGCGCGAGCGGCTGCTCTCCGAGGCGCTGCGCCCCGTCGCTTCCACCGAGCAGTGGGCGACGCTTTCCGACCGGCTCGGTCCTGCCGCCATCGACGCCGCGCTCGCCGAGGTGAGCGTGATCGAGGCGGAGGATGCGCGCGAGGAGGCGCTCGCCATCGCCCTCGCCCTGCGCGAGGTGCTGGAAGTGCCCGGCCGCACCGGCGCGCTCATCACCCCCGACCGCGACCTTGCCCGCCGGGTGGCGGCGGAATTGCTGCGCTTCGAGGTCGCCATCGACGATTCCGCCGGCGAGCCGTTGTCCGAGAGCGGGCCGGGGCGCTTCGCCCGGCTGGTGGCGGATGCCTGCCGCGACGCGCTGGCGCCGCTGCCGCTCTCCGCCCTGCTGCGTCACCCGCTCGCCCGCTTCGGAATGGAGCGGGCGACGCTCAATGCCGGCGCTGACGCGCTGGAAATGATGGTGCTGCGCGGCCCGCGCCCATCGGCCGGGGCGGCAGGGCTGACCGAGGCGGTGGTGGGCTTCGACCCCCGCGATTTCCACCCGCGCGACCCGCGTGCGGACATCGACGCGGAGCGCCGGGCGCTGGCCGAGGCGCTGGCGGCCCGCCTCGCCGCCGGCCTCGCCCCGCTGCTGGCGCTGGGGCAGGGCGAGCATCCCTTCGCCGCCCTGCTGGAAGCGCACCGCGCCGCCATTGCCGCCGCGTGGAACGGGCCGGAGGCCGACGGGCCCGAGATCGACTCGCCCGCCGAGGCGACGGCGCTGACTGAGCTCGCCCGCGCCTTCGAGGCGCTGGCCGAGGGCGCCGCCCATGCGCCTGATATGACGCTGGCGGATTACGCCGCCGCGCTGGTGCTGCTGCTCTCCAGCCAGCCGGTGCGCCCGCCTCTGGTGCCCGGCGCGCGGCTGCGCATTCTCGGGCCCCTGGAAGCCCGCCTCGTCGGCGTCGACCGCGTGGTGCTGGCCGGGCTGGTCGAGGGCACATGGCCGAACGCGGTGCGCGCCGACCCCTGGCTCAGCCGGCCGATGCGCGCCGCGCTGGGGCTGGAAGCGCCGGAGCGGCGCATCGGCCTTTCCGCCCATGACTTCGCCCAGGGCTGCGGCGCGCCGGAGCTGGTTCTTTCCTATCCGCGCAAGCTGGGCGGCGCGCCGACCGTGCCCTCGCGCTTTCTCCAGCGACTCGCGGCGGTGAGCGGGGAGGCGCGCTGGAAGGCGGCCATCGCGCGCGGCGACCGCTTCCGCCGCCTCGCCGGCTTCATCGAGGAGGAGCCGCCCGCCGCCCGCATCGCCCGGCCGGAGCCGGCGCCGCCGTTGGAATTGCGGCCGACGCAGCTCAGCGTGACCGAGATCGAGACCTGGCTGCGCGACCCCTACACCATCTATGCCCGCCATGTGCTGCGCCTTTCCCCTCTCGACGGTCTGGACGAGGCGCCGGGCGCCGGCGAGCGCGGCAGCGCCATTCACGACGCGCTCGGTACTTTCGCGCAGGCCTTTCCCGAGGCGCTGCCCGAGGACGCGGAGGCGGCGCTGCTCGCCTTCGGCCGGCGGGCCTTCGCCCCGCGGGAGCGCTTCCCCCCCGAGCACGCGCTGTGGTGGGCACGGTTCGAGCGGCTGGTGCCGCGCCTGATCGGCTGGGAGAGGGCCCGGCGGACCCGGACGCGGCAGGTCTTCGCGGAGAAATATGGCCGGCTGAAGCTGGCCGGCGGGCGTTTCACCCTCACCGGCCGCGCCGACCGCATCGAGCAGCTCGCGGAGGGCGGGCTGGCGATCCTCGACTTCAAGACCGGGGCGGTGCCGACCGCCAAGCAGACGGCGGTGCATTACTCGCCGCAGCTGCCGCTGGAAGCGGCGATGGCGGTCGAAGGGTGCTTTCCCGACGTGCCGGGCGAGGAGGCGGCCGGGCTCGTCTATATCCGCCTCGGCACGGCCGAGGTGAAGGAAGTGAGCGCCGTCGACAAGGACAGCACCGCCGCCGCACTCGCGAGCGACACGCTGGCGCGGCTGCAGACGCTGATCGCCGCCTTCGAGAACCCCGCGCGCGGCTATGCCTCGCTGGCGCGGCCGATGTTCGGCGGGCGCTATGGCGACTACGACCATCTGGCGCGGGCCAAGGAATGGTCCACCGGCGGGGAGGGCGAGGAATGAGCGACATCACCGACCTCGCTCCCGGCGCGCTGCGGGCGGCGACCGTGCTGCAGACCTCCGCCTCCGACCCGATGTTCTCCGCGTGGGTCTCGGCCAATGCCGGTTCCGGCAAGACCCATGTGCTGGCGCGACGGGTGATCCGCTTGCTGATGCGCGGCGTGCCGCCGGGGCGCATTCTCTGCCTCACCTATACCAAGGCGGCGGCCGCCAACATGGCCAACCGCGTGCTGGGCGAGTTGCGCCGCTGGACGACGCTGGACGACGACGCGCTCGACAGGGAAATCCTCAAGACCGATGGCGGCGAGCCCGGCCCGCTGCGCCGGGCGCAGGCGCGGCGGCTGTTCGCGCAGGCGCTGGAAACACCGGGCGGGCTGAAGATCCAGACCATCCACGCCTTTTGCGGCGCGCTGCTGCACGCCTTCCCCTTCGAGGCCGGCGTGCCCGCCGGTTTCGGCGAGCTGGAGGAAGCCGCGCGGCTGGAACTGCTCGCCCGTGTGCGGGCGGAGGTGGTGCTGGAAGCGGCCGGTGCGCCGGCGAGCGATCTCGGCCAGGCGCTGGCGCTGATCGTCGGGCTGACCTCGGACACTGGCATCAACGAGTTGCTAAAGGAACTGGTCGCCGACACCCCGGCGCTGGCGGCGAGCGAAGACGACCTCGCCCGCGCCGTCGGGCTCGACGCGCCGGTCGCTTCCGCCAACATCGAGCGGGCGATCATCGAGGCGGCGCTGATCCCGCGCGGGGCGTGGCTGGGGCTGGCGGAGGCGCTGATTCTGGAGGGCGGCAATTGCGCCAAGCGCGGGCAGGGCCTGCGTGCCGCCCTGCTGGCGCCGCCGGAGGCGGTGGCGGAGACCTATGCCGGCGTATTCCTGAAGGAGGACGGCGAACCCTATGCCGACGGGCAGTTCGGCAATGCGGCGGCGCGGGCGAAGTACCCGCAATTGATCGCCGAGCGCGACCGCATCGCCCCGCTGGCCGGCGCGCTTGCCGCCGCCCGCGCTTTCGAGCGCAGCCGGGCGGTGCTGATCCTCGGCCGCGAGGCGGCGCGGCGCTATGAGCGCGCCAAGGCGGCACGCGGCGTGCTCGACTTTGCCGATCTCGTCAACGCCGCCCGCCGGCTGCTGGCCTCCGGCGCCTCGGCCTGGGTGCATTACAAGCTCGACCAGGGCATCGACCATGTGCTGCTGGACGAGGCGCAGGACACCAGCCCGGAGCAATGGGAGGTGATCCGCCCGCTGGTGGCCGAGTTCTTCGCCGGCGAGGGCGCGCGCGAGGACCGCCAGCTGCCGCGCACCCTGTTCGTCGTCGGCGACGAGAAGCAGTCGATCTTCTCCTTCCAGGGTGCGGACCCCCGCCGCTTCGACACGGTGCGGCGCGACTTCGAGGCGGCGGGCGGCGCCGGCTTCGTGCATGTGGAACTGCAGCACTCCTTCCGCTCGGCGCCGGGCATATTGGAGGCGGTGGACGCGGTGTTCGGCCGCGAGGCCTCCTATCGCGGGCTTTCCGCCGAGGCCAAGCCCCCGGTGCATGCGCCGATCCATGCCGCGCTGCCGGCGCTGGTGGAGATGTGGGAACCGGAAGCGCCGAGCGAGAAGGTGGATGTCGACGCCTGGCAGCGCCCGCTCGACGCGCCCGGCGCCGACGACCCCAAGGGACGGCTGGCGAAGAAGATCGCCGCCCATATCGCCGCCCGCATCCGCGAAGGCTTTCCCGTCACCGGCCGGCACGGCACGCGCCCGGCACGGCCGGGGGATTTCCTCATTCTGGTGCGCCGGCGCGACGGGCTGTTCACCTCCATCATCCGCGAGCTGAAGCAGGCGCGGGTGGAGGTGGCCGGCGCCGACCGTCTGGTGGTGGCCGAGCATATCGCGGTCATGGACCTGATGGCGCTGGGCGACGCGCTGCTGGCGCGCGACGACGAGCTGGCGCTGGCCAGCGTGCTGAAAAGCCCGCTTTTCGGCTTTGACGACAATGACCTGATGAAGCTGGCGCCCGGCCGCGCCGGGCTTCTGGAAGACGTGCTGGCGGCCCGCGCGCTTGAGAACCCGAGATGGCGCGCCGCCGCCGACAGGTTGGCGCGGCTGCGCGACGAGGCGCGGCGGCTGCGGCCGTTCGATTTCTACACCCGCGTGCTCGGGCGCGAGCGCGGCCGCGCCGTCATGCTCGCCCGGCTGGGGCCGGAGGCGGCGGACGCGCTTGACGAGATGCTGGCGCTGGCGCGCTCCTATGAGAGCCTGGAGGCGCCCTCGCTGGCAGGCTTCCTGGCCTTTCTGCGGCGCGGCGGTGCCGAGGCCAAGCGCGACATGGAAGCCGGGCGCGACGAGGTGCGGGTGATGACCGTGCACGGCGCCAAGGGGCTGGAGGCGCCCTATGTCCTCCTCGCCGACACGACCTCCGGCCCGATGACCCGCCGCAGCGCCGGTCTGCTGCGGGTGGAACTGCCCGACGGCCGCCGGGTGGCGCTGCACGCCCCGGCGAAGAAGGGCGACACGCCGGCCATGGCCGCCGCCCGCCAACGCGGCGACGACGCCCAGCAGGACGAATATCGCCGCCTGCTCTATGTCGCGCTGACCCGCGCCGAGACGGCGCTGGTGCTGTGCGGCGCGGATGGCGCCCGCCAGCGCCCGGCCGATTGCTGGTACGATCTCGTGCGCTCCGCGCTGGAGCCGGAGGCGTTGGAAGTCCCCGCCAGCGGCTTTGCCGGCACGGTGCTGCGCTGGCGCGCCGGCGCGGCGGACGCCCCGCTGCCACCGCTGCCTGTCCCCCCGCCGCCCGCCGGTGCCACCGAGGAACGCGCCCTGGCGCGAGCGCTGGCCCGACCGGTGCGCGAGACGCTGGCGCCAGTGAGCCTTCGCCCCTCCGGTGCGGATGTCTTCGGCCCCGCGCCCACCGGCGATGCCGCCCGCGCGCTGGAACGTGGCGACCTGCTGCACCGGCTGATGGCGGCGCTGGCGCCGCTGCCGGAAGCGTCGCGCGCCGAGCCCGGCCGCCGCCTGCTGGCGTCGAGCACCGACTGGCCGGAGGCCGCGCGCGAGGACCTGCTGCACGAGGCGCTGGCGACGCTGGCCTTGCCGGAACTCGCCGCGCTGTTCGCCCCCGGCAGCCTTGCCGAGGTGCCGCTGGCGGGCGAGCTGGACGACGGCACGCCGGTTTCCGGCCGCATCGACCGGCTGAGCGTCGCCGACGGCGCGGTGCTGATCGCCGATTTCAAGACCGACCGGCATGTGCCCCGCGCCGCATCAGCCATGCCGCAGACGCATGTCCGGCAGGTCGCGCTCTATGCGCGCCTCCTCGCCAAGCTGTTCCCGGGCAAGCCTGTGCGGGCATTGCTGGTCTACACCGCCGGCCCTCTGGTGCACGCGCTCGACGACGCGGCGCTGGAGAGGGCGGTGGAAAGAGTCACGTTGGGGTGACGCTGCCTTGACGCACAGGGGGGCGGATACCTACCTTCCCCTCAACTTTTGTGTAAGTCACACGATTCTAGAAAGGTGTCCAAATGGGCGTCGAAAAGGTATCGGACCAGAATTTCGAGTCCGAGGTGCTGAACTCCTCTTCCCCCGTCATCGTCGACTTCTGGGCGGAATGGTGCGGCCCCTGCCGCATGGTGGCCCCGGTGCTCGACGAGATGGCGAACGAGCTCGGCGACAAGGTGAAGATCGTCAAGCTGAACGTCGACGAGAACCCGGCGACGGCGTCCAAGTACGGCATCATGTCGATCCCGACCCTGCTGCTGTTCAAGGACGGCCAGCTGGCCTCGCGTCAGGTCGGCGCGGCGCCGAAGGCGAAGATGCTGAGCTGGGTCGGCGGCGCGATCTGAGCGCCTGACCGTCACCGCTTCCGATCAACCCCGGCCGGTCCTCCGCGCCGGGGTTTTTCGTTCCGACCGCCGCGCTTCCGGGTCTCCCGGTCACATCATGTAGCGCGGGCGATCTCATCGCATTCTCCCCCGACCAGGAGACTTCCATGCCGCTTTCCATGTACGACGCCTCTGTTCCCGTGTTCCAGCGCGCGCTGGGCAATCTCGACGCGCTGCTGAGCAAGGGCGAGGCGCACGCCGCCGCCTCTGGCCTCGATCCCGCTGAGCTGGCGTCCGCGCGGCTTGCCCCGGACATGTTCCCGCTGACCGGCCAGATCCAGAGCGCGTGCGATTCCGCCAAATTCGCCGCTGCGCGCCTGACCGGCGCCACCGCGCCGAGCTTCCCCGACACCGAGACGACGTTCGAGGAACTGCACCGGCGCATTGCCGCGACGCTCGACTATCTCGCCAGCGTCGATGCCGCCGGCTTCGAGGGCAGCGAGACGCGCGAGATCGTGCAGAAGTCGCGGCGCGGCGAACGGCACTTCGTCGGGACGAACTATCTGCTCACCTTCGCGCTGCCGAACTTCTTCTTCCACGTTACCACCGCCTACGACATCCTGCGCCACAAGGGCGTGCCGGTCGGCAAGATGGACTATCTCGGCGCGTTCTGACGCGCCGGCACCCGCCGCTCAGCGGGGCGGTGGGAAAGCCAGCGGGAAAGCCAGCGTCTCGCGCGTGTAGCGCTCCACCAGCGCGCTGAACGGCGTGCCGGCGGGTAGGGTCAGCACCGCGCGGGGCTCCAGCACGAAGGCCGGAATGGCGAGGGGGCCGGCGCTGGCGGGGGGGAGCGGCGTGCCCATCGCCCAGCCTTCCGGCAGCGGCTGCCACAGCAGGCGGGCGTCGAGCGTGGTGCGGCGGAAGTCGAGCGGCTTCACCACCCGGCCGAAGGACGTGTCGGTGGTCTCCAGCGCGGTGTTCATCGCCGCCGTCAGCCGCGCCGGCAGGTACCAGTTGTCGGCTTCCGACAGCACCTTGTCGCCGCAGGTGAGCCGCACCCGGCGGTAGTTCACCGGCGCCTCGGCATCGACCTTGAGCAAAGCGCGGATCTCCGGGCTCGCCGGCTTGTCCTGCCCGCGCACGCGGTCGGCGACGATGGTTGGCTTCTCCGCCAGCCGATGCGCGGCGCACCAGCGGTCCAGCGTCAGCGTGGCGCTGGCATTGGCGAGCAGATCGGCATTCAGCGTCTGCACCAGCGCCAGCGCCGCCAGCCGGTGCACGGCATCGTCCGGCCAAAGGGGCGACGCGGCGGCCGGTTCGGCGGCGCGGGCCGGCGAAGCGAGGGCGGCGAGAAGCAGGCCCAGCACCGCGACCCGACGGCCCGCCCTCATGATGTCACGCCGCATCCGTGCCTCCCGCATCCGTCCCCAACGCCGGGGAGGAGATGGCGCAAACCGGCCCTTCTGTCGAGCCGGGCAGCGGCTCTCCCTCCGTAATCACCCCGCTTGCCGAGCCCGGCCGGCGGGGACGATAGTCGGGCGAGGGGGCGCGGGCGCGTGGCAGGCGTGAAGCGGGAGGTCGGGCGATGGACGAGATGGAGATCTTCCGGCGCATGGCGCTCGCCATCGCCATCGGCGCGCTGGTGGGGGTGGAGCGCCACTGGCGCGAGCGCGAGGAGGATGAGGGCACCCGCACTGCCGGCATCCGCACCTATACGCTCATCGGAATGCTGGGCGGCGTCGCCGGCCTGCTGGAACGGCTGCTCACGCCTGCCGCGCCGGGGCTGGTGACGGTCGGGTTCCTCGTTACCCTCACCGCCGTGATCGCGCTGTTCCAGTACCGCGAGGGCGTCGCCGAGAACCGCTTCAGCGCCACGGGGGTGGTGGCGGCGATGCTGACCTTTGCGCTGGGGGCACTGGCGATCCTCGGCGACATGACGCTGGCGTCGGCTGGCGGGGTGGTGCTGGCGGTGATCCTTGCCAGCCGCGACCTGCTGCACCGGGCGATCCGGCGCCTGCGCTGGGCGGAGCTGCGCTCGGCGCTGATCCTGCTGGCGCTCGCCTTCGTGCTGCGGCCGCTCGTGCCGACGGAGCCGATCGGCCCGTTCGGCGGGGTGTCGCCGGCGCGCATTCTCGCCATGGCCATCGTGCTGGCGGCGATCTCCTTCTGCGGCTACATCGCGGTCCGCCTGTTCGGCGCGGCCCGGGGCGAACTGGTGGCCGGTACCATTGGCGGGCTGATCTCGTCCACCGCCACCACCATCACCAATGCCCGCCGCTCCCGCGAAAGCCCCGCTGTGCGGGCGCTGGCGGCCGGGGCGGTGAGCGCCGGGGGCGTGTCGCTGCTGCGTACCGCGCTTCTGGTGTCGGCGCTGCTGCCGACGCTGGCCGAGCGCCTGCTGCTGCCGCTGACCGCCGGCGCCGGGGTGATGTTCGTAGCCGCGCTGGTGCTGACGCGCGGCGCCGGGCAGGAGCCGACGCCGGAGGCCGGGCGGCCCGAGCCGCCCAACCCGTTCGATCTCGTCGCGGTGTTCTTGATGGCGCTGCTGCTGGTGGGCGTGGCCTTCGCCGCACGGGTCGCCAGCGAGATCTGGGGCGCGGGCGGGCTCTATGCCGCCTCCGCCCTGTCGGGCCTCGCCGATGTCGACGCGGTGACGGTGACGGTGGCGGGCATGCTGCCAACGCTCGACCCGGCCGTGGCGGCACGGGCGCTCGGCCTCGCCGTGCTCGCCAACATGCTGGCGAAGGCGGCTTACGGCGCATTGCTTGGCGTGCCCCGCTTCGCACTGGCGCTGGGCGGCGCCAGCGCCGGCGCGCTTCTTGCCGCAGCGTTCTCGCTGCTGCTGCGGTAAGGCACGGCGCCCTAGTCGACGCGCACGAATTCGGCCGTGACCTTGCCGCCGTCCGGCCGGGTGAAGCTCTCCAGCATGCGGTCGCCCTTCACCTCCAGCGTGAGATCGCGGGCCGTCCGCACCGAACCCACCCAGTTTGGAAAGGTCGCGCCTTCCACCTCGTTGCCGGCGAACCGCCCTTCGGCATCGACGGTGTAGCGACCGAAGAAGCCGATGCTGGACCCCATGGCCCTGCGGTTCTCCTCATCCGTGCCGCCGCCGCGCGCATTCGAGGCGAAGGGCGGCGCGTCGCCATCGGTGAGCACCTCGATGAAGTGCATGTCCTTCGTAAAGACCAGCATGCCGCGGGGATTGTCGCCATAGGGCCGATGGATCTTTCCGTTCTCCTCGACCGTGGCGGATACTATTCGCCAGGTGCCTGCCACCTGGTTCGGCCGGTCCTGCGCGGCTCCCTTCTGGACGGACCCGGCCGACAGAAGCGCGACGACGGCGAGAATGGGCAGTGCGTACCTCATGAGCGATCCGCCGCATAAGCGGTGTCGCGCTGTGCAGCGAGATCCGCGAGCCGTTGGGTCAGGGCCTGCCGTATGTTCTCGAAGGCCGTGCTGCCGAGCACCAGCCGGCGCGCGGGCTGCGGCTCGTCCGCGGCCGCGATCATCGCCTGCGCCGTGCGCTCGGAATCTCCCTTGATGTCGAAGCGTCCCGCCTCGATGGCGCGCCGGACCTCGCCGGCGGGGGTGTGCTCATAGGCGGGGAGAGGCGGGGCGCGATCCAGCGCGGCACCGAATTGCGTGGCGGTGGGGCCCGGTTCGGCGATGAGAATATCGATGCCGAACGGCGCGACTTCCAGCGCCACCGCCTCCAGGAAGCCTTCGATGCCCCATTTGGTCGCGTGGTAGAGGCTGAAATTCGGGTAGGCAACCTGCCCGCCTTCGGACGATACCTGAAGAATGCGCCCGCCCTTCTGCGCCCGCAGGTGCGGCAGCACGGCGCGGATCAGCTGGATCGACCCGACGAGGTTCGTCGCGATCTGCCGCTCGATCTGCGCGTCGCTGATCTCCTCGGCGGCGCCGAACAGGCCGTAGCCGGCATTGCTCACCACCACGTCGATACGCGGCACGGACTGGAAGGCCGCTTCCACCTCGCGGCGCAGGGCGCCGGTGTCGGTGAGGTCGAAGCTGGCGATGCGCAGCCGGTCGCCGTGGTGCGAGGCAAGCGCATCGAGCGGCTCCCGGCGGCGCCCGCAGGCGACCACCGTGTCGCCGCGCGCGAGGAGCGTGCGGGTCATGCTCAGGCCAAGCCCCGACGATGCGCCGGTGATGAGCCACGTCTTGTCGTGCGATGTCGTCATCTGCCACCTCCTGTCCCCGGGAAGTAGGCGTCGCCGCATTGTCGGATAAGCTCCCCAATCCGACATGGCTTAGTGAGGAACATTCACCAATGTCCGAGGCGACCCTCCCCGAATTGCGGGCCTTCGCGGCGGTGGCGCGGCATCGCAGTTTCCAGCAGGCCGCCGACGCGCTCGGCGTGTCGCGCTCCTCGCTCAGCCATGCGCTGCGCGCGCTGGAGCAGCGGCTTGGCGTGCGCCTGCTCCACCGCACGACCCGTAGCGTGGCGGCCACCGAGGCCGGCGACAGGCTGTTGCGGCGCCTCGTGCCGCTGCTGGGCGAACTCGACGGCGCGCTGGACGAAGTGCGTCACGGGCTCGACGCGCTGGCCGGCGCCCTGCGCATCAACACCAATCCCGCCGGCGCGCGCTGGCTGCTGCGCCATGTCGTCGGCCCGTTCGCGCAGCGCCATCCGCGTATCCGGCTCGATCTCGTCACCGAAGGGCGGCTGGTGGACATCGTCGCCGAAGGCTTCGATGCCGGTGTCCGCCTGGCGGAGGCCGTGCCTCAGGATATGATCGCGGTGCCCTTCGGCGGGGATGTGCGCTTCATCGCCGTCGCCGCGCCGACCTATGTCACGCGCCATGGGCGCCCGGCCACGCCCGACGAATTGCGGCGCCACAATTGCATCAGGCATCGCCTGCCGAGCGGCAAGCTCTATCGCTGGGAGTTCGCCAAGGGCGGACAGGAGATCGTCGTCGACGTTCCGGGTTCGCTCAGCCTCAACGACAATGGCCTTATGGTGCACGCCGCCATGGAGGGGCTGGGCGTGGCCTTCGTGCCGGAGCCGGTGGCGCGCGAGGCGCTGGTCGAGGGCCGCCTCGTCGCGCTGCTGGAGGACTGGTCGCCTCCGATCGGGGGGCTGTGCCTCTATTATTCCAGCCATCGCCACGTGCCTCCGCCGCTAAAGGCATTCGTGGCCGTGCTGCGCGAGGCACGCGAGACCGCTCCGAGTTCCACTTCCACGGGCGGGTAGGTGTCGCGCCGGCGCCGGGTCTCGTGCGCCTCGCATCAGGCAGCCGCGAGCATAATGACGCCCGCGATGAGAATACCGCATCCCGCCAGCCGCCACGGCCCCACCGCCTCCTTGAGGATCAGCATTCCCATCAGCGCGCCCGCCATCATCGACATCTCGCGCATCGGCGCGACGAGGGTGAGCGGCGCACCGCTCCTCAGCGCGGCGAGGATGAGGATGTAGGACAGCGGGGAGAGCAG
>JAEYTJ010000237.1 GCA_023434095.1 Pseudomonadota bacterium | reverse complement strand
CATCGGTGGCCGAGACCACCGCGCCGAGCCGGCGCGCCGTGGCGATGGCCTGCAGCCCGGCCACGCCGGCGCCCATGATGAACACGCGCGCCGCCGGCACCGTGCCGGCCGCCGTCATCATCATCGGGAAGGCCCGGCCGAACTCGGAGGAGGCGTCGATCACCGCGCGGTAGCCGGCAAGGTTCGCCTGGGAGGACAGCACGTCCATCACCTGCGCGCGGGTAATGCGCGGCATCAGCTCCATGGCGAACAGCGACACGCCGGTGCCGGCGATCTCATTGAGCGCCGCCTCGTGGCCGTGCGGGTCGGCGATGGCGATGACCAGCGCGCCCTTGTTGGCACCCTTCAGCGAAGCGGCTTCCGGCCGGCGCACGCCGAGCACGATGTCCGCCCCCGCCACCGCTGCGGCATTGTCCGCCACCACGGTCGCGCCCGCGCCCTCATACTCCCCGTCGCCAATCCCCGACGCCGCCCCCGCACCCGACGCGACAAACACCGCCGCACCCAAACCAACATAGCGCTTAACCGTGTCGGCGGACGCGGCAACCCGTGGCTCCGAAGCAGAGCTCTCTTTGACAATCGCGATACGCATGGCTGGTCTCAGGAGGTGATGATCAGGGCGAGCACGAGAACGCCGAGCAGGCCGAACAGCAGCTTGGGCTTGCCGTCTTCCGAGGCGAGGCCGATGGCGCAGGCGGCGACGGAGGCGAGGGTGCCGACGGTGAAGATGCCCCAATGGCCGTTGGCGCCGCCAATGGCGAAGGCCACCATGAAGGAGCAGAGGGCGAGCGTGCCGACGAGCGTCAGCTTGGTGAAGAACTGATAGGTGCCACGGTGCTCGGCATAGTCGTTACCGTCCGCCTTGGCGTATTCGGTCACTCCGTGATCGGCCATGTCGACCCCCTCCCAAAGAATAATGAGCGCGCGATGCTCCGCTTTAGCGGAAGACGCCGCCTGCGGCAACGGCGCGGCCCGGGGCGCGTCAGCGCAGACCCGCCTCAACCAGCGCGGCGCCTTGACGCGCCGCCACGCTCTCGGTGGAGAAATCGGCGATCGCCTCTTCGAACAGGGCGTGGAAGTTCAGCTCCGCCCTGAGGTGCAGGAACACCCCGCCGAGGCCGATGTCGGCGCGGTCCATGAAGACGAATTCGCGCGGCACCCGCACCGGCCCCTGCTCCTTCAGCGCGCGGTGCACGGTGAAGGCCTCGCGCCGCCCGTAATCGCCCGGCGCCACCCCGTCGGCGATGGTGCGCACCCGGTCGTCGAGCAGCGGGCCGTAGATGAAGCGCGCCCAGATGTTGAGCACGTCGATCAGCGCGCGGGTGAGGCCGCGGAAGCCCCAGGTCTCGTAGGCATGGACGATGCGGGCCTCGTCGCCCTGCTGCAGGCCGCGGTAGAGATCGACCACGCCGCCGACGAAGCTGGGCGGGAAGATGCGGATGCAGCCATAGTCGAGCAGGTTGATCCCGGCCGGCTGCCCCGCCTCCTCGAACACGGTGTAATTGCCGAGATGCGGGTCGCCATGGATGACGCCGTAGCGCGAGAAGGGCAGCCACCACGCCGCGAACATGGCGCGGGCGATGGCGTTGCGCTCCTCCAGCGAGTGGTCGACATAATCGAGCAGGCGCCGGCCTTCCAGCCAGTCCAGCGTCAGCAGGCGGCCGGTGGAGAGGCCGGCATGGACGCGCGGCACCCGCACCGCCGGCTCCTGCGCCAGCATGGCGGCGTAGAGCCCGGCATGGGCGGCCTCGCGCTTGTAGTCCAGCTCCTCGCGCACCCGTGCGCCGATCTCCTCGGCGATCTCCGTGGTGTCGATGGCGGGGTCCATGCGGCGGTGCAGGGCGAGCAGCATGCCGAGCTGACTGAGGTCCGCTTCCACCGCCGACTGCATGTCGGGATATTGCAGCTTAACCGCCAGCGCCGTGCCGCCCGGCGCGCGGGCGCGGTGGACCTGGCCGAGCGAGGCGGCAGCGGCGGGCTCCTTGTCGAAGGCGAGGAAGCGCGCCTGCCAGTCCGGGCCGAGCTCGGCCATCATGCGGCGCTTGACGAAGGCCCAGCCCATGGGCGGCGCCTGGTTCTGCAGCGTCGCGAGCTCCTTGGCGTATTCCGGCGGCAGCGCGTCGGGGATGGTCGCCATCAGCTGGGCGACCTTCATGATCGGCCCCTTCAGCCCGCCAAGGGCCGCGGCAAGGGCTGCGGCGTTTCCTTCGCCCTGGTTCATGCCGAACAGGCGGGTGCCGGCCATGCGGGCGGCGACCCCGCCGACGCTGGTGCCCACGCGGGCATAGCGCAGCGCGCGGGCGGACAGGCGATTGGCTTCGCGGTCGGGGGAATCGGAATCGGTCAAGGCAGCCTCGCGGGATGGCCCATCAGTTAGGCCTTGCCAGGCGCGAGGCAAGCGTGCCGCACCGTGCGGCCCATCACCTTTGCGGTACGGGCCCGAGCACGCGCTGGATCAGCAGCAGGCCAAGCACGGCGAGCGGGGTGAGGAAATCGGTGTAGAAGATCGGCCCGGCATTGCCCGCCGCGAGATTGCCGGTCTCCTCGATCTGGATGGCATGGCCGATGCCGGCGCCGCCGAGAAAGCCCAGCGCGACGATGCCCACCGCCGCGCGGTAGCCGGGCGAGCCGAGGAAAGCGCCAATCACCCCGGCGACGCCGATGCCGAGATTGGCCATGCCGACCTCGAGCTGGAACGGGCTCGGCGCCCAGCCGATGGAGGCGGCCGCCTGCGCGGCGAAGAACACATGGCCCATGAAGGCCCACAGGCCCATGAGCCCGACGGGGAAGAGCAGGATGTAGCGCAGCAGCTGGTCCACCAGCACCGCGAGCGAGAACGGGTGCGGCCCGCGCCACGACATCAGCAGCGCGACGCCGATGGCGAGCGCCCAGGCGATCAACGGAACCCAGAAAACCATCGGCGCCTCCCCCTGCCCGGCCGAAGACTACTCCCCTGCGGCGAGCCGTTCCAGCGCGGCGGCCACCGCGTCACGATGATCGGTCAGCCCCTTATAGGCGAGCTGGTCGGCATCGAGGCCGAGAATCTGCGTGCGCAGCGAGGCCGCGAGCGTGCGCCCTTCCGGATGGCGGCGGAAGGCGAGGAACGGGTCGACATGGATGCGGATGGTGAACAGCATGTCGCCGCTCTCCGGCAGGCGGCGCAGCGTCTGGCGCTCCACCCGCACGAAGGCCTCGGGCGCGAGATGGGCGGGGTCGTCGAACCAGTGGCGCGGGCGCTCCTTGGATTCGGGATGATGCAGCTCGTCGTCGGGATAGATCGACCAGTTCACCCGCCAGACCGGCTGGTCGACCATCAGGTTTTCGAAGATGCGGTTCATCACCCGCGCGAGCTTGCTCTCATAGCCCGGCACCGCCTGGTGCAGCTGGTCCAGCGACTGGCCGAACTTCTCCGTCAGCGACCAGGCGGAGGGGAAGCACAGCACGGCGGCGACGAGCCGGTAGCCGCCCTCCCCCTTGCGCAGCAGCACGAGATCGTCGGAGACGATCTGGCCGGCGACCACCAGCGGGGCTTCGCCCGCATCGTCGAGATCGAAGCTGCGGCCGGTCGCGGCCACGGTGAGGCGCCGGCCCTCCAGACGGTACTGGTCGGGGAAACGGGCGGTGAGATGGGCGACGAGAAGCTCCAGCGTCTCGCGCTGGGCGTCCCGCGTGCCCGGCTCCTCGCACACCACCACCTCGCGCCTGTCGCGGATCAGCGCCGCGCGCCGGGCGAGCGTGGCGCCGAGGTCGGCGTCCGGCTCGATCCACTCGGCAAGGTCGAGCGGGGCGAGGCCGACGGAAAACGCCTTGCGCGAACCGTCATAGGGCGTGTGGGCGAAAGGCGCGCCGTCATGCGGGGCGGGAGGCGGGGCGGCGATGTTCATCGAAGCGTGCTCGGCTGGCAGGCGCGGACCACGCCCGCGCCGGCCCAGCTTAGAACGTGTGCACGGTTTCCGTCAGCCCAACTTTTCGCCAGTGGAACGACCGCCTCCCGCAAATCCACCTTTTGTGAACCACCGTGTCGAGCCCCAAGGTCGACGGAGGCGCGCGCCTTCACTCCGCCAGTTGGTAGGTGACGGGCAGCCAGCGATAGCCTCCCTCGCCCCGCCGCTCGACATAGCCGAGCGAGGGGAAGGAGGTGTGATAGGCGGCCACCGCGACGCGGTCGGTCGCGGCCATGTCGTAGATCTTGCGCCGGGTGGCGGCACCCGCCTCCTTGTCCTGGTCGAACAGAGCGTGCCAGTCCGGCCGAGCCAGCGAGGCGACTTCGTGATGGGCGCAGTCGCCCCACACCAGCAGGCGCTTGCCCTCGCTCTCGACATGAAAGGCGAGATGCCCCGGCGTATGCCCATGCGCGGCCATGGCACGGATGCCGGGCAGCACCTCCCCGTCCGCCGCGAGGAAGCTCGTCTTCTCGGCCAGCGGCAGGACATGCGAGCGGAACAGGACGGCGGAGCCGTATTCGTTACTTTCCTTCGGCGCCCCTAGCGGCCTGTCGCTCTTCCAGAAATCGAACTCGGTGGCGCCGATGACATAGCGGGCGTTCGGGAAGGTCGGCTTGCCCTCGCTCATCAGCCCGCCGACATGATCGGGGTGGGCGTGGGTGATCACCACCACGTCCACCTGATCGGGCGTATAGCCCGCCGCGGCGAGCGACGTCACCAGCCAGCCGCCGGCCGGCGGCGGGACGAAGCCATTGGCGCCGTTGCCGGCGTCGAACAGCACCAGTTCGCGACCGGTATTCACCAGCGTGGGCGAGAAGCCGGGACGGAAGCGCTTCTGCGGGAGAAGATTGGCCGCCATCAGGGCCTCGACCTCCGTCGCGGGACGGTTTTCGCCGACTATGGGAAAGGGGCCGTCGATCATCACGCTGGCGTCGAGCAAGCTGGTGACCTCGAAATCGCCGAGCTGGAACCGCTGGAAGGTCGGCGTCGACGGTCCCTGCTCCGGCGCGGCGGCGAGTGCCGGCGCGGCCCGGAGCACAGCGGGGGCGGCCACAAGGCCAAGCGCGGCGGCGAGCGTCTGGCGACGCGAAAGGGCGTTCTCCCGGCGGCGGCCGGCAGGCGACGGAAGGGTGGGCATGGGCGTCCTCCGGGCCCGCTTCGCGGCGGGCCTTTTTCATGTTCGAATGGCCGCGTCGGGCGCAGCTTGCAGGAGGCTACCCATGGCCCCGCCGGATCGCTTGTATGAACGTGCGCCGCCCGCCCCTCCCCGGCTGGCGGCCGGGCCGCTCTGGCACCTCGACGCGGCGCGCACCTGCTTTGTCGGGCCGCTAACCTACAACGCGCCGCACCAGCACGGCGCGCCGGTATTTCTCGCCGGCCTCTACGGAAATTTCGGGCTGCGGCTCGCCGGGGGGCCCTGGCAGCGGGTGCGCACCGCGATGATCCCGGCCGGAAGGGTGCATGAGCTCGATGTCGGCGGGGAGCCTATCGGCGTGCTCTATGTCGAGCCCTCGGTGACCGGGCCGGCCAGCCTCGCGGCCCTGACCGCCGGCGGCGAGGAAAGTGGCGGCGCCGTCCTCGGAGCCGCGGGCGACATCGCGCCGATGCGCGCGCTGTGGGAGGATGCGGGCAGCGGCGACTGGGCCGGCGCAGCGCTCGACGACCTGCTCGGCTTCGGGGCACGGCAGGCGCGACGCCCGCTCGACCCGCGCATCGCCCTCATCATTGCCGCGCAGGACGAAGGCGCGGACGACTGGCCGGGCGTGGCGCGGGCATGTGCGCGCGTCGGCCTCTCGCCGCACCATTTCCAGCACCTGTTCACGCGGGAGATCGGCGTGCCCTATCGCCGCTACCGCGCCTGGCGCCGCATGCGCGTGGCGATCGCCGCGGTCGCGGGCGGCAGCCGCCTGACCGCCGCCGCGCACGAGGCCGGCTTCTGCGACCAGGCCCATTTCACCCGCGACTTCCGCCGCACCTTCGGGGCGCCGCCTTCCTGGAGCCTGAGCGGGGTGCGGATGTCCGGCGACCCGGCGCGGCGACG
>JAEYTJ010000292.1 GCA_023434095.1 Pseudomonadota bacterium | reverse complement strand
TGTCGTCGGCGACCACATCGCCGCCGCGCCGCTCCAGCGCGCCGAGCCGCTGGTCGTTGGCGTCCTTGAACGCCTCGAAGGCGCTCATGAATTCCTCGAAGGCGGCGGAGACTTCCGGGCCGGCGGATTTGCATTCGGGGGCAATGGGGCTCGGCTGCATGGAGTTGATGTCCTGTTTGCAAGAAGTGAGGTCGTCCCGGCCGCCGGCGCCGCCGGAGAGCCGGGATCGTGAGACGGGGTTGCGATGCCGGGTCGGTTCTGCGGACCGCCCGGGAGGACGGAGGCGAGGGCACGGGCGCGACATCCTTCGAGGCGCGCTTCGCGCGCACCTCAGGATGACGGCGTTCGTGATGCAGAAGCCTCGTCATGCGGAGGCGCCGACCGCGGGCCGGCATTGAGCCGACCGTTCCCCGGACAAGCCGCGCGCCGCGCGGCGCCGATCCGGGGCCCAGGGGAGACCCTTTGGCCAAAGCTCGTTCGCTGGGTCCCGCCCCGGCCTCGAAGCACGCCGGCCCTCACACCGCCACCGGTCGCAGTTCCGGCAGGGCCCGCAGCCGGCGGGCGCCGCGGCGGATGGCGCCGGCGAGCGTCTCCCCCGCCCGCTTCACGCTGGCGATCCGCGCGTCCGGCTGCATCGGAAAGGTGACGACCGACACCTCCCACAGGTCGATATGCGAGAGCCGGCGCACCCTTGTGCGCGGGTCGGTGCGGCCCTCCACCGTGCGGAAGCCGATGGAGAGCCCGTCGATCGCCCCGGCCCGCATCAGCGCCAGCACCTCGCGGGCGCGGGCGACGTCGAGCGTCAGTCGGCCCTTGACGTAGAGCCCGCGCGAATCCTCGGCGAGGCTGGCCCAGGTGCCGATCGGCTCGGCCGGGTCGTGCTGGAAGAGCAGGCGCACCCCGCCGGCACCGCGCTCGGCGAGCGAGCGGGCAAAGGCGCCGGGCAGGATCAGGTCGCGGCCGAGATCGACCCGGCCGAACAGCGCGGCATAGCCCTCGAAGCTGCCGTCGGGGGCGATAGTGGCCAGAGTGCCGGCGAA
Organism: Pseudomonadota bacterium; assembly: GCA_023434095.1. Lineage (GTDB taxonomy): Bacteria > Pseudomonadota > Alphaproteobacteria > Rhizobiales > Xanthobacteraceae > Ancylobacter. The sequence goes on along the minus strand of JAEYTJ010000292.1, from coordinate 10,307 downwards.
GGGGCCCGCCAGAGCCTTGCGCGCGAGGCGCGGGAGAGGGGGCGGCGGCCACGCGCTCATGCGCCCTCCCCTTGCCCGGCGCCGCCCGCGCCCGCCCGGCGGGTGGCGGCGGCGCGCTCCAGCCGGCCGAGCGTGTGGCCGAACTGGCGGAACACCTGCGGTGCCTGCCCGGCCCGGTCGGGCGCCGGCAGGCGGGGCGCGAGCCCGTGGAAGCGGCCGGGCAGGAAGGCCCGGATGCGCGGGGTCGAGGTCATGTGTCGTCTCCGAACAGGGCGTTGAAGCGCGCGATCTCGCGCACGAAATCGTCGAAGCGCCGCACCGCCCGCCCCAGCTCGCGCAGCGCGATCCCGGCCAGCGCCGAGGCCCCCAGCGCCCACATCAGCAAAGCGAGATGGGCGAGATCCCCTCGCACGGCAAAGGCGTCGATCAGGGTTTGCATGGTGCGCTCCACGGAAGCACCGTCATCCCCGGGCTTGGCCCGGGGATCCAGGTCTTCTCAGGCCAACATCTTGGATGCCCGGCTTTGGGCCGGGCATGACGGTCATTCGGCGGGTTTTTCCAGCCGAGGCGCAGCGCGGCCCCGCTCCGCCTCAAGCCCCGTTCTCCGGACAAGCCGCGCGCCGCACGGCGCTGAGGGTTCAAGAATCTCGTCATGCTGAGGCGCCGGCCACGGGCCGGCCTCGAAGCACGCAGGCCTCCTCACCCCCGCACCCCATAGCCCACCGCCTGGCGCTTTTCGTCGTCGGTGAGGAAGCTCGCCTCGCTCACCCGGCGCCACAGCGCCTCGCGCTCGCCGTGCAGCACCTCGATGGCGTCGAGGTCCGGCTCCAGCACCAGCCGCCCCGGCCCGTAGGCGGGACCGAGCCACTGGCCGATCTCGTGGAACAGCCGGCGGCCCAGCGGCAGGATGGTCTGGCGCCACAGCACGCGGCTCGCCTCGGCATAATTGGCATAGGTCGCATCGCCGGGAATGCCGAGCAGCATGGGCGGCACACCGAAGGCCAGCGCGATCTCGCGCGCGGCGGCGTTCTTGGCCTCCAGGAAATCCATGTCGTGCGGCGAGAGCGAGAGCGGGCGCCAGTCGAGCCCGCCTTCCAGCAGCAGCGGCCGGCCGGCATTGGCGCTGCCGGAGAAATTCGCCTCCAGCTCCTCCTTCAGCCGGTCGAACTGCTCGTCGGAAAGGTTGCCCGCTCCGCCATAGATGAGCGCGCCGGAGGGCCGCGCGGCATTGTCGAGCAGCGCCTTGTTCCAGGCGCCGGCGGCGTTGTGCAGGTCGAGCGCGATCTGCGCCGCCTCCAGCGGCGGGGCGCCGTAATGGTCGTCGAGCGGGTTGAACATCGCCACATGCAGGATGGGCGCGACACCCTGCCCGGCCCCCTCCTGCACGAAACGCACCGAGCGCCCGCCCGCCGTGTAGTCATAGGCCTGCGGCCAGCCATCGGCGCCGGCGACCACGCGCATCCGGTCGGGGCGCAGCACATGCAGTTCGCGCGGCGCGCCGCCGAGGCTCACCGCCTCGGCATAGGCATTGCCGGCGAGCAGCAGATGCGCGGCCAGCGCTTCCATCAGCCCCGGCCCGGAAAGCCGCGCATTGGGCTGCGCCAGCAGGTCGAGCAGCGGGTGGCTCGTGCTTTCGCGCCCGTCCTGCGTCAGCAGCGGACGCAGTTCGCCCACCCCCTGCGCGATCAGCCGCACGCAGCGATAGGCGATGGCGTTGCGCTGATAGCCCTCGCGGGCGAGCGCGCCATAGTCGCGCGGCGTCCATTGCGGCCGATGGCCGGCGAGCAGCGCCACCAGCGCCTGGGTGCGCGAGGCCTTGGCCTCCGGCGGCGCGGCCCGGTGACCGAAGGAGAAGGGAAAGAGCTTCATGAACAGGCTCCGGTTGAAACAGGACCGTCATCCCGGCCGAAGACGAAGCGCCAGAGCCGGGACGCAAGCGGTGGCAACCCGCCGGCGCGCGTTCCCCGGACCAGCCGCGCAGCGCGCGGCGCCGATCCGGGGCCCAGGGGCAACTCTTTGGCCGAACCTTTTCGCTGGGTCCCGGATCGGCGTTCCGCCTGCGGCGTCACTTGTCCGGGACACGCGTCCTTCGCCCCCTCACACCCGGCGCACCCGCGGCGCGGTCGCGCGGGGGCCGAGGGCCAGCGCGGTCACCGCCCAGACCAGCGCGTCAAGCCGGTCGGGCGAACGGCCGTTGGAAAGCCCTTCCGGACCAAAGTCACACATCTCGTCCTCCAGCGCCGGGAAGGGGCCGGCATGGCGCACCCGTCCCTGCTCGTAGAGCGCGGCCACCGGCTCGGCGCGCAGCCATTTTCCGCGCGTCGCCCGCACCTCGGCGACCGGGACAGCGGGGTCGATGCCGGCGAGGATGGTTTTCACCATCTCCCCGCCCTGGTTCACCTCCACCACCACCCGGTCGGCCTCCAGCGTCTGGAACAGGCCGATGGCGCGGGCGCCCCAGCCATTCGGCGTCAGGCCCTGCGCGCTCTCATCCGCCAGAACATGGACAATCCCGTCCGCGTCGATCCCCGCCGCGAGGATGCCGCAGGCATCCGCCCGCCGGGTGGACGAGGCCGGCGGATCGACCGCCACCACGATGCGCTCCATCTGCCGCGCCAGTTCCGGCGCCGCCGGCACCCGTGCCGCGTCCAGCGCCGCGCGGTTCCACAGCGCGTCGGCACGGTCCTCGATCAGTTCGCCCTCGAGTTCCTGCCGGCCGAGCCGCGTGCCGGCATAGCGGCCGACCACGGTGTCGAGAAAGCTCGGCGCCAGATGCGCGGCGTTCTCCGCCGTCCCCATCCGCGTCACCGCCGTGCGCGGGTCGGCGAGCAGGGCGCGGATCAGCGCGGTCGGGCGCGGTGTGGTCGTCACCATCTGGCGCGGCCGCTCGCCCAGCCGCAGGCCGAACTGCAGCATGTCGAAGGCGGCCTGCGCGTAGCGCCATTTCGCCAGTTCGTCGCACCAGGCGGCATCGAATTGCGGCCCGCGCAAACTCTCCGGGTCGTCGGCGGAAAAGCCCTGCGCCACCGCGCCGTTCGGCCATTGCAGGCGGCGGCGCGTCGGCTCCCAGCTCGGGCGCTCGCCGCGCGGATGGATGGCGATGAGGCCGGAGACGCCCTCCACCATCACCTCGCGCACATCGCCAAGGCTTTCCGCCACTAGCGCCAGCCGCCCGGCCGCCGGCCCGGCGCGGCCGTGAACCAGCGCGCGCACCCATTCGGCGCCCGCCCGTGTCTTGCCGGCGCCGCGCCCGCCGAGCATCAGCCAGGTCAGCCAGTCGCCGCCGCCCTGCGCCTGAGGGGGCGGCTGCTGGCCCAGCCGGCCGATCAGCGGCCAGTGATGGCGCAGCCAGTCGAGCGTCGGCGCGTCGAGCGCCGCCAGCGCCTCAGGAAGCCGGCCCGCCCGCCAGCACGCGCTCAAGCGTGCGGCCAAGCTCGCGTCGGAAGGCGTCGGCGTCGCGGTCGGCGTCATCGTCACTCCCGTCCGGCTCCAGTTTGTCGAGCGCCGCGAGTTCGCGCAGGGAGCGCACGAGTATGGCCAGCGTGCGGGCGGCGCGCTCATTGCCGGCCAGTCCCTCGTTGCCGCCGGCCTGCGCCAGCAACCGCTCGACGTTGGACATCTCGGCCTCGATCCGCGCGATCAGCCGGGCGATCAGCGCGCCGCGTGACGGCGGCTCCCGGCCGGCACCGTCCTCTGCCGGCAGCCAGCCCGCGGCCGGGGTGACGGGCGCGGGCGGCGACGCGGTGGGCATGCGAGCCGAGCGCGGCGCCCAGCCCCACTGCTTCACCCGCTGCACCAGCGTCGTCATGCCGACGCCGAGCAGGACGGCGATGTCGCGCAGGGGCACATTTGTCTGTTCATAGAGGTGGCGCGCCATCGCGACCGCCTCCGGCGTAACGACCTTGCGGGGAACCGACATCGCGCCTCCCTTTCCGTGACATTGCCGCGCGGATGAAGAAACCGGCCGAAAGCCGGCCGGAGACAAGCGCCCTGCCGAAAGCCGCAGGGCCCGCCGACGCAGTTCTGGAGCATGGGGGAAAGCTACCTCGCCAGCGTCGCGCTGTCAAGGACTATTTTCCTAGTATAGGAATTTGAGGAAACCAAAGCCACCTCGCGCCCACATTGCCCCCGGCAAGGCCTTCCTGTATCCCTAGAGATACACTTCAGATGGTCGCGCCATGTTCTTCCGCCCCCTCCTCGCTGCCGCCCTTCTCGCCCTTTGCAGCGCCCCGGCCTTCGCGCGCGCTTCTGTGACGCTGGTGGGCGCGGGCAAGGAGGTCTCCCTCTCGGCCGACGCGCTACGCGTGCTGCCGGCGGAAACGCTCACCGTGGCCTATCAAACCTCGAAGGGGCCGGAGCGCGCCCGGTTCACCGGGGCGCGCCTGTGGGACATCCTCACCGCGCAGGGCCTTATCGATGCGGACGCCCACGGCGCCCTGCTGCGCAGCATCGTCGTCGTCACCGCCGGCGATGGCTACGCCGTCGTGCTCGCGGCGGGCGATCTGGCGCCGGACCTCGGCGACGCCCCCGTCCTTCTCGCCCATGTGCGCGACGGCGAGGCCATTCCGGCCGCCCGCACGCCCCGGCTCGTCGTGCCGGGCGACCGGCGCGGCGGCCGGCAGATGTTCGATGTCATGCGGATCGAGGTCCGCGTGCTCGACGCTCCCCTCCCACCACCAGCCCCCGAACAGGAGAAAGCCCCATGAAGCTCAGCGCCCGCAACGTCGTCCCCGGCACCGTGGTGAAGGTCACCAAGGGCGCCACCACCTCGCATGTGCGCATCGACATCGGCGGCGGGCAGGTGCTCACCTCCTCCATCACCAACGAGGCGGTGGACGAGCTCGGCCTGAAGGAAGGCGGCAAGGCCTATGCGGTGGTCAAGGCGTCGGACGTGATGATCGCGGTGGACTGAGAGGGCCGATCTCCCCTCACGCCGCGCTTGGCGTCCGCGCGAGGATGTCGAGGCTCTCCTGCAGCGCCGCCGGCGGCATGTGGCGGGCGATGACGACGAGGCGCGTGCTGCGGTCCCCGGTCGGCCAGGCGGCGAGGCGCACCGGCGGGTGCAGCAGGTCGCGCACCGCGTGCACCACCAGCGGCGTCTCCTCGCCCTGAAGGTTCACGATGCCCTTCAGCCGCAGCAGGTCGGCCCCACGCAGCGACAGCACCGCCCGCAGCCATAGCCGCAGCGCCTCGCGCGCCACCGGGCGGTCGAGCGTCAGGGCGAAGGCGCGGATATCGCCGTCATGCGGGGCGGCGGCAGCGGCGGCGAAGGCCTGCTCGTTCAGCCAGCGCAGCACGTCGTCCTGCGCCCGCGCCGGGGCGTCCGGCACCAGCTCGAACAGCTCGCGCGGGCGCATCGCGCCATTCAGTACCGGCACCCGCGCCGCGCCGGGGTTCAGCGCCGCCAGACGCGCGCCCAGCGCCTCTACCCCGCCGGCGGGGGCGAGGTCGACCTTGGTGAGCAGCAGGATATCGGCCAGCGCCACCTGATGGCGCGCCTCGGCGAAATCGTCGAGCTGGCCGGCCCCGTTCACCGCGTCCACCGTCGTCACCACGGCGCGCAGCACGAAACGCTCGACGAGGCTGCGCTCGGTGAGGAAACTGTGCACCAGCGCTGCCGGGTCGGCGAGGCCGGTGGTCTCGATGGCGACGCGGGTGAAGGGGGGCAGCAGCCCCTGGCGCACCTTGGCGCCGAGATCGTCGAGCGTGTCGACGAGATCGCCGCGCACCGTGCAGCAGATGCAGCCGCTCTGCAGCACGATGGCGTTCTCGATGGCGCTCTCCACCAGCAAATGGTCGATGGCGACATCGCCGAACTCGTTGATGATCACCGCCGTCGCCGCCATGTCGGGGTCGCGCAGCAAATTGTTCAGCAGCGTGCTCTTGCCGCTGCCGAGAAAGCCGGTGATCAGCAGCACGGGAACGGGCGCGGCGTCCTCCGGCATGAGCGCGCGGACCTCCCCTCAGATGTCCAGTTCGAGGATATAGAGACCGCCGGCATGGCGGTCGGCGCAATACACCACCCCGGTCTCGTCGGCATAGACCTCATTCAGCTGGATCGCCGGCACCCGCGCGCCGGGCGGGGCGGAGGGCACGAAGGCCGCCACCTCGCGCGGGCTCAGCGGGTCGGCAATGTCGTGCACCCGCAGGCCGCCATTGAACAGCGTCGAGAAGATCAGCGTCTCGGAGTGCAGCGCGGTGTCGCGCGGCGGGTTCTCATGCACATTGTGGCAGCCGAAGCGCCCGCCCTTGCGGGAATATTCCTCGAAGGAGGGCATGGGCAGCGTGCTCAGCGGCACCGGATTGTCCTCGCGGCGTATGTCGAGCAGCCAGGTGAGCTTGGGCCAGTCGAAGCCGTTGTCGTGGATGCATTCATGCGTCGCCACGGCGAGGTCGCGGCCAAACAGCGGCATCAGCGTGTGGGCGAAGCCGGGGAAAGGCGGGTTCGGGTTGAAGCGGGAAATCACCGTGGGGCGGGACTTGTCGGAAATGTCCATCACGTGGAACCCGCCGTCGATATAGCCGACATAGGCGCGGTCGGGACGGGCGGGATAGACATTGGTGTTGTGGCAGCGAATGCCGCTGTCGATCGTCAGCCGCTCCGGCGGCGGGGCGTCGTCGCCCTCCGCCGTGCCCGGCAGCCACCACCGCCCTGCCTCCACCGGCCGCGCCGGGTCGCGCACGTCGATGATGCGGTAGGCCTGGTCGTCCAGCGGGTTGCGCGGGATGAAGTCGGCGGCGCCGGCGGCGCAATGGATGAACTCGCCATCGACGAACCACACCTGGTGGACCCCGCGCGAATGCGGGCCGGAGCAGTCGAAGAAGCTGATCGAGCGGGGATTTTCCGGCACCGAGATGTCGAACAGCTCCACCCCGGCCGGCTGAAGGCCCACGCCATAGGTCTGGTAGGCCACCGCCATCAGATTGCCGGAGGTCTCCAGCGAGTTGGAGCGCACCTTGTTGTGCGGCAGCTCGGTCTGCACGATCACCCGCGGCCGGCGCGGATCGGTCACGTCGATACCGGTGAAGTTCTTCGGCGGGCCCTCATGGGCGAGCCAGAGGATGCGCCGCCCGTCCGGCGCCCGCTGCAGCGACATGCCCTCGCCGATGCCGCCGAAGCCGGCGATCGGGTCGTGGCCGATCAGCCGCATCCCGGAGATCAGGTCGATCTTCACATCGTCGAGCCTGGTGTGGTCGAGCATAGCGTCCTCCCTTTCGCAGCCGGCGCGTCGCCGTCTGTGCGGCGTGGCGCGGCCGATCCTAGCCCGTCTATTCCGCCGCCTGCCGGGTCCGGCCGAGAAAATCCGTCACCGCCGCCGTGAAGCCGTCGGCGTCTTCCATGTTGCACAGATGCGCGACGCCCGGCAGCACGGCGAAGGTGCCGTGCGGCGACGCCTCCGCCATCGCCTGCATGGCCTCGACCGGCGCCGCCACGTCCAGCTCCCCGGCGATGAACAGCGCCGGCGGCCGCATCGTCGGCAGATGGCGCAGATAGTCCAGCCGCTTCAGCGCCTGCGCGCAGCCGATATAGCCGGTCGGCGCCGTCGCCAGGATCATCCGCGCCGCGCGGTCGGCCGTCTCGGGCCGCGCCGCCCGCAGGGCGGGGGTGAACCAGCGCTCCAGCGTGCCGGCGAGAATGGCCGCCATGCCGCCGCTCTCCACCGCGGCGATGCGCTGGTCCCAGCCGGCGACGAAGGGCGGGGGCGCGTCGGCGCGGGCGGCGGCGCAGATCAGCCGCCCCACCCGTTCCGGATGGGCGAGCCCGACGCCGAGCGCCGTCATCCCGCCCATGGAAAGCCCCAGCAGGTCGGCCCGCGCCGCGCCCACCGCATCCATCGCCGCCACAAGGTCGCCGACCAGCAGGTCGAAGCTGTTGGGCCCTGCCGGCGCGGTGCTTTGCCCATGGCCGCGCGTATCGTAGCGCAGCACGCGGTGGCTGCGGGTGAGCGCCGCCATCTGGTCGTCCCACATGCCCGTATCGGCGGCGAGCGAGTTCGACAGCACCAGCCACGGCAGATGCGCGGGTCCGTCGACCCGGATCGCGATCTCGGCGTCTCCCGAGCGGATGAACTCCGCCGGCCCCATCTGCGCAGGTCCCGTCAGCGCTGGTCCCGTCATGGCGCTCCCTCTCTTCCGGTGGAGCCGGACGCTAGCGGGCCGGCCGGCCGGAGGCGAAACCATAAGTTCTTATCCCGCCGATCAGGAATGATGATCGCCCCTCCCCTGCGCGTTCGCTTCGTGTGATTGACAGGCCCCCATCGCGGACCGGATCGTGACGGCGCGGCGAGGGAGACCATGACGACGCGCATCGCGACATCGGCAAACGCCGCGCCTGGGGCGCCGCAAAGCCCTGCGGCCTGGCCCTTCCCGGCCGGCCCGACGGCCCGCATCGCCTATGGCGCGGAGCGCGTGCCGGCGGAGGCGGCGGCGCTCGCCCGGCTTCCCGCGCTCAGCCTCACGCCCGGCCGGATGCTGCGCCTCAACGCCGAGGCCTTCGCGCTGCCGTCGCCCTCGCCGGGCGAGCCGGCCCGGACGCCGGACGAGCGCCTCGCCGATCACCTGCGGCGCCTGTCGGGCGGGTGGAACGGCAATGCCGCGCGGTTCATCGAGGGCTATCTCGCTCATCTGCACGCCGTCATCGCCGCCCGCCGCCCGGCCATCGAGGAGAGCCTGCGCCCGCTCGCCGGGCTGTTCGCGCCGGCAGACGTGCTTTATTCCGCGCCGCTGCCGCTGCCGCGCGCCCTGCTGCCGGTCGCCGACGATGGCGGCGCCGTGCCCTGCCCGGTCGACATGCTGCTCTGGCTCGGCGACGCGGCGAAAGCGGTGCTCTTCGCCCCCTCCTCGCTGACCCCGGGTGCGGAGCGCCGGCGGCGCGAGCGGCTCGCGGCGGCCGGCATCGGCCTTCATGTCCTCGGCGCCGCCGATCTCGCGCGGCCCTCCGCCTTCGCCGATCTGCTCGGGGCGGCCGGCGGCGGCTTCTGGCGCGACGAGATCCTGCCCGTTGCCCCCGGCGCGCCGCAGCTGCCGTATTTCTGACGCCTCCCCGTCGGCGGCGCCGGCTGGACAGAACTCGTAACCCTGTTATTTGACCTATGCCGATATGTACTTGGTACATGTCGAAACGACATAGGTATGTTCAATTGTTTATTTTGTTTTAACTTGACAACTTCGGTACGGCATCTTCTCCTGATGACACAAGACGTCAAAAAGACGCTGTGCCATACCCTTGGGAAGGAACGCCACATGATCCACGCTTTCGTCGCGCGGCCGTTTCGCCTATGCCTGAAACACGCCGCGCTGGCCCTCGCGCTCGGCGCGGCCGCCACCCTCGCTCCCACCGGCCTGATGGCGCAGGGCGCCCCCACCGGCCCGATCGAGATCACCACCGGCACCAGCCCGGGCGGCACGCCCGACGTGCTGATGCGCCGGGCCGCCAAGATCCTCAACGAGCAGAAGATCATCACCAATCCGCTGGTGGTGCAGAACCGCACCGGCGGCTCCTGGATGGTCGCCGGCAATTTCGTGATGGGCAAGGCGGGCGACCGCAACGTGGTGCTGTGCATCGCCCAGCCGATCCTCACCACGCCGATCACCCAGGGCCTGCCGACGCTCTACGACAAGCTGACGCCCATCAGCATGTTCATCCAGGGCGACCTCGTGCTGGTGGTGCAGGCGGATTCGCCGGTGAAGGACATGAAGCAGCTGGTCGAGCTCGCCGCCCAGCGCGAACGCTCGGTCAAGGTCGCCGGCGCGCAGTCGGGCTCCACCGACCACATGGTGTCGGGCCTCGTGGAAAAGGCCGGCAAGGTCAAGCTGAACTACGTGCCCTTCGACGGTGGCGGCGCCGCCCAAGCCGCCTTCCTCGGCGGCAATGTCGATTTCATGACGCTCACGCCTTCCGAGGCGCTGCCGCTGGTGAAGGGCGGCAAGGCGCGCATCATCGCCATCCTGTCCAGCGAGCGGCGCACCGAGCCGGAGCTGAAGGACATCCCCACCGCCCGCGAGCAGGGCTACGACGTGGTGTGGGGGCAGGCCTGGGGCCTCGCCGGCCCGCCCGGCCTCGACGCCGCCACCGTAAAGTTCTGGGACGACGCCATCGCCAAGCTGGTCGCCAATCCGGAATGGCAGGCGAGCCTCAAGGAGAACTTCCTGCGCAGCCAGATGATCCCCGCCGCCGAGGTGAAGCCCTACATGCAGAAGCTGCATGACGAGCATCTCGCCCTGCTGCGCGACCTCGGTCTCGCCAAGCAGCCGGCGGTGCAGTGAACCGTCGGGGGGGGGGGGGCGCCCCCCCGCCCGCGGGGGGG
>JAEYTJ010000210.1 GCA_023434095.1 Pseudomonadota bacterium | reverse complement strand
AAGCGGTAACGCTGGTGGGCACACTGCTGGCCATCGCGCTTCCTTTCGCGGTCGGGCTCGGCACGGGTGGCGACGGCTTCCATGGGCTGGCGGCGATGGGCGTGTTCGTGCTGGCCAGCCTGCCGCTGCTCTGCGCTGCCTGCGTCTACGGTGTCCCGGAACCGGCGAACCGTTCGCGGGAAAGGCTCGGCTTCGCGGCGGGGCTGGGTCATCTTCGCGCGAACCGGCCGTTCCTCCGACTGGTCGCGGCTTTCCTGCTCAACGGCATCGCCAATGCGATTCCCGCGACGCTGTTTCTCTATTTCGTGGCCGACCGCCTCGGTGCGGCAAGCCTGCAGGGGCCACTGCTGTTCCTCTATTTTCTCTGCGGCGTTGCCGGACTGCCGGTGGCGCTGCTCTGCGCGGGCCGTTTCGGCAAGCATCGCGCCTGGTGCGGGGCGATGCTGGCGGCATGCGTGGTCTTCGCCGGCGCAGGCTTTCTGGGGCCGGGCGACGTGGTGCCGTTTGCGCTCATCTGTGTGGTGACGGGACTTCTGCTCGCCTTTGACGTGGCGCTGCCGCCAGCCATCCAGGCGGATGTGATCGACGTCGACACCGCCGCTTCGGGCGAACAGCGCTCGGGGCTCTATTTCGCGCTCTGGGCGCTGGCCACCAAGCTCGCGCTCGCGGCCGCCGTGGGCATAACCTTCCCGCTGCTGGATTGGGCCGGCTACCGGCCCGGCGTGGGTGCGCCCTCGGTGGAAGCGGGCACGGCGCTGGCTGTGCTCTACGCCTGGCTGCCGATCCCCGCCAAGCTCGCCGCGGTCGCCCTGATGTGGCGGTTCCCGGTCGACGAGACGGCGCAGCGCCGCTTGCGGGCAGAGATTGAGAAAGGGATGGAGCGACTGGCAGGAGCGGATTGAGCGCTCCTGCGGGAGGGCGCTAGCCGATCTGCTCGATGACGATGGCGCGGATCTGTTCGCGCGTGAGGCCGCAGGGCTCCGGCTTCCACTCCGGACGGGGGCGGACGATGGCGGGAGCGGACGGGGTGAGAGTGGGAGTACGCATATATCCTCTTGGCCGCATCGGCCCTTGGCCGGCGGCTGACGCAGGTGCGTCAATGTGGGGTGAAAAGAGCCCGGCATCGATGGGATGGGGCCGGTCGCAGGAGCGACAGCCCCATCCTCTAGCCGTTCAATGCGTTGCCATTGTGGCGGCGCCTCACAGCGGGCCCATCACATAGGTCGGCAGCCAGGTCGCAATCTGCGGGAAGATGCTGAGGATGACGATGCCCAGCATCATCAGCAGCACATAGGGCAGCGAGCCGCGCAGCACCTGCTGGGCCGGCACCTGAGGCGCGATCGCCTTCACCACGAACAGGTTCAGGCCGACCGGCGGGGTGATGAGGCCGATCTCCATATTGATGGTGAGCACCACCGCGAACCAGTACGGATCGAAGCCGGAAGAGACCACGATCGGGTAGAGCAGCGGCGCCGACATCACGATGATCGCCACCGGCGGCAGGAACATGCCGGCGATCAGCAGGAACAGGTTGATCAGCGCCATCAGCACCCATCGGTTGACCTCGAGAGAGGCGATGGCGGCGGCCACCGTCTGGGTGATGAACAGCGAGGAGAGCGCGAAGGCGAAGAGCTCCGCCGACGCCATGATCATCATGATCATGACGCTTTCGCGCAGGGTCGAGGAGAAGATGTCGAAGATCGGCTTGGGCCGGAACAGCCGGTACATCACGATGACGACGCCGAGCGTGAGGAAAGCGCCGGCGCCCGCCGCCTCGGAGGGCGTGGCGACGCCGCCGTAAAGTACGTAGAGCGTGCCGAGGATGATGATGAGGAAAGGCGTGACCCGCGGCAGCGCGGCGAGCTTCTGGCCGAAGCTGAAACGGTTGCCGCTGATATCGAAGGTGAAGTTCTCGCGCCGGCAGTCATAGAGCGCCCAGGCCATGAACATCGCGGTGAGCATGAGGCCCGGCATGACGCCCGCCAGGAACAGGCGGCCGATCGAGCTCTCGGTGGCGATGCCGTAGACGATCATCGTCACCGACGGCGGGATGAGGATGCCGAGCGTGCCGCCGGCGCAGATCGAGCCCGTGGCGACCGAGGCCGGGTAGCCGCGTCTCAGCATCTCCGGGATGCCCATCTTGCCGATGGCCGCGCAGGTCGCCGGGCTGGAGCCGGTCATGCCGGCGAAGATGGCGCAGGCGCCGATGTTCGATAGCACCAGCCCGCCGGGGACGCGGTTGAGCCAGCGGTCGAGCGCCTCGTAGAGATCGCGCCCGGCCGGTGTCGCGGCGACCGCCGCGCCCATCAGCACGAACATCGGGATCGAGACATAGGCGAGGTTGGCGATGCCGGCGAACATGGTCTCGGCGAGCACCTCGAACACGCCCGGTCCGCTCGCCAGCAGAAGCCCGCCTATGGCGGTCAGGCCGAGCGCGAAGGCGATCGGCATGCCGGTGGCGAGCAGCACGAACAGCAGGGCGATGATGAGCGCGCCGGACGACGTGGGAGAAAGGCTCATCATGCGTGACCCTCGGCTTCATAGGCGCCGCTCAGGCGGCGGACCAGTTCGGCGACGTATTGCAGCGAGAGAAGGCCGAAGCTGATCGGCAAAGGCAGCAGCGGAATCCACAGCGTGATGGCCGCGATGGTCGAGGTCCGCCACTCGTTCACATAAGCCTCGTGGAAGAAGATCGTACTGGCGATGGTCATCAGCACGGCGAAGGCGAGGCCGAGCACGGCGCCGACCAGGCCGAGAATCCGCCGCGGCCCGGGGGCCAGGGCCAGTTCGATCACGTCGACGCCGACATGCCCGCGGGTCCTCAGCACATGGGGCGCCCCGAGGAACATGGCGGCGGTGGCGGAGAAGACGACGAAATCCGTCTGCCAGATCGTCGGCGCGCGGAAGACGTAGCGCAGGAAGATCATCTCGCAGATCACGAGCATGGCCGCGATGAGCAGCAGCCCGGCGATGAAGGCGGCGATCCGGGAGGCAAGATCGACCGCGCGCAGGAACAGGTTGACCATGAGGGTCTCGCTTGTCGGGAAGGGGAGACGGGCACTTTGGCCCGGTGTGCCGGCGCAGAGCTCCGCGGCGCCCGGACAGGCGCCGCGCAGGCTCCGGCGTCACTGGACGGCGAGGGCCTTCTTGATCAGTTCGTCGCCGCCCTTCACCTTCTCGGCGAAGTTCTTGTACGAGCTCTCCTGCGCCACCTTCAGCCAGGCGTCGTAATCGGCGGCGGACATTTCCACCACTTCCACTCCCGCCTTCTTGTAGGTGTCGATCAACTTCTGGTCGCCCTTGCGCACCTCCGCGGCGAACCAGGCCTGCGCCTTCTTGCCCGCGTCGAGGATGGCCTTCTGCTGGGCCGGGTTGAGCCGCTCGAAGGTCTGCTTCGACACCAGCACGGGCTCATACATGAACCAGATCGCGTTCTCGCCCGGCGCGGTCAGGCACTTCACCTGCTCGTAAAGGCGATACGAGACGAAGCTCTCCGAGGATGTGTTGGTCGCGTCGAGCACGCCGGTCTGCATGCCGGAATAGATTTCCGAGGATGGCATGGAGGCGATGGAGGCGCCGGCCGCGGCAAGCATCTGTTCGAAGGCGGGCCCGGCCGCCCGGGTCACCTGGCCCTCGATGCTGGCGGGGCCGGTAATGCAGCCCTTCTTCGAGGCGAAGGCCCCCGACAGCCACGCGTCGGCGATGACGATGGCACCGTTCTTCTCGACCAGCGCCTTGATGTCCTGCATGAAGGGCGAGTCGTTGAGGCGGTCGGCGCGGTCGAAATTGCGCACCAGCCCGGGCATCAGCGTCGCGGAGAACTGGGGCACGCGGCCGGAGGCGTAGTCGAGGGGGAAGGACGTGATGTCGAGCTGCCCCTTGGTGACCGCGCCCCACTGCTCATTGGCCTTGAACAGCGACGATCCCGGGAAGACCTGGATCTTCAGCCCGACATTGGCAGCCTCGACGTCGCGGGCGATCATCTGCACCATCTCGTCGCGCGGGTCGCCCTTGCCGCCCGGGAACTGGTGCGAGGCGCGCAATGTGATGTCCTGTGCGGCGGACGGGAGCGCGAGGGCGAGGCCTCCGGCGAAGGTCAGGGCGCAGCCAAGGGTCAGGGCGCGCGCGATGCGTCGCGTGGCGTTCATGGTTTCCTCCGTGTCGCCGCCTTCCGGCGGGCTGTTGGCGTTTCCTCGATGTCGTCTCGTCGGGCGGTTGGTCCGCCACCTTTTCGACGTTTGAGAGCCGGGCGATCCTTGCGGTGCCGGGATTTCTAGGCGCTTCGGCGGTAGATATCCTTGTAGCTGTCGCGCAGGATGTTCTTCTGCACCTTGCCCATCGTGTTGCGCGGCAGTTCGTCGACGAAGAACACGCGCTTGGGCTGCTTGAACTTCGCCAGCCGCCCTTCCAGCGCCTGCTGGACCGCTTGCTCGCTCAGGCCAGCCCCCTTGCCGGCGACCACCACGGCGGTGACGCCTTCGCCGAAATCGGGGTGCGGAACGCCGATGACGGCGCTCTCGACCACGCCGTCGATGGCATCGATCTCGCCCTCCACTTCCTTGGGATAGACGTTGAAGCCGCCCGTGATGACGAGGTCCTTGCCGCGCCCGACGATACTCAGATAGCCGTTCGCATCGATGCAGCCGAGATCGCCGGTGACGAAGAACCCGTCATGGAACTCGCTCGCCGTCTTCTCCGGCATGCGCCAGTAGCCCTTGGTCACGTTCGGGCCCTTCACCTCCACCATGCCGATCTCGCCGGCGGGCAGTTCGGCGCCGGTCGCGGGATCTGTGATGCGCACGCCTACCCCGGGCAGGGGAAAGCCCACCGTGCCGGCGATGCGCTCGCCCTCATAGGGGTTCGACGTGTTCATGCAGGTCTCGGTCATCCCGTAGCGTTCCAGGATGGCGTGGCCGGTGCGCTCTTGGAAGGCACGGTGCGTCTCCTCCAGCAGCGGCGCGGAGCCGGACACGAAGAGCCGCATGTGCCGTGCCGCGTCGTGCGTCAGGCCGGGTTGATCAAGCAGCCGCGTGTAGAAGGTGGGCACGCCCATCAGGCAGGTCGCCCGGTCCATCAGCGCGATCGCCTCCCGCGGGTCGAACTTCGCGCGGAAGAACATCGACGCACCGCTCAGCAGGACAATGTTCGCCGCCACGAACAGGCCGTGGGTGTGAAACAGCGGCAGCGCGTGGATGAGCACATCCGCCTCGGAGAAACGCCAGCACTCCTTCAACGCTTGCGCGTTGGAAAGCAGATTGCCGTGGGTCAGCATCGCGCCCTTGGCGCGTCCCGTCGTGCCGGAGGTGTACAGAATGGCGGCCAGGTCGTCCGCCCCGCGCGGCACGTCGTCGAACGTCGCCGGAAAGCCGGCAGCGGCGTCGATGAGCGATCCGGCGCCATCAGTATCCAGCGTCTCGACGCCGGCGACGCCGAGCTGGTCCGCCAGTGCACGGCTCTCTGCCGCATTCTCCGGCCGGCAGACGAACAGGGTCGGCTCGGCATCGCCGAGGAAATAGCGGACTTCGTTCAGGGTATAGGCGGTATTGAGCGGCAGATAGACGGCGCCAGCGCGCAGCGTGGCCAGATAGAGGGCGAGGCAGGGCCAGGACTTCTCGACCTGCACCGCCACCCGGTCGCCCGGCTTCACGCCGCGCGCGGCCAAGAGACCCGCAAGCCGGGCGGAGAGGGCGAAGAGTTCGCCATAGGTCACGCCCGACCCATCCGCTAGCAGGGCCAGCGGCTTGT
Source organism: Pseudomonadota bacterium (assembly GCA_023434095.1). Taxonomy (GTDB): domain Bacteria; phylum Pseudomonadota; class Alphaproteobacteria; order Rhizobiales; family Xanthobacteraceae; genus Ancylobacter. The sequence continues at coordinate 22,423 of JAEYTJ010000210.1, read as the reverse complement.
CGGGGGAGGGAAGGGCGGAAGCCAGTGCAGCGAAGAGGTGGTTGTCGGACATGATGCTCTTCAGGTGACGGGAACGAGGGCACGCGAGGCGGGATCGACCTTGAGCAGCTTGCGCACCTGCGGGCTCGCGACGATCTCGCCCTTTCCGGCGAAAGCTTCGTGGTTCTTCTCGATATCGGCGGGTGTGTAGCGGTAGTTGACCATCAGCCCCGCCGCCTGAGCGAGCCCCTTAGCCGAGAGGTCGCCCATCGGGTTGATGCGATCGAGCCGTGCGCCATTGCCGAGATGGAAGCGGGCGACCGGATCGACCGGCGTTCCCTTCGGCGTGCGAGCGGCAAGGAAGTAATAGGCGGCGACGGGGGACAGCACCGCGCCCAGCTCCTCGCGCAATTCCGCTTTCTCGGCCCAGTCCGGCGTATCGAGCGCTTCGAGGACCTTGCGGTCGGAAGCCGACAGGACAAGGCTTTGCTCCGCCCGCCGCTCGCTCTCCAGCCACTTCCGGAACCCCGGCACCGGCGAGAGGGTGACGAAGGTGGTGAGCGAGGGCAGCTCGCGGGAGATCTCCTCCAGCACCTGCTTGATCAGGAAATTGCCGAAGGAGACGCCGGCAAGGCCCTTCTGGCAGTTGGAGATGGAATAGAAGACTGCCGTGGTCGCGTCCTCCGGCCGCAGGAGGGGACGTGCGGGATCGAGGATCGGCACGATGGCGCCCGGCGCCTCCTTCATCAGTGCTACCTCGACGAAGATCAGCGGCTCGTCGACCAGCGCCGGGTGAAAGAACGCGTAGCAGCGCCGGTCCGGGGAATCGACCCGGGCGCGCAGGTCGTCCCAATCGCGGATGGCGTGAACCGCCTCGTAGCGGATGATCTTTTCGAGCACGTTCGCCGGCGTCGACCAGTCGATGCGCCGGAGCATCAGAAAGCCCCGGTTGAACCAGGACGAGAACAGATGCGCGAAATCGCGGTCGACCTCGGCGAGGTCCCGCCGGCGCACCATCGCCTCCATCAGCCGCTCGCGCATCCGCACCAGAGAGAGGGTGCCGCCCGGCGCCAGATTGAAGCGGCGGAAGAGTTCCTGCCGGCGTGGTTCGCTGGCCCGGTGCAGGTCGGCGGCGGCACCCGGCCCGTTGCGGCCATAGGCGTCGATGGCGGCGGCGAGCCGGTCCGGGTCGGGGCCGAATTGCTCGGCCAGCACCTCGAAAAAGGCGATGGCCTCGCCGGTCTTCATGTGGGCGTAGCGGTCGAGAATGTCGGCGGCGAGGGCGACCCCCGAGGCTTCGCCGCGCCCGGTGAGCAGGGTGTGGCAACGCTCCGCCAGCGTCTCCACCCGCGTCGCCCCGCTCACGCGCTGCGAGCGGTCGAGCAGCGTGCGACCACGCTCGGCGATGGAGGACAGCAGGTCGGCGACAAAAGAGGTGTTCGATGCCATGGCCCATCCAGCGGTGAGACCCTGCGGATGGCCGCGCCCGGAGCGCAGCCCGTGTATGGAATGATGACGCATTTGCATCGTCAGTCAACCATCAAGTATACAAGATGATGCGTCTTGCATTGCAGCACGGAAAATGGCTTTCTGCCTCCGGAGGTATGCCGTGCGTGGTGAACAGACTCCGAGGCTTCGCGAAGCGCTCGAGGACGATATCGTGGCCGGCCGCCTGCGACCGGGCCAGCGACTGGACGAGGCGGGCCTCGCCGAACGCTTCGGCGTGTCGCGCACGCCGATCCGTGAGGTGCTGATCCAGCTTTCCGCCTCCGGCCTCGTCGAGATGCGCCCGAGGCGGGGAGCCTTCGTGGCGCTGCTCGGCCCGCGCGAACTGGTCGAATCCTTCGAGCTCATGGCGGAGATCGAGGCCTCCTGCGCGCGTCTTGCGGCGCAGCGGCTGGGGCCGGTGGACCGTGCCGCCATCACCTCGGCGCATCTTGCCTGCCAGGAGGCTGTCGCAGCCGGCGACGACGATGCGTACTACCCGGCCAACGCCCATTTCCACGTGGCGATCTATTCGGCGACCGGCAACCGCGTGCTCCGGGCCGAGGCCATCCGGCTGCAGACGGCGCTGCAGCCCTATCGGCGCCTGCAGTTGAAAGTGCCGCGACGGATGTCGAACTCCCTTGCCGAGCATGAGGCCATTCTGGAGGCTCTGCTTGCCGGCGATGGAGCCCGTGCCGCCGACTGCATCCGGGCCCATGTGCTCGTGCAGGGCGAACGCTTCATGGCGCTGATCGCCGCCCTGCAGCAGGAAGCGGAAATGACCGAGTAGGGTGCGGCCGGAATTCGCGCTGGCCACCGGCGCTCTGGACGCCCATACGGGTCTACCGCCAGACCGTGGACACCTAGCGGCCCGACCTGCGCACGAAATCCAGGAAGGCGCGCATGGCGGCGCTGCTGTGCCGCTTGTTGGGGTAGTAAAGGAACCAGCTCGGCAATTTCGGGCTCCAATCCGCCAATATCTCGACCAGCCGGCCCTCCGCGATGGCGGTGCGCGCGTAATCGTCGAACACATGGGCGATGCCTTGGCCGGCAAGAGCCGCCTGAAGCTCCTGATGTGCCGAGCTGAGGGTCAATCGCCCTTCGGGAATCATGTCGACCGCGTCATCGCCTTTCGCGAAGGCCCAGGTCGCGAGGGCGCCTCCGGGATAGCGGCGCCGGATGCAGTCGTGCCCGACGAGTTCCGAGGGGGAAGCCGGGCGCCCGCGTGCGGCGAGATAGCGAGGCGACGCGACGATGGCGTAGCGGAGGGGCTTGCCGAGCGGGACGGCGATCATGTCCTTGGCGAGCTGCTGGCCGAAGCGGACGCCGGCATCGAACCCCTGTTCGACGATGTCGATGATCGCGGCATCGCTGATGATCTCGATCCGGACCTGCGGGTGAGCCTCCATGAATGCGAAGGCGAGGGGGCACAGGACGTGGTCCACGGCCGGGGCGGGGGCGTTGATGCGCAGCGTCCCGGAAGGTTCCTCGCGCAGCTGGTCGAGCTCGCCGAGGGCGAGGTGGATGTCGTCGAGGGCAGGTCGAAGGCGCGCCAGCAGGCGCTCGCCGGCTTCCGTGACGGCGATGCTGCGGGTGGTCCGGTTGAGCAGCCGCAAGCCCAGTGCCTGCTCCAGTGCTGCCAGGGACTGGCTGATGACGGAGGAGGAAACCCCACGCTCGGCAGCAGCGGCACGGAAGCCGCCGCAGCGAACGATCAGCGCGAAGGTTTCGAGATGGTCGAGGCGTTGCGTCACGGATTGATTGCCTCAGGCGATCACGTTGATCGGTATTGATCGTCTTATCAATCCAGTGGGACGCTGTCACCTTTCAACCAAGCGGGGATTGCCGACGGACAGTTCGCTACAGGAAAGGGACGACATGCTGACGATCAACCGACGCAAGATCATGCTCGCCGCGCTGGCCGGCACGTCCGGTTCGCTTCTCGGCCAGACGGTGCCGGGCGCGGTCCAGGCCCAGCCCGCCGCATCACCGGCGCTCGGCAATGCCGGCCATTATCGCTTCCAGGTCGGTGACATCGCGGCCACCGTTCTCAGCGACGGGCTGATCGGCGGCCCGCCGCGGATCTATGCGAACGACGCGCCGGAGGTCGAACTGCAGGAAGCGCTGCGGCGGGCCTTCCTTCCCGCCGACCATCTGACGCTCAACCTGAACACGCTGCTTCTGGAGATCAACGGACGCCGCGTGCTCCTCGAAGCGGGTGCGGGAAGCACCATGGGACCGAATGGCGGCCGCCTGTTCGACAATCTGCGCGCGATGGGCCTTTCCGCCGGCGACATCGACCTTGTCGTCATCTCGCACACCCATCCCGACCATGTGGGCAACCTGCGCACCGCGGAGGGGGGACGTGCCTTTCCGCGAGCCACGGTGATGGTGCCGAGGGCGGACTGGGCATTCTTCGTCGAGAACGATCCGAATCTCTCCTACATGCCGGCGCCGGCGGAGTTCCGGCAGCGCTTCGCGGCCAATATCAAGCGGAGCCTGCAACCCGTTGCCCGCGACATCGAACTCTACGAGGCGGGCGCGGAGATTCTGCCGGGACTCACAACCCTCGCCGCGAGCGGCCACACGCCGGGCATGGCCAGTTTTCTCGTGCACTCCGGCACGGATCAGCTGCTGCTGACGGGGGATCTGGCCTACCACCCGGTCGTCAATATCGACCGTCCCTGGCGTCCCGGCCCCGACCGCGACAAGGAAGCTGCTGCGACGTCACGCCGGCGCATCTTCGACCAGGCCGCGGCCGACCGCATGCTCGTCCTCGGTTTCCACTACCCCTTCCCCGGCCTCGGGCGCATCCTTCGCACCGATTCCGGTTATGCCTGGGTTCCGGCGGGGTGGCAGTTCTGAGAGGCGACGCCTCGGCCGACGCCGGCAGGGGCCGGCGGCATCACGCCCATATATTACGTAAAGGAAATGCGCCGACCTCCGATATGACGTAACGGAACGTCGGAGGCCGGCGCAGTCGTAAATCGTCTAGAACGCCGTCATGATGGCCGCGCCTGCGGTCACGACGGTCGCGGTAAGAAGACCCCACTTCAGGGCTGGGCTTTCCATATTGGCGTTCCTCCTATTGTCGAGTCATGCCCGTTCTCGGGCAAGATGAAGATAGTTTGCCGATGCCGTTCAAGGCTATTTCCAATGAATAACACATGCGTGAGCGAGGTGCGGCGCACGGTCTCAGGCGGCACCCGCCTCGCGGCGGGCGCTGGTGCCTCGGGTCGTTATCGCAGCATCAGCCGTCGCACGCGGGCAACCAGTTCGGCCTGACGGCTTACGCCGAGCTTGGAGAAGATGCGCTTCAGGACAAAGCGGGCCGTTCCCTCCGAAATATCGAGGGCCTCCGCAGCCTCCCTGACGCTCCTTCCGCTCGCGAGCAGCGAGGCCAGGCGCGCTTCGGCGGTCGTCACTCCGAAGACCTTTCGGATGACCGTCGGGTCGATGATCTGGTCGCTCTCCAGATCCTTCGCCAGCATCAGGACATGCTTGGTGGGGCTTACCAGTCCGAGAGCGTCGGCCGAGGTCCCGACAAGCGGTGCGGCCCATACGACGAGACGCTTCTCTCCTTCCGGATCGGAGACGGTGGCAGGGTGAGGAAGGCGACTGCCGTGGCGGCCGTCCGTCTGCGCACGTTGAATGGTCGAGACGAAATCGTCGATTTCGGCCGGCAGGGTCGGGCGGAGACCGTCTTCGCCGTCGACGAAATACCGCCCCACCAGATGCTCGGCCGATCGATTGACGCGCAGAGGGCGCATCTCCCCGTCGAGGATGAGTGCGGGCTGCTCCATTGCGTCGAACGCTTGAGCGACGGTGTCGCCCGCCGCCTTCGCCTTCATGTAGGCCGACGTGATTCTCAGCGACTGTTCGAGATGTCGCGCGAGCAGCAGCAGCGTGGCGCGATCGGTGTCTGCGAAGCGGCCCCCGGAACCGGCGCGGCAGACGACGAGACTGGTCGGGCTTCCCAACTCGGAATGGATGATCGAGGCCATCACATGAGCGATGCCGAAACGGGACAGGAAGGTCTCGTAGAAGGGATGGGCGGGGAGTTCCGAAAAATCGAGTATGTCCTCGTCCGTATAGATGTCTCCGGCTTGGAAGCCGGCTGCAACCCGGCCTTCGAGCCACGGATTGCGGCGAGACCATCCCTCGCTCAGGTAGGAACTGACGGCGTCCGCGATGCCGGCCGAATGGGAGGGGAAGGCCCACCCATCCTGCGATTTCGCGAAGATGAGCGCACCGAGCGACCTGGACAGCGCCGCCACCGAGTCCAGAGCCGGCGTCCAGTGATCCGCGCTCAGCGCCGCCTGGTAAAGGCTGTAGATCGCGCCATCGATGGCGATGTCGGCGGGCGGGCTGCTGGGCGACGACAGGTTCGCATCGGTCATGATTCCATCCTACGGCCGTTGTCACGGCGTCAGTCCGAGAGTGTGCGTCCGACTGAGGGCGCTGGCCATTATAGGCGGCACCCGCGCCGACAAGAATCCCTCTGTGATCCCGGCGCGTCGTTCGCGTTCGTTGAAACTTTTCGTGCCATTCGCGGAGCTTCCGCCGTGGCACTGCCGGACCCGGAGGTCGCCTTCGCGGCGTTCCCGGGCTGAATCTCGACGCGCAGATCATCTCCAAGTGGACGCGGACCGCGCTGCTCACCGCCACGCATAGCCACGTTCCCCCGCCTTGGCCGCGCCGGCGGGACGTGGTCTTCGTCAATGCGGACGCTCCGATCGGTGGATATGAAAATGGGGCGACTGTCCGAGCGTAAAAACATCAAGACATTAATTAATCTGGCGAAATAGTCAAATATATCCCATTTGGGATATGTCTATTCCATTCTGTATACAGACGTAAAAGTCGGGAATGGCCTAATTTAAGGTTCCAATGACGAATGAGTCGGCTATATGGTAGGGGCTCGACGTTGCGTATTTGGAGGCGATACAGGTGTTTCGATTCATTTATCGCTGCATTGCACTAGGCGCTGCCGTGGTTCCTCTGGGTTATGCGGCGGTCGGCCCAGCGTATGGCGAGAGTAATGTGCTGGGAATTAGCATTGCCACGCAGCGCGAGCCGAGCGATTTCGACAAGAGCGTGTCGACGGTCACCAGCGTGGGCTATACGCATACGTTCGACAATAATGCCGTGCTGGATTCGTCGATACATTATTTCGACCTTTCGGGAGGCGATGGATGGCGCCTCAATTCTCAGATTGGTCTCGGTTATCGGTACGAGTTCTCTGACATTTTCTCCATCGTAGGAATTGCGTCGATCGGCAGTCGCGCGCAAAGCAACGATGTCAATTTTCCCTATTACTCGATCCACGGTTCGGTTGATTGGAAGTTGACCGACATTACGACGTGGTCGGTGCTGACCTATCGCTACCGCAACGCGTTCAATGCGGATTATGATTTCGAGACTCCCGCTCTGGGATCGGCGCTCAATTTCCGTCTTTCCACCTCAAGTTCTGTTTCGTTCAACTATTTGCACGAATGGTCGGATGGGAAGGTTGCCGATAATCTGATCGGAATGGGGTACCAGTATCATTTCTGAAGCAGGGCCGCGGGCCTCCTGCTCTACGTCAGAGGGCGGGTGCCAAAGGCGGCGGCGCAAGCAGAGGCGCGATCGCATGGAGCCCTTCGCATCCTTTGCGTTCGTGTGACGATCACTTAGATGGAGTTTTCCCGTGGACGATCTGAAGCAGCCCATCGTTGGCACCAAGGGCGCCACCATAATCGGCCCTCGCAACCCGGCGGTCGAGGCGCAGAATCCCGATATCCTGGTGCCACCCCTGACCGACAATGGCGGCATTCCCAACCTCAAATTTCCGTTCGCCATGGCGCATAACCGGCTCGAAGATGGGGGCTGGGCGCGCGAGGTGACGCAGCGCGAAATGGGGGCGCTGAAGGAACTCGCCATCGTCAACATGCGTCTGCCGGCCGGCGTGGTGCGGGAACTGCAGTGGCACAAGGAAGCCGAATGGGCGTATGTGCTCAAGGGGCGGGTTCGCTTCTATCTGGTCGACGACCAGCGCCAGACCCTGGTCGAGGATCTCGGGCCGGGCGATCTGTGGCTCGCCCCCGCGGGTTTCCCCCACGCCATCCAGGGTCTCGAAGAGGGCACCGAGTTCGTCCTCGTCTTCAATGACGGCAATTTCTCGGAGAACCAGACGCTGCTGGTGACCGAGCTGTTCGCCCATGTTCCGCGCGAGGTTCTGGCGAAGAATTTCGGCGTTCCCGTCGAGGCGTTCGACGGCATTCCGGCCAGAGAGAAGTACATCTTCCGCCAGCCCGTGCCCCCGCCGCTGGAGCAGGTGCGCGCCGAACTCGGCGCCGTTTCCTTCACGGATAAATATGTGTTCCGGGCCTCCGCGGTTCAGCCGACCGCCTATCCCGGCGGCGCCACCACCGTGGTCGATTCCGGCAATTTCTCGGTGACCAATCTCGCGGCTCTCTTCATCGATCTCGAGCCGGGCGGAATGCGGGAAATTCACTGGCACCCCGATGCCGATGAAATCCAGTACTACATCTCCGGCAAGGCGCGGATGACCGTGTTCGACGCGGTCAGCAATGCCCGCACCTTCGATTTCGTGGCGGGTGATGTGGGCTATGTCCCCAAGACACTGGCTCACTACATCGAGAATACGGGCGACGAGCCTGTGCGCGTGCTGAACGTCTTCCACACCAGCGAGTACCGCGACGTTTCGCTGAACAACTGGCTGGCGCTCACCCCGCAGCATCTGGTGAAGGGGCATCTCGATGTGGGCGATCCGTTGATGTCCGCGCTGAGGGCCACCCGCCAACCTGTCGTCAAGGGCTGATGCTCCGAGGTGGCGAGCCGGATCGGTTCGCCACCTCGATTCTTTCGGCCGATTTCCGCCGCGAACCGCTCGAGCGCGCGGCTCTTCAGCATTCTGCCGTCGTGCAGGGACGCCGTGCACGCAAAAGTGCCGAGAAGGAGCACTCATGGAAGAGTTTATGTCGAAGATGCTGGTATCTGACCTGATACCCATCATCGCTGTCATGGCGCTTGGCTATTTTGCCGGAAAGGCGAATGCCTTCAAGTCTGAAGACGCCCGAATACTTAATAAGCTCGTGCTCGATTTTGCGTTGCCGGCCGCCTTGTTCGTCTCGATCGTGCGTGCGGATCGCGCGATGCTCGTAGAGAACGCCACGCTCAGCATCATATCGCTGGTGGGGCTGGTCCTGCTCTTCATGCTCTCCTATTTCACCATCCAGTGGTTCTTCAGGCGTAGCAAGCCCGAGGCTGCCGTCTGCGCGCTGATCGCGGGGTCGCCGACCATCGGCTTTCTCGGCTATGCCGTGCTGGATCCGCTCTATGGCACCGGTGTCGAAACCGGCCTCGTCATCGCCATCGTCGCCATCGTGGTGAACGCCGTCACCATTCCGATAGGCTTGTATCTGCTCAATGCCGGCGGCGGTGGCGCGGATGGAGCCCCCAAGGGCAGCGCCCTGCTTTCCGCGATGAAGGAGCCCGTTGTCTGGGTGCCGATCCTGGCGGTGGCGCTGGTGGTCGTCGGCATAAGGGTGCCCGACTCGTTCAGCCCGACCTTCGAGCTGCTGGCCAAGGCCAATTCGAGCGTCGCGGTCTTCGCCGCCGGGCTGACCCTGTCCGCCTACGCGATAGAACTGGACTGGGAGGTCGCGTACAACACGTTTTTCAAGCTGGTCCTGATGCCGGGCGTCTTTCTCGTCGCGGGCTGGGCCGGGGGGCTCGACAATCAAATCCTGCAGATGCTCGTCCTGAGCGTGGCCCTGCCGCCCGCCTTCTCCGGCATCATCATTTCCAGCCGCTTTCAAGTTTACACGCGGACAGGTACCTCGTCCCTCGCGGTGAGCGTGCTCGGCTTCATCGTCGCCGCGCCGACCTGGGTGTATCTCGCCCGACTTGTGGGGAGCTGAAGGCGGCAATGGCCGGGCCGGCCTTGCCGGGAAGACGGGCGGCCGCCAGACGAAGGAAGATGTCGATGACGCATGCTCTGGCCGGCCGGATGGGTCGGCCAGAGCATGCCGTCGAAACGCCCGAGGACGTCAGAGGGCCGCGAGTTCGGAGACGAACTTGGTGCGCAGGAACGCGTCGAGCCCTTCGATGCCGCTCTCCGAGCCATAGCCCGACTCGTTCACGCCGCCGAACGGCGTCTCCGGCGTCGACACCGCCATGTGGTTGACGCCGACGAGGCCGGCGTCGAGCGCCTCCTCGGTGCGGGCGGCCAGAGCGCCGGAACGGGTGAAGACGAAGGAGGCCAGGCCATAGGGCAGGGCGTTCGCCCGCTCGATCACCTCGTCGAAGCCGGAGAAGGAGGTGAGCGGGGCGATGGGGCCGAAGGGCTCGCTGGACATGATCGCCGCGTCCGCGGGCACGTCGGCGAGCACGGTCGGGGCGAAGAAGTGGCCCTGATTGCCGACGCGCGTGCCGCCCAGCTTCAGGCTCGCGCCCTTGGCGACGGCGTCGTTGACCAGCTCTTCCATCGCCGCGAGACGGCGGCGGGCGATCATCGGGCCCATATTGGTGCCGGCGTCGAGGCCGTTGCCGACCTTCAGCGCGGAAGCCAGCTCGACGAAGCGGGCGACGAAGGGCTGGTAAAGCGATTCATGGACGAAGAACCGCGTCGGCGAGGTGCAGACCTGGCCGGCATTGCGGAACTTGAACGCCACCAGCGTGCGGGCGGCCAGCTCCAGATCGGCATCGCCATGGACGATCACCGGCGCGTGGCCGCCCAGTTCCATGGTGCAGCGCTTGAGCGTGTCGGCCGAAAGCCGCGCGATCTCCTTGCCCACCGCCGTCGAGCCGGTGAGCGTCACCGCCTTGGGGATCGGCGAGGCTAGCAGCACGCGGCTGACATGCGCCGGGGCGCCGAACACCACGTTCAGCACGCCCGCCGGCAGCCCGGCCTCCTGGAAGCAACGGGCGATGGCGACCGCCGTGCCGGGAGTTTCTTCCGCGGGCTTGATGATGATCGAGCAGCTCGCGCCGAGCGCGCCGGCGATCTTGCGGATGACGTTGGAAGACGGGAAGTTCCACGCGGCAAAGGCGACGACCGGGCCGACCGGCTCCTTCAGCACCATCTGGCGTACATTGGCCATGCGGGCCGGGACGATGCGGCCATAGGCGCGCTTGCCCTCCTCGGCGTACCAGCGCGTGGCGTCGGCGGCGAACTGCACCTCCGGCACGGCTTCACCGAGCGGCTTGCCGTTCTCCAGCGTCAGGATGCGCCCGATGCGCTCCTTGCGCGCCTCGATGAGATCGGCCGCCTTCATCATCAGCGTGTAGCGCGCCTGGGCGGTCATCGCCTTCCACACTTTGAAACCGCGCTGCGCGGCGTCGAGCGCGCGGGCGAGATCGGCGTCGGAGGCGTGCGGCACGGTGGCGAGCACCTCGCCCGTCGCCGGGTTTTCCAGCGCCTCGCTCTTGCCCTCGGAGCCCTGGCACCAGGTGCCGTCGATCAGCAGCTCAATGGTTTCATCATAGGTGGAAAGGTCGGTCATCATCGTCTCCAGGGGGCCGGATTGAGGGGCGTGCGGGCGTCAGCGACAGAGGAAGCCGTCCGGCAGGGGGTCGCCTTGCGTCAGTACGAAGCGGTGCTCGCCGGTGATGTGGGCGAGGCCGACAATATGCGGCGCGATGGCTCCCGGTTGGCCGTCGACCGCCCGTGCGGTGGCGGTAAAATCGACGCCGAGAATGTTGCGGGTGCGGATGGGCTGGTCGAGGCGCAACTCGCCGCGCGCCACCATCTGCGCCAGCCGGGCGGAGGAGCCGGTGCCGCAGGGCGAGCGGTCGAACTTGTTGGATTCCAGCACCACCAGCTGGCGGCTCACCAGCCCCTGCTCATCCGCCTCGGTCTCGTAGAACAGGATGGAATCGACCGGGCGCGAGGCGCCGGGCACACGGCCCTCCTTGATGCCGGCATTCAGCGCCGCCTTCAGCGCAGCGCCCACGGCCATGGCATGGGACACGCCGGACGGCGCCAGTTCCACCCCGGCGGCGCGGGCGGCGATGAGGCCATACCAATTCCCGCCCCACACCACATCGGCGCTGAAATTCACGCCGGCGGCGGTGACGAGCACATTGCAGGCGGCGACATGGGCCGGGACATTCTCGAAGGTGACGGCGGCGACCCTCCCCTGTTCGCGGCGCACATGCACGGTGATGATGCCGGCCGGCACTTCCAGCGTGAAAGAGCTGTGCGGCACATCGGAGGGGCCGATCAGGCCCATATGGTCGAGCGTGACCGCGAGGCCGATCGTCGCGTGGCCGCACATCTCCAGATATTTGTAGCTGCCGAGGAAGAAGGCGCCGAAATCGGCGCGCGTGCTCTCGGTCATGACAACGCCGACCATCGCCGCATGGCCGCGCGGCTCGTGCAGCAGGAAGGTGCGCAGCGGATCGAAGCGGGCGCGGAAATCCTCCGCCCGCGCCTCCACCGTGTCGCCCTTAAGCGGCGGCACGCCGCCGGTGACGACGCGGGTGGGGTGGCCCGCCGTGTGGCTGTCGATGGTGGAAATCCAGCGCCTCATCGTCATGGCGGGGGCCTCTCGCTCTAGCGGCCGGACTTGATGGTGTCGGCGATCTTCTCGCCGGCCATGATCGTCGTCAGCATGGTGTTGGCGCTGATGACCGCCGGCATGATCGAGGCGTCGACCACGCGCAACCCCTCTACGCCGATCACCCGGGCGGCGCTGTCGACCACGGCGCGCGGATCGTCCGGGCGGCCGATGCGGCAAGTGCCTGAGGCGTGCCAGCTGCCGCAGGCATTCTCGCGGATCCAGGCGCGCAGCCCCTCGCGGTCGGCCATCATCTCCTTCGCCTCGAGGCCGGGTGTGATGACATTCTCGATCATCAGCTTCCGTGCCAGCGGGCCGGTGCCCATGATGCCGGCGGCCATCAGCGTCATGAACCAGTTGGTGCGGCTCACCGCCCCGAGCTTGCGCACCCGCTCGGAGAAGGTGGCGGGGAAGATGCTCTCGATTACGCCGTCCATCGCCGGATCGGTGACGATGCCCCAGAGCCGGTGCATGCCGTCCTCCAGCCGTGCGAGGTCGCGCTCATCCGAGAGCTGGCGGAAATTGACGAAGGGCGCGGTCGCGGCGTCGCTTCCCTGCAACCGCACCTCGCCGGTGGAATAGGGGCGGTTGACGCAGACCAGGATCGAGGCCAGCCGCCGGCCCAGCGGGTGCCAGGCGGCGCGGTTGGAGGGCAGCACGAACATGTCGCCCGGCGTGGTCTCCGGCAGGCCGGACGAATAGCGATAGCCGAGCTGGATGTGGCGCCGCTGGCTCGCCGGCAGGCGTGCCGATTTCGGCAGATAGGCGGCGAAGGCCACCATCGGGTGGTCCTGCAGGTTCTGCCCAACGCCGGGCCGGTCCGCCCGCACAGCGATGCCGAACTCCTTCAGATGCGCCGCCGGGCCGATGCCGGCGCGCAGGAGATGGGCCGGCGTCTGCAGCGCGCCAGTGGAGAGGATCACCTCGCGCGCTTTGAGGGTCACCGGCCCCTGCGGCCCCTGCGCCTTCAGCCCGGTGACGCGGCTTCCCTCGAACAGCAGCTCCGTCATCTCGGTTTCGGCGAGGATGGTGAGGTTCGGCCGGGCGCGCACCTCGCTTGTGAGATAGGCGCGGGCGGTGGAGACGCGCTGGCCGTCCACATTGTTGATGGTCATCGGGAAATAGCCGTCGTCGAAGACGCCGTTATGGTCCCGGATATTGGCCACGCCCTTCTTGTCGAGCACCTTCGCCACGGTCTTCGCGAAGGGCGACCAGTCCTTTTCCGGGATGCGGCGCAGCGGCAGCGGGCCGTGGCTGCCATGCAGCTGGCTGTCGCCATAGTCGAGGTCGGTTTCCAGCTTGCGGAAATAGGGCAGCACGTCGTCCCAGCCCCAGCCCTCGGCGCCGTCCTCGCGCCAGTGCTCATAGTCCCAGGGCACGCCGCGAAAGGCGAACTGGCCGTTGATCGAGGTGCCCCCGCCCATCACCCGCGCCTGCTCATAGCGCCGCCCCGCCGCGCCGGGCTTGGGGTCGTTGAGGTGGATGGACAGGTTCTGCCAGTGATAGAGGCGGTTGAAATAGGCGACGATCGGATAGGCGTCGAGCGTGTCGGCCGGCTCGGCGCCGGGCGGCGTGTCTCGCCCGGCCTCGATCAGCGCGACCTTGAGGTTCGAGGCTTCCGACAGCCGGCTCGCCAGCACGGCACCCGCCGCGCCGCCGCCGACGACGATGTAGTCATATGCGTGTTCGGACATGTTCTCAGCCGTGGTTGAGCCAGACGGTCTTGAAGCGCAGGAAGCCTTCGAGCCCCGCGCGCCCCATTTCCTTGCCGAAGCCGGAGCCGGCGAAGCCGCCCTGCGGCGTGGCGAAATCGGGCTGGCGGCCATGGCCGTTGACCCAGACCGTGCCGGCGTTGAGGCGGGCGGGCAGCGCCAAGGCCTTGGCGGCGCTGGTGGTGTAGAGGCTGGCGGCGAGCGCGTAGCTGGGATGGTTGGCCATCGCCAGCGCCTCGTCCTCGTCGTCATAGGCGTAGACGGACAGCACCGGGCCGAAGAATTCCTCGCGGAAGCCGACCGACGTATCGGGCACGCCGGCGAGCACGGTCGGCTCGACATAGGCGCCGGCGTTCATATTGGCGCAGCGCCGGCCGCCGGTGAGCACGGAGGCGCCATCGGCCACCGTTTCCGCCAGCATGCGGTCGATGCGCGCCGCCTGCTTCTCGCTGATGATCGGCGGCAGGCTCGCCCGCGTGTCCCAGGTGGGGCCGGCGACGCGCGCCTGGGCGATACCGATGATCTTGTCGGTGAGTTCATCGAGCAGCCGGCGCGGCGCGATCAGCCGCGTGCCGGCGGTGCAGACCTGGCCGGCATTGGCGAGGAACCCGCCGGCGATGGTGGCGGCGAGCGCATCGAGGTCGTGCGCGTCGTCCATGACAAGCTGGGGCGTCTTGCCGCCGAGTTCCAGCGTGAGCGGCTTGGTGCCGGTCATCGCCGCATCCGCCATCACCCGCGCGCCGGTGGCGGAGGAGCCGGTGAAGGTGATCTTGCCGGTGAGCGGATGGCGTACCAGCGCCGAGCCGGTGGCACCGGCGCCCTGCACCACATTGAACAGGCCGGCGGGGAGCCCGGCCTCGATGGCGAGTTCGGCGATCATCACCGCCGAGGAGGGCGTCAGTTCGGACGGCTTCAACACCACGGCATTGCCGGTCGCCAGCGCCGGCGCCGACTTCCAGATGGCGTTGATGGCGGGGAAATTGAACGGGGCGATGGAGGCGATGACGCCATAGGGTTCCGGCTTGAGGAAGGTGGTGCCGCTGTTCGCCCCGGCGATCAGCGATCCCTCGATCTTGTCGGCCCATTCGGCGAAATAGCGCACGGCGCCGGCCGCGCGGACGAGGTCGCGGGTGAGGACATCGGCCACCGGCCGGGTCGTCGTCGCCGCTTCCAGCCGCCCGAGCTCGGTGCGCCGCGCGTCGATGAGGTCGGCCCATGCCTTCAGCACCCGCGCCCGCTCCAGCGGCGTGGCGGTGGCCCAGCCGGAGGCGGTGCGGGCCTTGGCGGCGCTGCGCATCGCCGCGTCCACCAGTGCCTCGTCCGCCGCGCGGATTGTGCCGATCGCCGCGCCGTCGGACGGGCGGATGAGCGCGATTTCCGCGCCGTCGCCGGCGAGGCGCCGCCCGTCGATCAGGTGATTGGTGATGGCGGCGACGCCGTTCGGGTCGAAATCGTGGGACATGAGCCTCTCCTGAACCCGTTGCCTCAGACGCCGGTGAGGCGGAAGCCCTGCTGGAACGGGTCGTTGGGGTCGAGGAAGAAGTTGAAGCTGCCGGTGAGATAGGCCGAGCCGGTGACGGTGCAGCGGATCGCCGGCAGGTCGCCGACGGTGGCTTCGCCGTGGATCTCGCCGGTGAACACCGTGTCGAGAATGCCGGCATGGCGGAAAGTGTCGCCCACCTTCAGCTCGCCCTTGCCGTGCAGCATGGCCATGCGCGAGGCGGTGCCGGTGCCGCAGGGGGAGCGGTCGATCACGGTCGGCGGGCAGACCACGACGTTCTTGCCGTCGAAGCGCACGCCGTCACCCTCGCCGACGATCTCGATCTGGTAGATCTCGTTGACATGGGCGAGCGTCGGGTGCTGGACCGGAATGTCCTTCAGCCCGGCGCGCAGCTCCGCCGCCGCGCTCACCAGCGCCCAAGCATTGTCGGTGGTCAGCTCAAGGCCGAGGTCGGTGCCCTTGACGATGAGGTAGAAATCGCCGCCGAAGGCAATGTCGGCGCGCACCTTGCCGAAGCTCTTGGTCTCCACCATCACGTCGCGCTGGTAGAGGAAGCTCAGCGGCATCTCCAGCGTGACGGAGACGGCGCGGCCATTCTCCACCTTCACCCGCGCCGGAACGACGCCGGCCGGGGTGTCGAGCCGCACCAGCGTCTCGCCTTCCTGCGCGGTGATGTAGCCGGCTTCGACCGCGATGGTGGCGACCGCCATGGCGCAGTGGCCGCACATGGGCGGGTAGGTGTCCGGCTCAAGGATGAGCATGCCGATATCGGCGTCGGGCGAGCAGGCTTCGGTGAGCACGGCGGCCGGCATGTTGAACGAGCCGCGCGGCTCGAACAGCACGAGCTGGCGCAGCCAGTCGCGGCTCATCAGGTCGGCGCGCTTCTCCACCATGGTGGCGCCGCGGATCGGCCCGAAGCCGGACGTGATGAGGCGCAGCGGGCAGCCGGCGGTGTGGGAATCGATGCCCTGGATGATGCGGGTCGAGCGCATGATTTTGTCCGTTCAGGCGAGCTTGTTGATAAGAGCGACGACATCGGCTTCGGCCAGGATCTTCGCGACCGTGGCCTGCTGCGCGTCGGTGAAGGGGAGCAGCGGCTCGCGCGGAATGCCGACCGGCTGGCCGAGCGCGTTCATCGCCGCCTTGATGCCGGCATAGAAGCTGCCGGTCTTGAAGCAGCGGTAGATGGCAAACAGCGCCGGCTCCAGCCGGTCGGCGGTCGGGGCATCGCCGGCGGCGCAGGCGTCGAAATAGGTGCGCACGATGCGGCCCGAGAGCTGGTGCGCCATGGCGACCACGCCGACGACGCCGAGCGGCAGGGAGGAGCGGATCATCGTCTCATAGCCGACGAACACCGCCAGCTCGCCCTTCACCTTCTGGCACAGCTCGGCGACCTGCTGGATGTCGCCGGAGGAATCCTTGATGGCGACGACGTTCGGAATCTCGGCGAGGCGCGCCACCAGATCGGGGGTGATGTTGACGCCAATGCGCACCGGGCTGTTGTAGAGCATGACCGGCAGGCCGGAGGCGGCGCAGATGCGGCGGTAGAAATGCTCGGCCTCGCGCAGGTCCGGCTTGGCGTAGATCGGCGGCAGGGCAAGGATGCCGTCGCAGCCCGTCGCCTCGGCGGCCTTGGTGAGTTCCAGCACCACATCGGTGTGGAGGTCGGAAACGCCCGCCAGCACCGGCACGCGGCCGGCGGCGACCTTTACCGTCGCCTCGAACAGCTTCACCCGCTCGGCGACGCTCATGGCATAAAACTCGCCGGTCGAGCCGCAGACGATGAGCCCGTCGGCGCCATTGGCGATATTGGCCTCGGCCAGCGCCTCGAAGCGCGGGAGGTCGATCGGCCCCTCGGGCAGGAAGGGGGTCACGAGGACACTGTGGATGCCCTGCCAGTTGGTCTTGCTCATGTGCGGTCTCGTTTCAGGAAGGCTGTGTCGGGACAGAGCGGGGGCGTGGCGCGGCACGCGGCCCCGCGCGGAAGAGGCTCGGGAATGCGGAAACGCCGGGCGGCGCGTCAGGTCTGAAGCAGCGGACGCATCAGCTCGGCGGTGGCGTGGAAACGGTTGACGAAGGCGCGCACGCGCTCATTCGTGGGATGGAGCAGCACCTCCTGCGGGGTGCCCTGGGCGCAGATGGCGCCTTGATCCAGGAACACGACGCGGGTGGCGACCTCCAGCGCGAAGCCCAGTTCATGGGTGACGACCAGCATTGTCATCCCCTCGCGGGCCAGCGTGATCATGGTGTTGAGCACCTCGCCGACCAGTTCCGGGTCGAGCGCGGAGGTCGGCTCGTCGAACAGCATCAGCGAGGGGCGCATGTTGAGCGCGCGGGCGATGGAGACGCGCTGCTTCTGCCCGCCCGACAGCCGGCCGGGCATGCGGTCGGCGAACTCGGCCATGCCGACCTTGGCGAGCAGGTCCATGGCGCGGGCGCGGTTGGTCGCGTCGGCCTCGCCCAGCACGGTGCGCGGGCCTTCCATCACATTCGCCAGCACGTTCATGTGCGGGAACAGGTTGAACTGCTGGAACACCATGCCGACGCGGCTGCGCATGGCGGCGACCTCGCGGCCGCTGATGCGGGCATTGTCGCGCCCGTCCGCCGCGCGGTCGAAGATGGTCGAGCCGTCGACGACGATGCGGCCGGAGGTCGGCTGTTCCAGCAGGTTGACGCAGCGCAGCAGCGTGGTCTTGCCGGAGCCGGACGAGCCCAGCAGCGCCACCACCTCGCCGGGATAGACGGTGAGGTCGATGCCGCGCAGCACCTCGTGGGAGCCGTAGCATTTGCGCACCTGGCTGACTTCGACCAGTGGGGGGGCGTCGGCGGGATGACGGGTCATGGCGGGTCCCTCCTCAGTGACTGCGCATCTCGAGCCGGCGCGCGAGATAGTTCGAGGGAATGAGGACGGCGAGGAAGATGAGGCCGACCACGGTGTAGACCTCCATCGGCCGGTAGGTGAAGGAGGAGACGTAGCTCGCCTGGTAGAGCAGGTCCGGCACGGTGAGCACGGAGAGCAGCGTGGTGTTCTTCATCTGGATGATGGTCTGGCCGGCGAGCGGCGGGATCATCTGGCGCAGCGCCTGGGGCAGGATGATGCGGTGCATCGCCTGCCAGGAGCGCATGCCGAGCGCCTTGGCCGCGTCCGCCTGCCCGTGGTCGAGCGACTGGATGCCGGCGCGCAGGATCTCGGCGTAATAGGCGCCGCCATAGAGGCTGAGGGCAAGAATGCCAGCGGCCTGTTTGGAAATATTGATGCCGGCGAAGATCGGCAGCGCGTAATAGCTCCACAGCAGCCACACGAGCAGCGGCACGTTGCGGAAGAACTCGACGAACAGCATGCCGATGATGCGCAGCGTCTTGAGCGGCGAGAGCTGCACCAGCGCGATCAGCAGCCCGACGATCAGCCCGAGAACGCAGGTGATCACCGTGTATTCGAGGGTGACGACCAGTCCCCAGGCGAACAGATGGACGTTTTGGGTGATGACGGACCAGTCGAACACGGCGCGGCGACCTTGCGGAGGAGGGAAAGGCCGGTGCCGGCGGCGGGCGCCGGCACCGTAGGTGACGTCGACGAGGGGGACGACGTCAGAAGTTGAACTCGGCCGGCAGCACGGAGAGATCGATGCCGCGGGCCTCGAAGGCCTTGCGCAGCTTGCCCTGGGCGAGGCCGAGGGCGCGCTGCTGGTTCACCCAGTTGGTGAGCCAGTTCTCGTAGCCCTCATTGCCTTCCTCGCGGCGCATGCCGATGGTCGCGGGGTTGAGCAGCATCGGGCTCGGCAGCACGATCTGGCCGCTGATCGCCTTGGAGACGTCGATGGCGTCGAACACGGCGAGGATCATCGCGTCGGCGCGGTTGGCCTGCAGCTCCATGATGCCGAGCGGGCGGTCCTCCACCACGATGATATTGGCCTTGGGGGTCAGCGCCTCGGCGACGACCTGCATCGTGCCGCCCTTCTGCACGACGATGCGCACCGACGGGTCGTTCAACTCGGCCCAGGTCTTCTTGGTGAAGCCCGGCTTGGTGACGATGGCCCAGGCGTCGGTGAACAGCGGCACGCTGAGATAGTCCACCACGAGGCCGCGTTTGGGATTGGGGTTGAGCCCGAAAGCGATGTCGATCTTGTTGGCCTGGAAGTCGGCGGCGAGGTTGCCCCAGGTGGTTTCGACCGGCACGACCTTGACGTTGAGCAGGGTGGCGATGTCGCTCGCCCAGTCCATGTAGAAGCCGCTCCACGCGCCGGTGTTGCGGTCGCGGATATAGCCGGGCTCCTCGCCGATCATGACCGGCACGCGCAGCTCGCCGCTCTTGCGGATGCGGTCGAGCACGAGGTTGGGATCGGCGGCGAAGGCCGACTGGAAGGTCGAGAGCGCCACGATGAATGCCGAAATGAGCATCAGCACGGCATGGCGCAGCGTCCGGTTGGGACGGGCATGGACGGCCGGAAGCGGCCGCTGAAAAGCGGTGATCATCTTCTGTTCCCTGTTTCCCTGGCTTTGTCTTGAGGCCGGTCTGGTCGAAAGGCGTAGGCGGTTAGGCGCAGGCCTATCTCAGGAAGCCGCTGCCGAGCGGGTCGCTCATTTCCTGGATGAGCGTCGCCACAGCTTTCAGATGCGCGCGTCCCGTGATGCGGGTCGTAGCAGCCACGGCACCGCCGGCGCCGTGGGTCGTGGTGATGAGCTCGCCCGTGAGATGGCCGCCGAACAGGCTGACCGCCTCGAGGCGCGCGCCCGGCGCAAGCGCTCCGGTCGCGGCGCGCAACGCGAGCAGACAGGACAGGCCGGCGACGCCGGGAGAGCGGTCGAACTTCTGCCGGTCGATGGCGAGAAACTGGCGCACCGCTCCGTTCTCGCCCGCCGCGTGAAAGAGCACCGCGTCGACGCGCGGCTGCGCCCCGCTGCGGCGCGGGAGCATCTCGTTCAGCGCGCGGCGCAACGCGTCGCCAATCACGAGCAGCCGGTCGATGCCGCCCATGTCGAGCGTCAAATTCGCCGCAGTGGCATCGACCAGCGCATAGCAGTCGCCGCACATGGCGATGGCGATGTCGAACGCGGCGCCGTCCGCTTCCACATGGTGGCGGACCTCGGCGATGATGGCCGGCGGCATGTCGAGGGCGATGGCATCGGGCCCGCACTCCCCACCCACCTGGACGCCGAGAATGCCGTTGGGCACCTCGATGGTGAAGCGAGGGCGGTTGGCGAGCCGGCCCAGCGCCCGCAGCGCCGCCGTGTAGCCCATGATGGCGTGGCCGCACAGGCCCGGATAGCCATAGGAGGAGATGAAGAAGGCGCCGAAATCGGCGGCGCTGGACGCCACCGGCACCAGCCCGAAGGCGCCGGAATGGCCTCGCGGTTCGTGCAGCAGCAGCGGCCGGAGGCTGTCATAGCGCGCGATGAACTGGCGCATCTTCCCGGCGACCGTGTCGTCGTCGAGCCCCTCCAGGGGCTCGATCAGAATATGGGTCGGATGGCCTTCCGTATGGGTCTCGATGACACGGAAGGTCCGCGCCCCTTGCGGCAATTCGAGGCTGAGCGCGCCCTCTCCGATGCCTTCGCCAATGCCGGCACCGAGGCCGAGGCGGCGGTCGGCCTTCTCGAAGCTCATGGAGGCGAGACGGCCGCTGTCGGTATTGATCCACAGCACCTTGGCGGGGACCCCGCCGCTGTTGCGCCAGCGATGGGCGATGCGGCTGTTGAAATAGGCGCCATCGCCGGGGTTCAGCACCTCGGCGTCGCGATCGGCGAGGGCGATCTCCAGCGAGCCCTCCAGCACATAGATCAGTTCCTCGCCCTCATGGGCGTAAAAACCGTCGCTCTCGCGATCCGGATCGATGGTCCACACTTCGGCATCCATCAGCCGCTGCGAGACGGTGAGCTGCTCGATGGTGACGCCCGGCCCGAAGGAGCCGACGATGCGTCCTTGTCCGCGCCGCACCACCGGAAAGTCGCGCCCGCTGGTGCCCCCGAGCAGTTCCGCCAGCGAGCGGCCGAACACTTCGGCGATGGCGTTGAGCCGTGCCGGCGAGAGAAACGCCACGCCGCGCTCGAACATGCTGAGATGCGAGGAGGCGATCAGCGTACGGTCGGAAAGCTCCCGCAGCGACATGCCGGCTTCCTGCCGCAGGCTGCGCACCCGTGCGCCGAGATGGTTGAACGCCACCACCGGCGCATCGCGTTCAGGCTCCGCCGTGACGTCCTCTTCGCTGTCGAGAAGCCGCCGGATGGCGGAAAGGCTCTGGCCGTCGACCCGCCGCATGCGGTCGATGCGCCGGATGCGCTCGATATCGGCCTCGCCGTAGGAACGATGTCCGCCTGCCGACTTGTTGGAGGTGAGCAGCCCCTGGCTTTCCCACGAGCGAAGCGTCGACACCGCCACGCCCGTGACCTTGGCGACATGGCCGATCGAGAAGGGAAAGCGGGAGGCGGCGAGCGGCGACATGTGATCTACATACCGAATATAGAAATAGCGAACACTGGCAGACGGTATGTCGATTTATTGAACGAGTCAATCGACCGAAGCGGCCTCGCGCACCTTCGGGCTCGGTCACATCACGGGATGAAGGGGAGTCCGCTGACCTTGGAGACGCCGCAAGGCACGCGCGGAGAGGCCAGCAACAAAGCGCGCATCGGCGTCACGCGTCCGCAGAAACGGTGCGCGGCCTCGTTCACGCAGGCCGCCTAGGCACAAAGGCCGGACTGAGGCCGCTCGCCGCCCCGCCCTTAAACGGTTCAAGGAATGGTCCGCTGAGAAGAAGGCGCCTGCTACCATCGAAGCGGTGAACCGCAAGATTGCCGGGCGCTTTATCGCGGACGTTTTCGTGACGGCCGGCGCTCATCCTGCGACGGCTAACAAGGCCATCTCCGGGCTTTCGTCCTATTGGGATTGGCTCGGGAAGCGCGGTCATATCGGGGAGGGCGTGAACCCTTGGCATCGCCAGTTCCTCAAGGTCGGGAGTGGCCCGAAGGGCGAAGACGGGCAGGGGGTGAGCGGGCCATTTGCCCCCTCAGGAGTGCGCTTCAGCTAAATCGCCGCTGACAGCCTCTTCGTCCGCCTCCACGCTGACGACCGTGAGCGTATGGACAGCGCCATCACGAGCCGTCCACTTCATCGACTGCCCCCCTGAAAGCCCGATCAGCGCGACCCCCATGGGCGTCATCACGGACACCTTCCCCGCCAGAAT
>JAEYTJ010000172.1 GCA_023434095.1 Pseudomonadota bacterium | reverse complement strand
GTCGGGGTCCCCGGGTCAAGCCCGGGGATGAGGGGCCGTCGGCGGCACGCCCGAGACGACACGCAACCATCTGGACATCGCGCCCGGCCTCGCCTATCTCTGCGCCACGGTCTGCAGTTCACCGAGGCGTTGCCGCCCCGCAAGGGGAGCTAAACCTGCTTTACGTTCGCACCCTGCACTTGTCCTTGTGCCCGGTCGCAAGACGGCAACCCCGACATTTCCTCGCGAAAGGGCACCAACGAGGATAGGTCATGCCCAGACTCCATCTGGCCTTCGAGGCGCCGGATATCTCCGCGCTCGCCCGCACCCTGCATCAGGGACTTGCCGCGCTCGACCGCCCGCCCGGTCATGTCGAGCTGCTGAACCTGCTGGCGCGCGGCGCCGGCTATCGCAACTTCCAGCACCTGCGCGCGGATGCGCAGGCGCGCGGCCGGCTGTCGGCCGCCCCGCCCGAACCGCCGGCACCGGCGGACCACACACGCTGCGAAAAGGCGTTGCGGCTGTTCGACCCGCAGGGCCGGCTAGTGCGCTGGCCGAAGAAGCGCAACCAGCAGATCCTCTGCCTGTGGCTGCTCTGGTCGCGCCTGCCGAGCGGGGAGAGCTTCCCCGAGCGGCGGATGAACGAGTTGCTGAACGCCGAGCATCTGTTCGGCGATCACGCGCTGCTGCGCCGGGAAATGGTGGAATCCGGCCTGTTCCGGCGTACGCCGGACGGGCGGGAATACACCCGCATCGAGCGCGAGCCGCCGCCGGAAATGGCCAAGCTCGCCGCCCTGCTGCGCCAGCGCCGCCCCGCCGGCGACTAGGTCGCGCCCTCCCCCCATCCCTCGTGCCCGGGCTTGACCCGGGCACCCAGGGGCCCCGGCACGCTCGGAAAGTCTGGGTCCCCCGGTCAAGCCCGGGGATGAGGGTTGCCAGGGTGGGGTGAGCCCGCTTCCTACCGCGTCGCCTGCACCCATTGGAGCGCGCGCGCCTCCGGATTGTCGTTCAGCAGGATGTCGGTGACGACGGCAAGGCTGTCCGCCCCCGCCTGACGCACACCCGGCGCGCGCTCGACGGTCAGCCCGCCTATGGCGACCAAAGGCAGGTTGCCGATGCGCTTCTTCCACTGGGTGATGCGCTCGAGCCCCTGCGGCGCCCAGCGCATCTTCTTGAGGATGGTGGGATAGACCGGCCCCAGCGCGATATAGTCCGGCCCCGCCAGCAGCGCGGCTTCCAGCTCCGCCTCGTCATGGGTGCTGATGCCGAGCTTGAGCCCGGCCCGGCGCATGGCCGGCACGTCGGCCTCGGCGAGGTCCTCCTGGCCGAGATGCACGAAGTCGCAGCCGAGGTCGATGGCGAGCTTCCAATAGTCGTTGACGATGAGCTGCGCGCCGTAGCGGGCGCAGACCTCGCGCGCGGTCGCGATCTCGCGGCGCAGCTCGGCCTCGTCCAGGTCCTTGGCGCGCAGTTGCACCAGCTTCACCCCCTGCGGCAGCAGGCGGGGCAGCCAGGAGGCCCGGTCGACGATGAGATAGAACGGATCGAGCTTCATCACGCACTCACGCTAGGTTTCAGGAGCCCACGAAGGCCCGGCCCATGACAGGGGTGGAGGGCGCCGCCATGTCGCGCACTTCCATCGGGTCGGCAAGCACCGCCTCGCGCCCGGCGGCGATCGCGGCGGCGAAGGCGCGCGCCATGCGCACGGGATCGCCGGCCTTCGCCACCGCCGTGTTCAGCAGCACCGCGTCGTAGCCGAGCTCCATCGCCGCCGCCGCATGCGAAGGAACGCCGACGCCGGCATCCACCACCAGCGGCACGCCGGGGAAATGTGCCCGCATGGAACGCAGGCCGTAGGGGTTGTTCAGCCCGCGCCCGGAGCCGATCGGCGCGCCCCATGGCATCAGCACCTCGCAGCCGGCGGAAAGCAGCTTCTCCGCCACCACGAGGTCTTCCGTCGTGTAGGGGAACACTTGGAAGCCGTCGCGAGAAAGAATGCGCGCCGCCTCCACCAGCCCGAACACGTCGGGCTGCAGCGTGTCGTCCTCGCCGATCACCTCCAGCTTCACCCAGGGCGTGCCGAAGAGTTCGCGCGCCATCTCGGCGGTGGTCACGGCTTCCTTCACCGTCTTGCAGCCGGCGGTGTTGGGCAGCACCTTCACGCCGAGGTCGCGGATCAGCTGCCAGAAGCTCTGGCCGGCCTTCGCCGCGCCGGATTCGCGCCGCAGCGACACGGTGACGATCTCCGCGCCCGAGGCGCGGATCGCTTCAGCGAGGATCGCCGGCGAAGGGTATTGCGCCGTGCCGAGCAGCAGGCGCGAGGACACCTCGGTGTCGTAGAAGCGCACCGGATCGGTGCCGGCGGCCATCATCGTGTGCGTCATCGCATCCATGGTTCATCCACCCTGCATGGGGGCGAGGATCTCCACCCGGTCGCCATCGGCGATCGGTGTCGCCATGCGCCGGGCGGCCCTCACCATGTCGCCATTCACCGCCGTCGCTACAATAGCGTCGGCGAGTTCGAGTTCGGCCAGAAGTTCCGCCAGCGTGGCGGCGTCGGTGCTGGCCGGCTCACCATTGACGATGATCTTCATCCATCACCTCCGGGAAATAGGCCCCGTCGAATGCCAGTTCCGCCGCCCGGCGTGCCAGCGCCGGCGCCGCAAGGAAACCATGGCGGTAGAGGCCGTTCACATGGATCGTGTTGCCGCGCTTGCGCAGGCGCGGCAGGTTGTCCGGGAAAGCCGGGCGCACATCCGCGCCGATCTCGACGATCTCCGCCTCGCCGAAGGCCGGGTGCAGCGCATAGACCGCGCCGAGCAGTTCCAGCATGGAGCGGCCAGTGACGCGGCCGCGCTCGTCATTCTCGATTGAGGTCGCCCCGATCATGAAATGCCCGTCGCCGCGCGGCACGATATAGACCGGGATGCGCGGGTGCAGCATGCGCACCGGGCGGCTGAGCGCCACCTCGGTGGAATAGAGCACCAGCATCTCCCCCTTCACACCGCGCAGGTCCGAGAGCGTATCGCGCGCCGCCAGCCCCCGGCAGTCGACCACGAGATCGGCCTCATCGGCCTGACTGGTCTCATCCTCCACCCCATCGAACCCATCGGCCTCGAAGCTGAAGGTAACTTGATGCTCCTCAACCAGCCGCCGGGTGAGCGCCGCAAGTGCTTTGCGCGGCTCAAGATGCGCCTTGCTGGGGAAGAACAGCCCCTGGTCGAAGCGCCCCCGAAGATCGGGTTCGAGCTCGCCGATGCGGGCGCCATCAACCCATTCGAAATGCTCAGTTCTCCGCGAAAACCGCCGGAGATCGGCGAGATCGCGCGGCTGGGCGAGCACCAGCGAGCCCTCATTGGGCACGTCAGGCACCGCAACCTGCCAATAGGCCTGCGATTCCAGGCCGAGATCGACGATCAGCGGCTCCGCGCTCTCCCGCTCGCACCACGGCGCCAGCATCCCTCCGGCATACCATGAACAGCCCTGCCCGGACCCCGGGCGCCGGTCGACCACAGTCACCTTCGCCCCGCGCAGCGCGAAGGCATGGGCACAGGTAAGCCCGGCGACACCGGCGCCGACGATCTTCACCCGCATGGCATTAGCCGTGGGGTAAGTCTCTGGCGCTTCAGTCGATTTTGTGTGAGGAGAAACCATGCACTCCCTCCCTCCGCCAGTGTCAACTGGATCAGGTTCAAAGGGTCGCCATGCCGCGCAAACGCGATGATGGCCTCTCAGCCTCCTGACGAGGCTCCCCTGGACGGC
>JAEYTJ010000125.1 GCA_023434095.1 Pseudomonadota bacterium | reverse complement strand
GTCCGCGCGCTTTGATGCCGCGCGTACGGAGCTGAACCCCGCCTGATGAACATTCCCGTTTCGCCCACGTCCGGCCTGCTCTCCCCGCAGATCGAGGCCGCCAAGCGCGAACGGCTGGCGAAGGTGTTCGGCTTCGACCGTTTCCGGCCCGGCCAGCAGGATGTCGTGGATTCCGTCCTCGCCGGCGTGCCCACTCTCGCGGTGATGCCGACCGGGGCGGGCAAGTCGCTCTGCTACCAGCTTCCCGCCCTTGTGCTCGGCGGCATCTCCATCGTCATCTCGCCGCTCATCGCGCTGATGGACGATCAGGTGAACGCGCTGCGCCTGCAGGGCGTCGCAGCCGAGGCGATCCATTCCGGCAAGCCGCGCGAGGAGAATGTCGAGATCTGGCGGCGCGTTGCGCGCGGCGAGGTCTCGCTTCTCTACCTCGCGCCCGAGCGGCTGATGACCGAGCGCATGCTCTCCGCTCTCTCGCGCCTGCCGCTCGGCCTCGTGGCCGTCGACGAGGCGCACTGCATCTCGCAATGGGGCCATTCCTTCCGCAACGAATATCTCGGCCTCGGCCGGCTGCGCGAGATCTTCCCCGGCCTGCCGCTGGTGGCGATGACCGCCACCGCCGACAAGGCGACGCGCGACGACATTGTCGAGCGGCTGTTCGGCGGGCAGGCGCGCGTCTTCGTCTCCGGCTTCGACCGGCCGAACATCTTCATCGGCGTCGAGGACAAGAAGGACCCGGCGCGGCAGATCGAGAGCTATGTGCGCGCCCGGCCGGGGCTGTCCGGCATCATCTACCGCATTTCGCGCAAGAAGGTGGACGAGACCGCCGAGCGGCTCGCCGCCACCGGCATACGCGCTTTGCCCTACCATGCCGGCATGAGCGCGGACGCGCGCGCCGCCAATCAGGAAATCTTCCTCGCCGAGGACGGGGTGGTGATGGTCGCCACCGTCGCCTTCGGCATGGGCATCGACAAGTCGGATGTGCGCTATGTGCTGCATGCCGACGCGCCGGGCACGCTGGAATCCTATTATCAGGAGATCGGCCGCGCCGGCCGCGACGGCCAGCCCTCCGAAGCGCTGCTGCTCTATTCCGCCGGTGACATCGCCACCCGCCGCCGCTTCCTCGACGAGGAACCCTCCCCGCCCGAGCGCAAGATGGTGGAAGCCCGCCGGCTCGATGCCATGGTCGGCTTCTGCGAGGCGGTAACCTGCCGGCGCGCCGTGCTGCTCGGCTATTTCGGCGAGCGCGCCAAGGCGTGCGACGCCTGCGATGTCTGCCGCGACCCGCCCAAGGTGATCGACGCCAGCACCGAGGCTCAGCTGGTGCTGCGCCTCGTGCGCGCCACCGGCGAGCGCTTCGGCGCCGCCTATCTCGCCAGCGTCGTCACCGGCCAGCGCACCGACGCGATCTGTGGGCGCGGCCATGACAAGCTCGCCGATTTCGGCGCCGGCGGCGACAAGCCGGCGACGGAATGGCGGGCGCTGCTGCGCCAGCTGGTGGCCACCGGGGCGCTACACGCTGACCCTACCCGCTTCGGCGCGCTTACCCTCACCGAGACCGGCCTCGCCGTGCTGAAGGGCACGCGCGCCTTCACCCTGCGCGCCCCGGCCAAGCGCTCGCGCGCGCGCTTCGCCCGGTCCGACAGCGGGGCGGAGCTGGCCCCGGCCGAGGCGGCGCTGCTCGGCAAACTCAAGGCGCTGCGCCGCGATCTCGCGGCCGAGCGCAACGTGCCGGCCTATGTCGTCTTCGCCGACAAGACGCTGGAGGAGATGGCGGTGGAACACCCGCGCACGCGCAGCGAGCTCGCCGGGGTCAAGGGCGTCGGCGCCGCCAAGCTGGAGGCGTTCGGGGCGGCGTTTCTTAAGATTCTCAAAGAATTCTCTTAAGAAATCCGAAGAATTCGACCCGGGAAATTTTCCACGCGCAAGAGAGTTCACGAACGGCGAATCCCTCCCTAGACTGGTGGCCAACGGACGCAAAAGTCCGGAATGCACGTAGGGTCTGGTCCGATCAGGTTGAATCAACCCGATCGGGGAATCAGTCTCTAAACTATTGATAGAGAACGTTTTACCGAGCGGATTGCGCGGCAATCCGAGCGGAACGTGCTCTGGCTCCGGGATGGAAACGATGAAGCTTCACCTTTTTGCCGCGGCGCTGGCCGCCACCTCTCTGCTCGCGACCCTGCCGCCCGCCGCCGCGCACGGCCCGACCCGCCAGAAGATCTCCGAGAAGATCGAGATCAACGCCCCGCCGGAGAAGGTGTGGGCCGTGGTCTCCAACTTCCAGGATGGCGGCTGGATTCCGGTGGTCGCCAAGACCGAGGGCACGGGCGGCAACGCCCCCGGCGCCAAGCGCACCCTCACCCTGAAGAACGGCGCCACCGTCGAGGAAGAGGTCGCCAAGCTCGAGCCGGAGAAGATGACCCTCATGTACCGCATCGACAAGGTCGACGTGGCGGTGCTGCCGGTCACCAATTATTCCTCCTGGCTCGTCGTCACCCCCGCCGATGACGGCAAGAAGTCCGAAGTCGAGTGGCGCGGCGCCTTCTATCGCGGCTACCCCAATAACGACCCGCCGCCGGAGCTGAACGACGAAGCCGCGATCAACGCGGTGACCGGCCTCTACAAGGCCGGGCTGGAAAGCCTGAAGAAGCAGATCGAGGGCGGCAGCTGAGCACTGGCTCCGACAGGGCGGGCGGGATGGTTGCTCGGGACCCACCATCCTTCGAGGCCGGCCTTCGGCCGGCGCCTCAGGATGACGGTGCACGATGTGGCATCGGCATCCTGAGAGCAATGAAACGGCCGCCTGCCGTTCGACCCGCTGACCCTCCGCACGCTTCGAGGATCGCGATGCCTGTCCTCAGGCCGGCTGGAGGAAAGGGCCGAGGGCGTGCGCCTCAAGATGACGCGACTCTCACGGAGCGTCGTCATCCCGGGGTGCCC
>JAEYTJ010000025.1 GCA_023434095.1 Pseudomonadota bacterium | reverse complement strand
GCTACGAGCTGCCGCCGCTGGAGCTGCTCACCGAGCCGCCGCACAGCGAGCCGGATTACGAGCTGTCGGAGGAATTCCTCGACCGCAATTCGGTGAAGCTCCAGCAGGTGCTGCACGATTTCGGCGTACGCGGCGAGATCATCGACGCGAACCCCGGCCCGGTGGTGACGCTCTACGAGCTGGAGCCCGCGCCCGGCATCAAGTCGTCCCGGGTCATCGGCCTATCCGCGGACATCTCGCGCTCGATGAGCGCGATCTCCGCCCGCGTCGCCGTGGTGGAAGGGCGCAACGTCATCGGCATCGAATTGCCCAACCAGCGTCGCGAGACGGTGTGGCTGCGCGAGATGCTGTCGAGCCACGAATTCGAGGCCGCCCGCGCCAAGCTCGGCATCGGGCTCGGCAAGACCATTGGCGGCGAACCGGTCATCGTCGACCTCGCGCGCATGCCGCATCTGCTGGTCGCCGGCACGACGGGCTCGGGCAAGTCGGTCGCCATCAACACCATGATCCTCTCACTGCTCTACCGGCACCGCCCGGACCAGTGCCGGCTGATCATGATCGACCCGAAGATGCTGGAACTCTCGGTCTATGAGGGCATACCGCATCTGCTGACCCCGGTCGTTACCGACCCGAAGAAGGCTATCGTCGCCCTGAAATGGGCGGTGCGGGAGATGGAAGACCGCTACAAGAAGATGAGCCGCCTCGGCGTGCGCAACATTGACGGTTTCAACGCCCGCGTGGCGGAGGCGACCGCCAAGGGCGAGATCATCACCCGCACGGTCCAGAAGGGCTTCGACAAGGAAACCGGCGAGCTGATCGAGGAAGAGGAGATCATGGATCTCGCTCCCCTCCCCTTCATCGTCATCGTGGTCGACGAGATGGCCGACCTGATGATGGTGGCCGGCAAGGAGATCGAGGGCGCCATCCAGCGCCTCGCGCAGATGGCCCGTGCCGCCGGCATCCACCTCATCATGGCCACCCAGCGCCCGAGCGTCGACGTCATCACCGGCACCATCAAGGCGAACTTCCCGACGCGCATCTCCTTCCAGGTGACGAGCAAGATCGACAGCCGCACCATCCTCGGCGAAATGGGCGCCGAGCAGCTGCTCGGCCAGGGCGACATGCTCTACATGGCCGGCGGCGGGCGCATTTCCCGCGTCCACGGCCCCTTCGTCTCCGACCAGGAGGTGGAGCGCGTGGTCGAGCACCTGAAGAGCCAGGCGCGGCCGGAATATCTGGAAGAGGTCACTGCCGACGAGGACGAGGAACCGGTGGTCGAGGACGCCGCCGTGTTCGACAAGTCCGCCATGGGCGAGGACACCGGCGATCTCTACGATCAGGCGGTCGCCACGGTGCTGCGCGACAAGAAGGCGTCCACCTCCTACATCCAGCGCCGGCTGCAGATCGGCTACAACCGCGCCGCCTCGCTGATGGAGCGGATGGAGAACGAGGGCATTGTCGGTCCCGCCAACCATGCCGGCAAGCGCGACATCCTGCGCGACGCCCGCTGAGGCAACGCTGCGGCCGGGGTTTTCTCCGGCCGCACGCACCCGGGCGAAAACCGGATGCAATGACGTTTCGGCAGCCCGCTCTGCCCCTTTCCGTCCGCTCTCGCGACCATTAGGTATGCGGCCAGCATCCTGTCGCGAAAGGTTCGGCCATGCCCCATTCCGTGTCCTACCCCGAGGTCCAGCTCTATATCGACGGCGCATGGCGCGGGGGCAGCGCACATGGCGGCGCGCCGGCCAGCCAGGATGTGATCAATCCGGCGACCGAAGAGGTGCTCGGCACCGTGGCCCATGCCAGCCGCGCCGATCTCGAC
This sequence comes from Pseudomonadota bacterium, assembly GCA_023434095.1. GTDB lineage: Bacteria > Pseudomonadota > Alphaproteobacteria > Rhizobiales > Xanthobacteraceae > Ancylobacter. The sequence goes on along the minus strand of JAEYTJ010000025.1, from coordinate 13,562 downwards.
GCCGCCCTCGCCGCCGCCGAGAAGGGCTTCGCCGTATGGCGCCACACGCCCCCGCACGAGCGCTACAAGATCATGCGCAAGGCGGCGGAGCTGCTGCGCGAGCGCCATGAGGCCATCTCCACCCTGATGACGCTGGAGCAGGGCAAGCCGCTGCCCGAGGCGCGGATGGAAACCCTCGCCTCCGCCGACATCATCGACTGGTTCGCCGAAGAAGGCCGCCGGCAATATGGCCGGCTCATCCCCGCCCGCGCCGCCGGCGTGCAGCAGGTGGTGCATCGCGAGCCGGTGGGCGTCGTTGCCGCCTTCACCCCGTGGAACTTCCCGATCAACCAGGCGGTGCGCAAGGTTTCGGCCGCGCTGGCGGCCGGCTGCGCGGTCATCCTCAAGGGCCCGGAAGAGACCCCGGCGAGCTGCGCCGAGCTGGTGCGCGCCTATGCCGATGCCGGCATTCCGGCGGGCGTGGTCAATCTCGTCTTCGGCGTGCCGGCGGAGATTTCGCAGTACCTGATCCCGCACCCCGTGGTGAAGAAAATCTCCTTCACCGGCTCCACGGTGGTCGGCAAGCAGCTGGCCGCGCTGGCCGGCGCGCATATGAAGCGCGTCACCATGGAGCTTGGCGGCCATGCCCCGGCCGTGGTGTTCGAGGACGCGGATGTCGAGGTGGCGATCAAGCTGCTCTCCGGCGCCAAGTTCCGCAATGCCGGGCAGGTCTGCGTTTCGCCGACCCGCTTCCTCGTGCATGAGGACCTCTATTCCCGCTTCGTCGACGGCTTCACCGAGGCGGTGAAGGGGGTGAAGGTCGGCAACGGGCTGGAGGACGGCGTGCGCATGGGCCCGCTCGCCAATCCGCGCCGTGTCGAGGCGATGGAGGCGCTGACCGCCGACGCCCTCGCCAAGGGCGCCACCCTGCACACGGGCGGCGCGCGCATCGGCAACAAGGGCTATTTCTTCGAGCCGACGGTGCTCACCGGCCTCGCCCCGGATGCGCGCATCCTCAATGAGGAGCCCTTCGGTCCCGTGGTGCCGATCCTGCCCTTCACCTCCACCGAGGCGGTCATCGCCGAGGCCAACCGGCTGCCCTATGGCTTGGCGGCCTATGCCTACACCACCTCCTCCGCCCGCGCCGACGAGTTCGCCCGCCGGGTGGAAAGCGGCATGGTCTCGATCAACCATCACGGCCTCGCCCTTCCCGAAGTGCCGTTCGGCGGCATCAAGGATTCCGGCTACGGCTCGGAGGGCGGCACCGAGGCGATGGAAGCCTATGTGAACACCAAGTTCGTCACCCAGCTCGGGGTCTGACGCCGGCCTCGCCAGCGGCCGCGATGTGGGGTAACGACGTAGTGCCCTCATCGCGGCCCTGTCATGGAACCAACCGTTCTTCTCGTCGTGCTGCTGTCGGCCCTGCTGCAGGCCGGCTGGAACGTGCTGCTGAAGCTGCGGCACGATCCGCTCTCGGCACTCACGCTGGTCGTGCTCGGCGGGGGCGCGGTGGCGCTGCCGGTGGCACTGGCGCTCGGCCCGCCCGAACCGGCGCTGTGGCCGTGGATGGCGGGCTCGATGACCGCCCACCTCGCCTTCTATGCCTGCCTCGTCGGCGCCTATGCGCGGGCCGATCTCGGCCTCGTCTACCCCGTCGCGCGCGGCGGGGCGCTGCTGATGACCGCCGCCGTCGCCATTCTGCTGCTGCACGAGCCGGTGCGCCCGATCGGCATATCCGGCATCGCCCTGCTCTCCCTCAGCGTGCTCGTCACCGGCTGGCGCAGCCGGGGGGAGGCCGCGCAGGCGGCGGCGCTGGCGCTCGCGCTCGGCTCCGGGCTGGCGGTGACCGCCTATTCGCTCATCGACGGCACCGCCGGGCGCCTCGGCTCGCCCTCCGTCTATACGGCGTGGCTGTTCGTCGGCGATGCGGTGGTGGTGGCTCTGGGCCTGCTGCTGTGGAAGGGCGCGGCGTTCCTTGATCCCGTGCGTCGGCACTGGGGGCTGGCGCTGATCGGCGGCGCCTTGCTGTTCGTCAGCTACTGGCTCTGCGTCTGGGCGATGACGCGCGCGCCGATCAGCCTGGTGGCGGCGGTGCGCGAGGCCAGCGTGCTGTTCGGCGCCGTCTTCGCCGTGCTGCTCCTGCACGAGAAGCCGCGCCCCGAACGCCTCCTCGCGGCGGTTCTGGTAATCGCCGGCGTGACGCTGATCAAGCTGCATTGAGCGCTCGGCAGCACTCCGGGAATCGGCTAAAGCCCGGCTTCCCTCCTCCGGCCGGCGCCCTCCATGGACCTCACCGTCTTCCTCGCCGTCATCGCCGCCGCGGCGATGCATGCCGGCTGGAACGCGGTGCTGAAGATCCGGCTCGATCCGTTTCTCGCCGTGGTGCTGGTCAATGCCGCCTGCGGCGTGCTCGCCTTGCCGGTGGCGCTGCATCTCGGGCCGCCGGCGGCGCATGTGTGGCCGTGGATCGCGGCGTCGGTCGCCATCCACCTCGTCTACTACCTCACGCTGGCCGGCGCCTATCGCCGCGCCGATATGGGGCTGGTGTACCCGCTGGCGCGGGGCAGCGCGCCGCTGCTCACCACAATCCTCTCCGTCACGCTGGTGGGCGAGGCGGTGGATGCGCAGGGCTTTCTCGGCGTCGGGCTGCTGGCGCTCGGCATCCTGTCCATCGCCTGGCCGCGCGCCGGCATCGCCGCCATCGACCGCACCGCGCTGCGCCTCGCGCTGATCTGCGGCGTGTCGATCACCGCCTACACGCTGGTGGACGGGCTCGGCGCCCGCAGCGCCTCCTCGGCGCATGTCTACACCTCCTGGCTGTTCGTCGCCGACAGCCTGGTCATCACCCTGTTCGGGCTCGCCTGGAAGGGGCCGCGCGCGCTGGCACCGACGCTGTCCTTCATCGGCCCCGGCCTCGCCGGCGGGGCGATGTCGCTCGCCTCCTACTGGATCGCCATCTGGGCGATGACCCAGGCGCCGATCGGCCTCGTCGCGGCGGTGCGGGAATCGAGTGTGCTGTTCGGCGCGGTGATCGCGGTGGTCGTGCTGCACGAGCCGCTCCGCCGCGAGCGCCTCGTCGCCGCCGCGCTCATCGTCGTCGGGCTGGTGCTGATCAAGCTGCACTGACGCCCCGAGACTACGGCTCCCGCGCATTCGCCCCGCCGGCCCTCCTGTGCTCCATTGCGCCGATGAACGAGAAAGCCGCTCTCCCGATTCGCCCTTCCCTGCCCGCCGACGCCTTTGCCGGACCGCTGGCGCTGGTCGGCTCCGGCGCGCCGGTCATCATGGTGCTGGGCGGGGCGGGCACGGGAAAGACGACGTTTCTCCATGCGCTGCGCAAGCATGGCGGCGGCAAGCAGGCGTTCCTCGCCCCCACCGGCGTCGCGGCGCTGCAGCTGGGCGGGCAGACCATCCACTCCTTCTTCGGCCTGCCGCCGCGGCTGATGGACCCCGACCAGGTGCGCCCGCGCAGCCCCAAGCGCACCTTGATGAAGAAGCTGGAGCGCCTCGTCATCGACGAGATTTCCATGGTCCGCGCCGATGTGCTCGACGCGGTGGACCGCAGCCTGCGCATCGCGCGCGGCAATCCCGAGCCGTTCGGCGGGGTGCAGGTGGTGCTGGTCGGCGATTTCCTGCAATTGCCGCCGGTCGTGCCGCAGGCCGAGCGGGAGATCCTCGGCCATCTCGGCTATGAGGGGCCCTTTGCCTTCGATGCCCGCGTGCTGCGCGAGGTGGAGCCGGCGCGGCTGCCCTTCCTGCAGGTCTACCGCCAGACCGACGACACCTTCGTCCAGCATCTGGCGGAACTGCGCACCGGCCGCTTTGTCGGTGATGCCATCGCCGCCATCAACGCCGCCTCGCACCGCGACCACCGGCCCGGCCGCATCCCGGTGGTGCTGGCGCCGACCAATGCCCGCGTCGACGCCTATAACCGGCGCGGCATGGACGCCCTCTACGATGACGGGCGGCTGTTCGAGGGCAAGAGCGAAGGCGAGTTCGACCTCGCCAACGACCGGCTGCCGGTGCCGGAGACGCTGGCGCTGAAGGTCGGGGCGCGGGTGATGACCGTGCGCAACCACCCCGAGCGGCACTGGGTCAACGGCTCGGTCGGCACCATTACCGGCCTCGCGCCGGACCGCGCCTATGTCCGGCTCGACGGCGGCGGCATCGTCGAGATCGAGCGCACCAGCTGGGAGCGCATCCGCTACGACTGGGACGAGGCAACCGGCAAGGTCGCCGCCAAGGTGGTCGGCAGCTACACCCAGCTTCCCCTCGTCCCGGCCTGGGCGGTGACGGTGCACAAGGCGCAGGGGCTGACGCTGGAGGATGTGCGGATCGACTTCGACGCCGGCGCCTTCGCGGCGGGGCAGGCCTATGTCGCGCTCTCGCGCGCCCGTTCGCTGGAAGGGCTGTCGCTGGCCCGCCCGCTGCGCGCCTCCGACATCCGCATCGACCGCCGCGTCGCCGCCTTCACCGCGGCGTTCGAGGGCAACGGCAATCTGATGACCGCCGCACGCGGCTTCGACGACGCCTGACCCTTTACATATTCCTACATTGTCCATAGATTACTCTCCAATGGAGAGTGACATGAGCCAGACTGGCCTGCGCCGCACCCGCGACAAGCTGCTTTTCGCCCTGGCCTACGGGGCCGTGATCGCCGCCGTGCTGTTCCTGCACCCGGTGCCGGAGACACGCGAGGCCGGACAGGTCGCGCTCTCGGGGCCGTCCATCGCACCCGCCTCGCGCTGACCACGCCCCGGCGGCTGGTAGAATCGGAGGCGATCGCGCATTTATGTGGCCAGCGGCGGCGGGAATCGGTTCTCCTGCCGTACCTTCCCTCCGACGCGGCGCCTATGGTGACATGACGAAACGGACATGCTGACCAACAAGGGCAAATACGGCCTGAAAGCGATGCTCTATCTCGCCCGGCTCGAACCGGGCGCGAGCGCCATGGGGCAGGAGATCGCCACCGACAACAACATCCCGAAGAAATTCCTCGACGCGATCCTGCTGGAATTGCGCAATGCCGGCATGCTGCGCTCCAAGAAGGGGCCGGGCGGCGGCTATGCGCTGGCCAAGACGCCGCGCGAAATCCGCATCGGCCACATCATCCGGGTGCTGGACGGCCCGCTGGCGCCGATCAACTGCGCCAGCAAGAGCGCCTATGTGCCCTGCCAGGACTGCGAGGACCTCGCCACCTGCTCGGTGCGCATCACCATGAGCAAGGTGCGCGACGCCATGTCGGACATTCTCGACGGCATGTCGCTGCACGACATGATCATCTTCGCCCGCACCCCCGACGCCGACCTGATGTACAACATCTGAGGCTGGCGACGGCCGGCAGACGGGAAAAGGCCGCAGGGCCTCTCCCGTGTCCCGGCGAAAGCCCTTCGGCAACCCGCTCAGAAGAACGCCTGGTGCCCCGTGATGGCGCGGCCGAGGATCAGCGCGTGGATGTCGTGCGTGCCCTCATAGGTGTTCACCGTTTCCAGGTTCACCATGTGGCGCATGACCGGGAACTCGCCGGAAATGCCGTTGCCGCCATGCATGTCGCGGGCGAGCCGGGCGATGTCGAGCGCCTTGCCGCAATTGTTGCGCTTGAGCATGGAAATGGTCTCCACCGGCAGCTGGCCTTCGTCGAACAGCCGGCCGGCGCGCAGCGCGAGCTGCAGGCCGAGCGTGATCTCGGTCGCCATGTCGGCGAGCTTTTTCTGGATCAGCTGCGTCGCCGCCAGCGGCTTGCCGAACTGCTTTCGGTCGAGCGTGTACTGGCGCGCGGCGGCATAGCAAGCCTCCGCCGCCCCCATCGTGCCCCAGCCGATGCCGAAGCGGGCGCGGTTGAGGCAGCCGAAGGGACCCTTGAGCCCCGAGGCGTTCGGCAGCAGGTTCTCTTCCGGCAGCTCGACCCCGTCCAGCACGATCTCGCCGGTGATCGAGGCGCGCAGCGAGAGCTTGTGCTCGATCTTCGGGGTGGAGAAGCCCTTCATGCCGCGCTCCACCAGGAAGCCACGAATCTCGTCGCCATGCGCGGCGGACTTCGCCCACACCACCGCGAGATCGGCGATCGGCGAATTGGTGATCCACATCTTGGCGCCGGAGAGCCGGTAGCCGCCGTCGATCTTCTCCGCGCGGGTGCGCATGCCGGCGGGGTCGGAGCCGGCGTCCGGCTCCGTGAGGCCGAAGCAGCCGACGAGTTCGCCGGTGGCGAGTTTCGGCAGGAATTTCCGCTTCTGCGCCTCGCTGCCATAGGCGTTGATCGGGTGCATCACCAGCGAGGACTGCACGCTCATCGCCGAGCGATAGCCCGAATCGACCCTTTCCACCTCACGCGCCACCAGCCCGTAGGCGACGTAGCCGAGGCCCGCCCCGCCATATTCCTCGGGGATGGTGGGACCGAGCAGGCCGAGTTCGCCCATCTCGTTCATGATCTCGCGGTCGAAGCGCTCTTCCATATAGGCGGCGGTGACCCGCGGCAGGAGCTTCTCCTGCGCGTAGTCGCGCGCCGTGGCGCGCACCAGGCGCTCCTCCTCGGTGAGCTGCGCATCGAAATCGATGGGATCGGCCCAGTCGAAGGAAATCTTGGCGGCGGCGGACGGCGCGGCACTCATGAGAATTCTCCCGGACGTGCCGGCACCCGAGGCCGGCCCGCCTCTCTTACAACGTCGCGCGAAGGCGCGCATCCGCCCTTCGACGAAGGCTCCCGGCACGGCACATGACGTAACGAAATGCGACTTAGGTCGGGGGGTGGGGTACGATTGCGCAACGTTGAGACACGTGTTTCAGTTGTGAAATCGGACCGCTGAGATGACGCAATGGGCCGGCCCAAACAATGGGCACGCCGTCGCGCGGTCTATGAGAGGGGAATCAGAGATGCCGGCTATCAATGCCAAGGCAGCCCTTGCGGCTGCAATGCTCGTCGCGCTGTGCGCGCCGGCCTTCGCGGCCAAGACGCTCGTCTACTGCTCCGAAGGGAGCCCGGAAAACTTCACCCCCGCCCTCAATACCACCGGCACCAGCTTCGACGCCGCCCGTCCGGTATACAACCAGCTTGTCGAGTTCGAGCGCGGCACGACCAAGGTCGTCCCTTCCCTCGCGGAGAGCTGGACGGTGAGCGAGGACGGCAAGGAAATCACCTTCAAGCTGCGCAAGGGCGTGAAGTTTCATTCCGGCGTGAACGGCTTCACCCCGACCCGCGACTTCAACGCGGACGACGTGCTGTTCTCGTTCGAGCGCCAGTGGAAGCCGGAGAACCCGTACCACAAGGTCACCGGCGGCGCGTATGACTACTTCAACGACATGAGCATGCCCGACCTGCTCAAGTCGATCGACAAGGTGGACGACTACACCGTCAAGTTCGTGCTGACCGAGCCGAACTCGCCGATGCTGGCGAACCTCGCCATGGATTTCGGCACCATCACCTCGAAGGAATATGCCGACTTCCTGCTCAAGAAGGGCACGCCCGAGCAGTACGACCAGATTCCGGTCGGCACCGGCCCGTTCTCCTTCGTCAACTACCAGAAGGACGCGGTGATCCGCTACAAGGCCAACCCGGCCTATTTCGCCGGCAAGCCGGCGCTGGACAACCTCGTCTACGCCATCACCCCCGACCCGACCGCGCGCTACGCCAAGCTGAAGAAGGGCGAGTGCCATGTGATGATCGCGCCGAACCCGGCCGACATCGCCGGCCTGAAGACCGACCCGGTGGTCAACCTGATCTCCCAGCCGGGCCTGAACATCGGCTATCTCTCGTTCAACACCCAGAAGCCGCCCTTCGACAAGAAGGAGGTCCGGCAGGCGTTCAACATGGCGATCGACAAGGCCGCCATCATCAAGGACGTCTACCAGGGCGCCGGCCAGGGCGCGATCAACCCGATCCCGCCGACCATCTGGTCCTACAACAAGGACGTGAAGGACTACCCCTACGATCCCGAGAAGGCCAAGCAGATGCTGGCCGATGCGGGCGTGACGACGCCGCTCGACATCGACCTGTGGTGGATGCCGGTGCAGCGCCCCTACAACCCCAATGCCAAGCGTATCGCCGAGATCATGCAGGCGGACCTCGCCAAGATCGGCGTCAACGCCAAGCTCGTCTCCTATGAATGGGGCGAGTACCGCAAGCGGCTGCAGCAGGGCGAGCACATGACCGGCCAGCTCGGCTGGACCGGCGACAATGGCGACCCGGACAACTTCTTCTTCCTGCTCGGCTGCGCCGCGGCCCGCCCGGGCGGGCAGAACCTCTCCAAGTGGTGCAACAAGGAGTTCGACGACCTCATCAACAAGGCGAAGACCATTTCGGACGTCGCCGAACGCACCAAGCTCTACGAGCAGGCGCAGGTCATCGTGAAGGAAGAGGCGCCCTGGTTCACCATCGCCCATTCGGTGGTCTACGAGCCGACCCGCAAGGAAGTGGTCGACTACAAGGTCAGCCCGCTCGGCCGCCACGAATTCTACGGCGTCGACCTGAAGTGATCGCGCCCGCCCGGGGCCGCCGTGCCCCGGATTGACCGTCATCCCGGACGCGGCCTGCCGCGATCCGGGATCGCCACCCGCCAAGGTGCATGTCCGTCTCGCGACCCCGGATCGCCGCTGCGGCGGTGTCCGGGAGGACGGCTGCTTTGCAGGGCTGAGGCACGACCCATGGGTACGCCCCGCATATGCTGAAACTCATCCTACGCCGCATCGCGCTCACGCTGCCCACCTTCGTGGCGCTGATGTTCGTCACCTTCGTCGCCGTGCGCCTCGTGCCCGGCGACCCGATCGAGGCACGCACCGGGGAGCGCGGCATCGACCCCGAACGTCTGGCGGCGCTGCGCCACGAACTCGGCCTCGACCAGCCGGTGTGGAAGCAGTTCCTCGACTACGTCTACGCCCTGCTGCACGGCGACTTCGGCGTTTCCATCGTCACCAAGACGCCGGTGCTGCACGAATTCCTCATCCTCTTCCCGGCGACGCTGGAACTCGCCCTGTGCGCCCTCGTCTTCGCCATCGTGCTCGGCGTGCCGGCGGGCGTGCTGGCGGCGGTCAAGCGCGGCTCGGTGCTCGACCATTCGGTGATGGCCGTGGCGCTGGCGGGCTATTCCATGCCGATCTTCTGGTGGGGCCTGCTGCTCATCATGTTCATGTCGGAATATCTGGGCCTGACCCCGGTTTCCGGCCGCATGGACCTCATCAACTATTACTTCGAGCCGGTCACCGGCTTCATGCTGATCGACAGCGTGCTGTCGGGCGAGGACGGCGCCTTCGGCGCGGCGGTCGCCCATCTCATCCTTCCCTCCATCGTGCTCGGCACCATTCCGCTGGCGGTGATCGCGCGCATGACGCGCTCCTCCATGCTGGAAGTGTTGGGCGAGGACTATGTGCGCACGGCGCGCGCCAAGGGCCTCTCGCCGCTGCGCGTGGTCGGGCTTCACGCGCTGCGCAACGCGCTGATCCCTGTCGTCACCGTGGTCGGCCTGCAGACCGGCACGCTGCTGGCCGGCGCGGTGCTGACCGAGACCATCTTCGCCTGGCCGGGGGTGGGCAAATGGCTGATCGAATCGATCTCCCGCCGCGACTATCCCGCGCTGCAGGGCGGCATCATGCTGATCTCCGCCATCGTCATCCTCGTCAATCTCATCGTCGACATGCTCTATGTCGCGATCAATCCGAGGATCCGGCATGGCTGAGGAAAACGCCATCGACGATCCCATGCCGACCGCGCCCGAGCGCCTGCTGGTCAGCGATTCCGGCCTCAGCCTCGGTGGCGCCGCCGTGGCGGAGGTGGAGCCGGTGGGCGCCGAGCCCTCGCCGCTCCGGGCCTTCTGGTCCGCCTTCAGCGAGAATCGCGGCGCCGTGCTCGGCCTCGCCATCGTCGTGTTCATCACCCTGCTGGCGCTGTTCGCGCCCTTCGTGGCGCCGCATTCGCCGATCGAGCAGTTCCGCCAGAGCGTGCTGCTGCCCCCGGTCTGGGCCGGCGGCAACTGGACCTTCCCGTTCGGCACGGATGCGGTGGGGCGCGACGTGCTCTCCCGCCTGATCTATGGCGCGCGCATCTCGCTCGGCATCGGCCTGTCGGTGATGGTGGTGTCGGTGGCGCTCGGCATCGTTCTCGGCCTCGCGAGCGCCTTCCTGCGCGGCCTCGTCGAGGTGGTGATCATGCGCGTCATGGACATGGTGGTGGCGATCCCGAGCCTGGTGCTCGCCATCCTCATCGTCGCCGTGCTCGGCCCCAGCCTCACCAACACCATCGTCGCGGTCACGGTGGTCTACCTCCCGCGCTATGTGCGCCTCGTGCGCGCCGCCGCGCTGGCCGAGCTGTCGAAGGAATATGTGATCGCCGCGCAGGTCGCCGGCGTCGGCCGGCTGCGGCTGATGTTCGTCACCGTGCTGCCGAACTGCCTCGCCCCGCTCATCGTGCAGGCCGCGCTCGGCATTTCCGACGCCATTCTGGAAGCGGCGGCGCTCGGCTTTCTCGGCCTCGGCGCCCAGCCGCCGACGCCGGAATGGGGCGCCATGCTGGCGGATGCGCGCGAATTCATCCGCTCCGCCCCGTGGATCGTGACGCTTCCCGGCCTCGCCATCCTCGTCACCGTGGTCGCCATCAACCTGATGGGCGACGGTCTGCGCGACGCTCTCGACCCCAAGCTGAGGCGGAGCTGATGTCCCTGCTCTCCATCCGCAACCTCTCCGTCACCTTCGCCACCGGGCGCGGGCCGTTCCGCGCCGTGGACAAGGTGGATCTCGATGTTGCCCCGGGCGAACTCGTCGCCATCGTCGGCGAATCCGGCTCCGGCAAGTCGGTGGCGATGCTGGCGGTGATGGGCCTCTTGCCCTGGATCGCCACCGTCACCGCCGACCGGATGATGTTCGACGGGCGCGACCTCCTCGCCCTCTCCGCCCGCGAGCGGCGCAAGATCATCGGGCGGGACCTCGCCATGATCTTCCAGGAGCCGATGTCGAGCCTCAACCCGTGCTTCACCGTCGGCTTCCAGATCCGCGAGGCGATGGCCGCGCATCTCGATCTCTCCCGCGCCCAGCGCCAGGCGCGGGCGGTGGAACTGCTGGAGCTGGTGGGCATTCCCGAGCCGGAGCGGCGGCTGAAGGCGTTTCCGCACCAGCTCTCCGGCGGCATGAGCCAGCGGGTGATGATCGCCATGGCGCTGGCCTGCAATCCCAAGCTCATCATCGCCGACGAGCCGACCACCGCGCTCGACGTCACCATCCAGGCGCAGATTCTCGATCTGCTGCTGAAGCTGCAGAAGGAGAGCGGCGTCGGGCTGGTGCTCATCACCCATGACATGGGCGTGGTGGCGGAAACGGCGCAGCGCGTCTGCGTGCACTATGCCGGCCAGCAGGTGGAGATGCAGGACAGGCGCGGCCTGTTCCGCGATCCGCATCACCCCTACACCGCCGCCCTGCTGGCGGCGCTGCCGGAGCGCGCGCAGGGCCGGCTTCTGCCGTCCATTCCCGGCATCGTGCCGGGGCTGGCGGACCGGCCGGCGGGCTGCCTGTTCTCGCCGCGCTGCCGCTTCGCCACCGAGACCTGCCGCACCGTGCCGCCGCCGCGCGCGCGGGCGGAACTCGGCCTCGCCCTCTGCCACACGCCGCTCATTGCGGGTGTGCCCCAGCGCCGGGAGTTCGCGGCATGAGCGCTCCCGTGTCCCGCGCAGCCGTGTCTCACGCCTCTCGGCCCCACGACACCCCGCCCTTGGAAGCGGTGATGGAGGCAGTCGGCCTCGTACAGAGCTACGAGGTCTCGCGAGGCCTGTTCGCCAAATCCGCCACGGTGAAGGCGGTGGCCGGCATCAGTTTCCGCCTCGCCCCGCGCTCGACGCTGGCGGTGGTCGGCGAATCCGGCTCCGGCAAGTCGACGCTGGCCCGCATGCTCACCCTGATCGAACGGCCGGGCGCCGGCTCGCTGCGGCTCGACGATGTCGATGTCGCGGAGGCGGACGCGCACACGCTGCGGCGCTACCGCGGCGAGGTTCAGATGGTGTTCCAGAACCCGTTCGGCTCCCTCAACCCGCGCCAGACCGTGGGCAAGGCGATCGAGGAGCCGCTGCTGGTCAATACCCGGCTTTCCGCCACGGAGCGGCGCGCCCGGGCGCTGGACATGATGACCCGAGTGGGGCTGCGGCCGGAACATCACGGCCGCTATCCCCACATGTTCTCCGGCGGGCAGCGCCAGCGCATCTCCGTCGCCCGCGCGCTGGTGCTGCGCCCGAAGATACTGGTGCTGGACGAGCCGGTCTCCGCGCTCGACGTGTCGGTGCGGGCGCAGGTGCTGAACCTGCTGGTGGAACTGCAGGAGCAGCTCGGCGTCGCCTATGTCTTCGTGTCCCACGATCTCGGCGTGGTCCGGCACATGGCGGACGAAGTGCTGGTGATGTATCTCGGCCGCGCTGTCGAGCACGGCCCGCGCGACGCCATCTTCGAGACGCCGCTGCACCCCTATACGCGCGCGCTGCTCTCGGCGACGCCGGTGGCCGACCCGGAAGCGAAGAAGGAGCGCATCGTGCTGGAGGGCGAACTGCCCTCGCCCTTCAACCCGCCGCGCGGCTGCCCCTTCAACCCACGCTGCCCGCTGGTGGTGGAGCGCTGCCGGGTGGAGATGCCGCCGCTGGCGCAGAAGGGCGCCCAGCGCGTCGCCTGCTGGGTCACCGGCGGCGACGGCACCCCGGAAGGCCTTGCCGTCACCGCAGGCTGAACAGCACCGGCACGGTGAAGGTGATGGTGCCTCCCGCCACTTCGGGCGGCGGGGGCGGCACCGGCGAGGCGCGGCGCACCATGGCGACCGCCTCCTCGTCGAAGCGCGGATTGCCCGACGACCCCGCGAGCCGCGCCGAGAGCACCTGCCCGGCCCGGTTGATCGAGAAGGCGACCCTCGCCTTGCCGGCGCCGCTCTCCCCGCTGGGATAGCGCTTGTGCCGGTTGAGATGCGCCATCAGCCGCGAGCGCCAATTGGCCGGCGCCCGGCTGTTGGAGGTCGCCGCGCCCGCGGTCGGGGCGGCGATGCGGTCCGAATTCTGCGCCTGGATCGACGGCGCGGCCGAGGTGCGCGGCGCCGGGGGAAGATCGCTCTTCTCCTTCTTTTTCGGCTTGGGCTTGGGCTTCGGCTGCTCCTTGGGCGGCTCCGGCTTCTCCTCCGGCGGCGGCAATTCCTGCGCGAGCGGCGGCGGGGGCGGCAACGGCACCTCGATGTCCTCGGCCGGGCTCTCCGAAACCTCGGGCACCGGTTCCTCTTCGGGCAGCGGCTCGGGCGGCGGCGTGTCGTCCACCTCCTCGGCCAGCGGGTCCGGGGGAACCTCCTCCTCGACTTTCTCCTGCGCCTCGACCATTTGCGGGCCGGGCGGCAGCTCGATCGGCTCGGCGGCCGGCGCCACCGGCATCTCCGCCAGCTCGATCATGATCGCCGCCGGTTCCTCGGCCATCACCATTGGCGGATCGGTCAGCATGTAGCCGAGCGCGCCGCCGTGCACGACCAGCACCACGGCACCGCAGGCGAGCCACACGCCCGCCTCGCGCAGGCGATGGCCGCCGCTCCCCCGGACGAGCAGCAGGCTCATGGCGCCGGAGTCCCGGGCGCGGGGGAAGCGGGCGCAGGG
>JAEYTJ010000314.1 GCA_023434095.1 Pseudomonadota bacterium | reverse complement strand
GAGCACCTCCGTCATCCTGAGGCGCCGGGCGAAGCTCGGCGTCGAAGGATGGTCGGCAACGAGCGCACTCATGCCGCCTCCCCTGCCATCTCCCCCCGGTGCCCCGCTTCCTGCCGCCCGTTGCAGTAATCGGTGTCGGAACACACGAACATCCGCCCGCCCTTGTCGTCGAGGATCACCTCGTCGAGATAGACCCCGCTCGCCGCGCACAGCGCGCAGGGCTGGGCGAAGCGCTGCACCTTGAACGGGTGGTCCTCGAAATCGAGCGAGCGCACCTTCGTGTAGGGCGGAATGGCGTAGATGCGCTTCTCGCGCCCGGCGCCGAACAATTGCAGCGCCGGGCAATCGTCGAGCTTGGGGTTGTCGAATTTCGGGATGGGGGACGGGTCCATCACATAGCGCCCCGCCACCTCCACCGGGTAGGCATAGGTGGTGGCGATATGGCCGTGGCGGGCGATGTCCTCATACAGCTTCACATGCATGAGGCCGTATTCCGCCAGCGCGTGCAGCTGCCGCGTCTCGGTCTCGCGCGGTTCCAGAAAGCGCAGCGGCTCGGGAATCGGCACCTGGTAGACGAGGATCTGGTGCTCGGCGAGCGGCGTCTCGGGAATGCGGTGGCGGGTCTGGATCACCGTCGCCTCCTTCGCAGAGGTGGTGGTGGCGACCCGCGCCGTCTTCTCGAAGAAGCCGCGAATGGCCACCGCGTTGGTGGTGTCGGCGGCGCCCTGGTCGATGACTTTCAGAACATCGTCCGGCCCCAGCACGGCGGCGGTCACCTGCACGCCGCCGGTTCCCCAGCCATAGGGCATCGGCATTTCGCGCGCCGCGAACGGCACCTGATAGCCCGGCACGGCGATCGCCTTGAGGATCGCCCGGCGGATCATCCTTTTGGTCTGCTCGTCGAGATAGGCGAAGTTGTAGGTGATCTCGGGCATGGCCCCGGTCGCGTGGGCGTTCATTCCGCCGCCTCCTTGATCCCGTCCGCCGGTCGCTCGGCCGCCTGTTCTTCGCGCATGCGCCGCACGAGGTCGAGCTCGGCCTGGAAATCCACGTAATGCGGCAGCTTGAGGTGCTCGACGAAGCCGGTCGCCTGCACATTGTCGCAATGGGAAAGCACGAATTCCTCATCCTGCGCCGGGGCGCCGGGCTCCTCGCCCAGTTCCTTCCAGCGCAGCGCCCGCTCCACCAGCGCCATGGAGAGCGCCTTGCGCTCGCATTGCCCGAACACCAGCCCATAGCCGCGCGTGAACTGCGGCGGCGTGGTCGCCGAACCCTTGAACTGGTTGACGCTCTGGCACTCCGTCACCTGAACCGTGCCGAGCGACAGCTCGAATCCGAGTTCGGGCGCCTCGAAGATCACCTCGACATCGCCGAAGCGGATTTCGCCGACGAAGGGGTGCGAGCGGGCATAGCCGCGCTGGGTGGAATAGCCGAGCGCCAGCAGATAGCCCTCGTCGCCGCGCGCCAGCGTCTGCAGCCGGGTCGAGCGGTTGACCGGATAAGAGACCGGTGCGCGGGTGATGTCGAAGGGCTCGGTGCCGTCATCGGCGGGGGCGCCCTCGATCAGCCCCTCCTGCCCCAGCAGGTCGGTGACGCGCGGCATGGGAACCGGCGCCGCGGCGTCATCGGCCTGTCCGGCCTCATCGGCCATCTCATCGGCCTCACTGGTCACGCCCAGAGAGGTATCCAGAAGCCGGTGGGTATAGTCGAAAGTGGGCCCCAGAAGCTGGCCGCCCGGCAGGTCCTTATAGGTCGCCGAAACCCGCCGCCGCACCAGCATGTCCGACGTATCGAGGGCTTGCGCATAGCCGAAGCGCGGCAATGTGGTGCGGAAGGCGCGGATCAGGAAGATCGCCTCGATCAGGTCGCCGCGCGCCTGCTTCACCGCCAGCGCCGCCAGTTCGACATCGTAGAGCGACCCTTCCGCCATCACCCGGTCCACCGCCAGCGTCAATTGCTGGGCGATCTGGTCGAGGCTGACGGAAGGCAAATTCCTCTTTCCGCGCCGACGCTTGGCGAGAAGCGCGTGGGCGTTGCGGATGGCCTTTTCGCCGCCCTTGGCCGCCACATACATGGCTCAACCCTCCTTCACGGTGACGGAACGCGGCAGGCCGGCAACCCCGCCTGCCCCCGCCAGCAGAAGGTCGACCCCGAGCGGGAAGCCCGCCCGGTTGGCCGCCATCCGCTCGATGAAGTCCGCCGGCAGCGGCGCCGCGCCGAAAGCGGCGCGCCCCTTGATCCCCGGCCCTTCCAGCACCAGACCGCCGGTGAAGGTTTCCACCTGCAGGATCAGCGTCGCGGAGGCGTCGGGGAATTCCGGCGAGCCCTGCGCGAAGTCGGAAAAGTCCGGCATGTCAAAGGGTTCGGCGATCAGCGCGAAGCGCGCCTCGCGCGCCTCCTCGACAATCGGCGCGCCGGTGTGGAAGCGCAGGAACGCCGCCACGGCGGGCACCCGGGCGAGCACGGGATCGAGCCAGAGCGGGGTCTCGTAGTCGCACAGCGCCAGCACCAGTGCCGCCGCCTCCGGGGTCAGCGGCGCCGGCGGGGCAAGCCCGGCGCGGATCGGATCCACCCGCCCGGGGCGGGACAGCGCCCACATCGCCGCGCGGAACGTCGCCTGCGAATCGAAGACCGGGTCGTCGAAACCCGTGGCCATAAGTGTCTGGGACATTTCAGTCTTCCCCGCGCACGAGGGTGAAGAAATCGACCTTGGTGGCGGCCGTCTCGGCCCGCACCTGCGCCGCCTCCGCCGCCAGCCGCGCCCGCACCGGCGCCAGCGCCGCGTCCACCTCGGCCCGTCGCCCCTCGTCCTGCCACAGCGCGTCGAGAAGCGCGGCGGCGCGGGCCGCCTTGAGGTCGCGCCCGAGGCGATAGGCGAAGCCGGTGGCGCCGCCTTCCAGCCGCACCGCCGCCCGGGCCACCGTTGCCTCGCCGAGATTGAACGGCGCACCGTCGCCGCCGGTCCGCCCGCGCAGCATCACCAGCCCCACCTCCGGGGGCTTGAGATCGGCCGCCGCCGGCAGCGGGGCAAAGCCCGCCAGAACGGCTTCGAGCTCGTCCCTGCCGGCGCGCGCCATCAGCGCCATCGCATCCTGTCGCGCGCCGCGCAGAGCCGCGCCGTCACTGGGTTTCGGAGGAGGAGGCTGCATGGGAAAAATCCGCTGACGTGCCGTCAAGGCCGTTTACTTTTCGGCGGATTTGTATATTCATCTATACAAATAGGCAAGCGCAGTTTTTGCGGTGCGGTGGAAATATGGACCTGACCGACGACAACGTGGTGACACCGCCGCCCATTCCAGCGGAAGACGTGGCGCGCGGCACCGGCGTCTCGCTGTGGAAACAGATCGCCGAGCGGATCGAGGCCGACATCGTCGACGGCCGGCTCGCTCCCGGCGCCCGCCTGCCGACGGAAAACGAGCTGGCGGAACGCTTCGGCGTGAACCGCCACACGCTGCGCCGCGCCCTCGCCCACCTCACCGAGCGGCGGCTGATCGAGGCGACGCCGGGGCGCGGCACCTTCGTCAAGGAGCCGCCGATCCGCTATCCCATCGGCCCGCGCACGCGCTTCTCCGAGATCGTCTCGCGGGAGGGGCGTGCGCCGAGCGGCCGGCTCATCGGCTCGCGCATCGAACCGGCTTCCCCGGAAATCGCGCAGGCGCTGGGCCTTGCGCCGGGGGCCGAAGTACTGAGGGTGGACATGATCCGCGAGGCCGACGGCGTACCCATCACCGTCGCCTCGCACTGGTACGAGGCCGACCGCTGCCGCGACCTCGATCTGCTGGTGGCCGCCACGGGTTCGGTAACGCGGGCGCTGGAAACGCTCGGCCTCGGCGACTACCGCCGGCTGGAAACCCGCATCACCGCCCGTCCTGCCGACGAGGAGGATTGCCGCCTGCTCGCCCTCCCCGCAGGCCGCACGGTTATGGTACTGGACGCCATCAATGGCGATCCGCAGCGCCGCCCGATCCAGTATTCCCGCGCCCGCTTCTGCGCCGACCGGGTGCAGCTCGTCGTGAAGACCTGAAAGGACAGACCATGGCCGCCCTCACCCGTCTCGAGGACCTTCGTGCGCTCTATGGCGAGGCGCGCGAGCGCAGCCGCCGCAAGGTGCTGCCGGCCATCGATCCGCATGCGCGCGCCTTCATCGGCTTCTCGCCGCTGGTCATGGTCTCCTCCATGGGCGCCGACGGACGCGCCGACGTCACCCCGCGCGGCGACGCGCCGGGCTTCGTCGCGGTGGAAGACCCCTCCACGCTGCTGCTGCCGGACCGGCCGGGCAATAACCGGTTGGACACGTTGACCAATCTGATCGGTAGCCCGTCGGTGGGACTGCTCTTCCTCATTCCCGGCGTCGACGAGACGCTTCGGGTCAATGGCCGCGCGGAGATCCGCGACGACGCCGACCTGCTCGCCCGCTTCGTCGTCAACGGCAAGGCGCCGACGACCGTGCTGCGGATCACGGTGGAGGAGGTCTATCTCCACTGCGCCAAGGCCTTCATGCGATCCGGGGCGTGGAATCCCGACAGCTTCCTGCCCCGCGACCGCCTGCCCAGCATGGGGGAGATGCTGCGCGACCAGCTCGGCATGGCCAGTGCGGAGAGTCAGGCGGAGATGCTGGAGCGCTACCGCGCCACGCTCTACTGAGGCGCGTGCCAGATCACCTGCGGGCCGATATCGGCGAGCGTCCGGCAACCGGTGAGCACCATCGCCACCTCAAACTCGCAACGCAGCAGGTGCAGCACATGGGCGACGCCGGCCGGGCCGGCCACCGCTAGCCCGTAGAGGCAGGGGCGCCCCACCAGAACCGCCTGCGCGCCCAGCGCCAGCGCCTTCAGAACGTCGGTGCCGCGCCGGATGCCACCGTCCATCAGCACCGGCACGCGCCCCGCCACCTGACGCACCACGGCGGGCAAAGCGTCCAGGCTCGCCGGCACGGTGTCGAGCACCCGCCCACCGTGATTGGAGACGATCAGCCCGTCCACGCCATGGGCGAGCGCGGTCTCGGCATCCTCGGCGGTCATGATTCCCTTCAGCAGGATCGGCAGCCGGGTCCGCGCGCGCAGCCAGGCGACGTCGTCCCATCGCGCGGCCACGTCGAGGAAGCCCCGGAACATCAGGCTCTCGCCCAGCGCCGCCTCGGCGACGTGGCGGGTGTAGAGGCCGCGCAGATTGGCGTGCTCGGAGAGCTTGGGGCCGCGATAGCCCGCCCGCTGCTCGCGGTTGCGCAGGCTGTGCACCGGCGCGTCCACGGTCACCACCAGCGCCGCATATCCCGCATCCTCGGCCCGGCGGACCAGATCGGCAGTGAAGCCGCGATCGTGCTGAATATAGAGCTGGAACCACAGCGGGGTGCGGCCGGCACGGGCGATCTCCTCCAGAGTCACGTCCGATTCCGTGCTCGCCACCATCCCGGCCTTCGCCCCTCCGGCCCCGACCACCGTGGCGATCTCCGCCTCCGGCACGGCGAGGCCGTGATGGGCGGTGGGTGCGACGAGGATCGGGTGGGCGAAGGACTGGCCGAACAGGCTCAATTGCGTGCCGCCGCCCGTGAAATCGCCGAGGACGCGGGGTGCGAGCCGCACCCGCTCGAACGCCTCCCGGTTCCAGCGCAGCGTCGTCTCGTCCGCCGCGCCGCCGGAGTAATAGGCGAAGGCGGCCGCGCTCAGCCGCTCCTGCGCCAGCGGCTCATAGTCCACGGGCGCCACCACGCCCGCCGGTATCGCATAGTTGCCCGCCATGCCGCCCCACTCCGCAGCGCCCCTTCGCGCCTTCATAATCGCTTGTGGCGGATCGCGCAGCCCGCGGCACCGCCAACGGCCCATTAACCCGATCTCGCCATGATGGGCCCCACGGAAAACGGGGATTGAGCGCGATGGACGACGAGCGCCCGCGGGGCGAAACGCCCGGCCTGTCGCTGCGCGAGGCGATCCGCGCTGCGCGCCTGGAGGCTGCGGAGCGCTCCGGCGTCATCGTCGAACTGCGCGACGCCACCCTCGCCCGCCTCTCCATGCTGAACGAACTGCTGGACCCGGTCTTCGCCCAGGTACCGCTGGAGCATACCGACCTGTTCGACCGCGGCCTGATGCCCGGGGAGATCCCGCGCCTGTTCATCGACATGGTGGCCCATGTCACACTGGCGCGCGACCGGCGCACCTACCGCTTCTTGCAGGACACCCGTTCGGGCCGGCATGTGCTGGCCGAAAGCACCAATCCCAACGACATCGTCGACGCAGTGACGCGCTACATCGCCCGCCGGCTGATCGCCCGCGAGCAGGCGATGGTGAGTGTCGGCGCCCCGCCGGAGATCGTCCCGGCCGAACCGCATCCCGCGCCCCATCACCCGCCGGCCACCGCGCCCACCGCGCCCCACCGACAGGGCGGCAGCGCCCTTCCCTTCCTGCTCGGCCTTGTGCTTGGCGCGCTCGCCATGCTTGCCGTGGCGGCGTTCTACCCCGAGATCACCGCCCGCTTATCGCTTCGGTGAGCACCCGCGTCCCGCGCGAGGCGACCGTCGGCTCGCCGCGCTGGAAGCCGCGCGCCTCCATGGTGCAGCGCCAGGGAAAACCGCCTTCCGAGACGCGCTCGATGCGGTAGAGATGGTAGCCGCCCGGCCAGTGGCGGTCTTCCGGGCCGGCGGCGAAGGACGGGGCCTCCACGACAGGGATCAGGCCGGAATGCGGCCCCGGGATCATCTCCACCATCGGCACATGGTCGTGGCCGCAGATGACGAGTTCCGCCCCGTGGCGGGCCAGCACGTCGCGCACCTGCTCCTCGTCGATCAGCCGCTTGTGCCCGGCGCGGATTCCCGCCGGGGGGTGATGGATCATCACCACCCGGAACAGCCCCTCGGCACCGAGCTGGTCGAGCACCGCGCCGAGCCGCTCGCGCTGCGGGCGCCTGACCTTGCCGGTCGCCATGAAGGGCCGGGTCGGAATGGCGGAGGAGACCCCGACCAGCGCCACGTCGCCGCGCCGGCGCACGAAGGGGAAGGCGCTCTCATCGGTCACGTCGCCGTTCACGCCATCGCCGCGCATATAGTCGCCCCAGTTGAGCAGCGAATGGTGGGCGGTGGAGCGGACATAGGCATCGTGATTGCCGGGCACCACCGTGACATCCGGCCCCGTACCCAGCGATTTGAGGAAGTTCAGCCCGGTGGCGAATTCGGCGGCGAGGCCGACATTCACGAGATCGCCGGTCACGGCGATATGATCGGGCGCCATCGCCTTGATGTCGTCCACCAGCAGGTCGATCGTGGCGATGGAGAATCGGCGCTGGCGGCCCCGCCGCCAGTTGAGCACGCCAAGCGCCCGCTTTCCCGCCAGCTCGGCGAAGCGAGCGCGGGGCAGCGGTCCCAGATGAGCGTCGGTGACATGGGCAAGGACAAACACGTGGGCATCCTTATCAGCCCCGAGCGGAGAAAGGAAAGCACCGGCGGTCACGCTTTCGGCAGCCCGCCGACCCCGATGCCGCTCTCGCGCCGGCTCCTGGTGCGGCTCATCCATGTGTGGGCGCGGCTCACGCGCAGCGTCACGCTCGGCGTGCGGGCGGTGGTGAGGGACGAGAGCGGGGCGTTCCTGCTGCTGCGCCACACCTATATCCCCGGCTGGCACCTGCCGGGGGGCGCCGTCGACCGCGGCGAGACGGCAGCGGATGCCGTGATGCGCGAGCTGTTCGAAGAGACCGCGGTGACCGTCACCGCCGCGCCCCGCCTGCACGGCGTCCTGCTCAACCTGCACCTCGGGGCGCGCGACCATGTCGCGGTCTATGTCGTCGAGAGTTTCGAGCGTTCCGCCTCGTGGAGGCCGAACCGCGAGATCGCCGAAATCGGCTTCTTCCCCGCCTCCGCCCTGCCGCCGGACACCTCCCCGGCGACCCGCCGGCGCATCGCGGAAGTGCTGGAAGGCCGGCCCCCCGCGGCTCACTGGTGACGACGTCGGGGGCAATGCGCTTTCCCGCCTTGACACCGTCGGGCCCGCTTCCTTATATCGCGCCACTTCGCGGATCGGTTCGCCGTTTCGCTGTGGCGGGGTAGCTCAGCTGGTTAGAGCACGGGAATCATAATCCTGGGGTCGGGGGTTCAAGTCCCTCTCCCGCTACCACATTCAATGTCGATGCCTCAGATTATGACGGTCGCCCACCCCGTCGCGGAGGGTGCGCGCAGCGGCGGCGCGGCGCGGATCGTCGGGCGCCCTTCGTGCATGGTGGCCCTCAAGGCGCACCGCCCTGCGGTTCGACGCGCCTCTCACTCCCGCCAGTGGTCCGCCACGAAGGGAGCGTGCCGGCAATTCTGGTAGCTGCCATGCATCACATGCTGGGGCTTCATCTTGCCGGCGAAGGAGACGATACGCGCGCCTGCCGGCGGCGTCGCCTCCCCTTCCGGATTGTCGTGTTCGGCATAGGCGTTGCAGTCCTGCCGGAAATACACCACGCGCCCCTCTTCGAAGAACGCCATCTCCGCCAGATTGCGGTCGAGCCAGCGCTGGTCGGAGATGTGGCCGGGCTGGCCGCGATGGTGCTGGCAGGTCGCCACCGCCGCCGCCGGGTCCGCGACCAGCCGGTCCCATAGATGGGTGCGCGTCCCGACGCGGTGCCGCAGGATCGCCGAGTGTCCGCGCGTGTTGCCGCTCTGGTTACGGCCGCGCGTGATGAGGAAATCCTCCTCCGGACGATCGGCGAGGAAGTCGACATTGCCGATGAGCACCATGTCGATGTCGGTCTGCACGACCAGTTCGCCGTTCAGGCCGAGATAATCGTCGCTGAACAGCAGCACCTTGCGCCCGTTGCCGATGTCCCAGTCACAGAAATCGTAGCGCGGCAGCTTGTGTGCGAGGATGTCCGGCCGCAGCCCGTCCGCATCGTCGGTGACGCAGTGGAAGGCATGCGGAAGAGTAAGGTTCCGCAGGAACATCGCCCGGAGCCGGTTGACGTCGTCGGCGCTGTAAAGATCGCCCCATTTGAAGCAGTTCACATGAAGAAACATGCCGGTCCCCCGGGGCGTGCGTGCCCGTTCTCAGTCCAGTCGTGGCGTCGCCGTGCGCTTCTTCCCGAGCGCGTAGCGAATTTCTTCATCGTTCCTCCGCAGGTGCTCGGTCACGAAGGCACGCTCGGACGCATCGAGCCGCTGCCCGCACAGCAGCCGCGCGATGATGTCCGGCTGGTAGAAGCGCAGCGCCGCCGAGAGCACGAATGCCTCGTCGACGAGGTCGGGCGTGGTGCTGGGCGAGCAGATGTCGGCGATGTTGTCGGACCCCAACCGGACGGCGACGCCGCAGCTCAGAAGTTCGAGGATGCGCGGCATGCAGTTGCCGGTGGGCGCCTGCAGCGGCCGCAGCATCCGCATGCCGAGCGCCGCCGACGGACAGGCGATGAGGCCGACATTGAGTTCGGCCATGCTCTCGGCGAGGCGCCAGAAGCGGGCGTCGTCATAGGTCGACGGCGAGACCATATGCACCGCCCACACCATGGGCTCCCCGTCCTCGGCGAGCGGCGCGCCATGGCGCCGGATCACCTCGAGCAGCCGCTCCGTGCCGCACTCGCCGGCCTCGAACCGCTGGTCCGTGTGGACATGGACCATCTTCCCGAGGTCCTGCGCCAGTTCCAGCACGCGCCGACAATGCTCGGCGAAGCCGATATGCGTGGGATAGTCGTCCGTGTCGTCGGCCTCCGGCAGGCAGCCGATGAAATCGGCCCGCCGCGCGCCCTCGGCGAAGATGTCCCAGCGCGCCGGGTCGGCGTCGTCGAAACCGAAGGGCGTGTAGGCCCCGAGGCGCAGGTCGATCCGGTCCGCCCAGCGCGCCTTGATGTCCTGCATCCAGCCGAGGTCGGTGAAGCCGACGCGCGGATCGGGCGTCACGTCGACCATGGTGTCGGCGCGGCGCGTGTCCGCCGCCACCATCTCCGCCAGCGCGTCTTCCACCCGCGCGACGAAATCGGGGTGGTCGAAGGCCGGACCGGCGTGCAGATCGGCGATCATCGCATGCTTGCGCTTCAGCGAGACGTGGAAATCCTCCACCATCCGATGCCCCGTGCCGGGCAGATAGCGGTCGTCGAACGTGCCCACCCGATCGAGATGCAAATGAGCATTGAACATGCCGCCGCCACGCCGCACCTCCTGACGCAGCCGCTCGTACCAGACTCTCGCCACCCTTACCTCCGCCCTCGCCTGCCGACTTATACTTGCGGCCGGAGCGCCGCCACCTCGTCGCGCCGCCGCCGGATCATGGCGACGAGGTCGAAGATGCTGGGCTCCTGAAAAAACTGACCGTGGCTCCCCGTCACCAGGTCGATGGTAAAATCGCCGACGAGATGTTCGCGGAATTCGGCGGCGGGATCTCCGCTCCACAGATAGGGATTGCGGTTGCTCTCGCGCCCGAAGCTCAGCGCGACCCGCCCGGCATAGCGCTCCGGAATCATCTTCTCGTGCAGGATGAGCAGCGCGACCTCGCGCCCGGCGGCGACCGCGTGGCGGGCAATGTGGAAGGCGATGGTCGCCGCCTGGCAGTTGCCGCCGATGAAGAGGGGGCCGTGCGGCACCGCCTCCAGAATCTCGCCCGCGTAATGGGCCGCCAGCCGCTCCACATTCTCCGGCGACTTCACCATGACCTCGTGGCCCGAGCGCATGCCGAACACCGGCTGGTCGTTGCCGATATAGCGCGCGAGCTGACGAAGCTCGGTCTCGTTCTGCAGGCACCAGAACAGCGGCGCCCGCACGCCGTCGACGTTCCGCCCGACCATGAGGGCGCCCGCAAACGGGCGGCTGCCCTCCCAGCTGGCGGTATAGCCGCGCAGGCGGGCGAGAACATCGGGGTCGAGGCCGCTCTCCGGGTCCACGGCCCCGTCCTCATCGCCCAGGTCGCCCTCTATCGCCTCGGCAAAGGCGGCGACCGTCCCGAGCCTGAGCAGCACGCCGGCGGAGAGGCGCCGTCCGAGACCCTGCTCCAGATCGGCGAGCATCCGCACCGCCAGCAGCGAATGGCCGCCGAGATCACGGAAATGCTCGTCGCGCCCCACGGGCCGATCGAGCCACAGTATCTTCCGCCATAGTTCCGCGACGGTGCGCTCGAGGTCGGATTGCGGCGCGAGGAAGGGGCGGGGCTCGCGCGCCTGCGCCCGTTCGCGAAGGGCCGCAAGGTCCACCGCCCCGCTCGCCATGCGCGGCAGGGCGGCCAGAGATGTGAGCGTGATGGGCGGCAGCAGGCGGCCGAGCTGCTCGCCGAGCCACGCCCTCAGTTCCTCCGCCGATGTCCGCGTGAACTCGTTGAGGACGACCCAGGCGGACAGCGTGCCGGTCGCGTCGTCATGGAGCACGGCGGCCTCGTCGACCCCGGGATGACCGGCGAGCAGGGCTTTGAGCCGATCGGCCGCGACGAGGGGCGGCGCGAGGTCGGCGAGGGGCCGGTCGAAGCCGTCTCCCGCGAGGATCGCGAGCGTCTCGCGAAGCAACTCGCCGAAAGCCAGCGCCCCGGCACGGCCGAGCACGTCCCCGCGATAGCTGATCTGACAGGAAAGTGCCGGGCCATCCGCCTCGAACTGCAGCGCGAGGGCGAAGTCGGCGCTCGCGCGCTCCACCGGCAAAAGGGTGACCGGCATCCGGTCGAGGACGAGCGGGCCGTGCCGGCGCTCCTGCCACGCGGCCATGACGCGGTTGATCGGCGTGCGCGCAAGCCCCGGGGTGGCCGTCATGTCATGGGCGGAGAGAAAACGATGGCTGTTGGCCGCGAAGATCGCGTGCGCCACCTCGGCCGCGACCTCGGACGGGTGGGCGGAGGCCGGCAGGGAGATGGAAAGAGGCACGAGGCGGCTGAGATAGCCGATGACCGCAGCCGCTTCCGGCTGGTCGCGATTGGCCAGAGGCGTGCACATCAGGATGTGTCTTTGCCCCGTCACCCAATGCAGCGCCAGCGCCGCCCCGGTCATCGCGAGGGCGCCCACGGGCTGCCGGATGGCCTCGGCTCTCGCCCGCAGCGCGCCGGCAAGGGCGGGAGCGAACGCGACCCGGACGGAGCCGTCGGGCTCGGGCTGGCCGGCGAGGCCCGGCAGCGCCGCCGGCGGATGGAACTCCGGGAATCGCTCGCCCCACCAGGCGCGGGACAATTCCCCGGCCGGGCCTTCCGCCATCCGCTGTTCCCAGGCGGCGACATCGGCACATTGGAAGCGTGGCGACGGCGGCGGGGGTGCGACGGCGATGTTCGGCAGGGCGATCAGCTCCGCCAGCTCGCGCAGAAACACGTCGCGCGAGAAACCGTCAAAGATGAGATGATGGAAAACGAAGAGAAGAACGGTGCGCGCCGGGCCGACCGTGAACACGCAATATCGCCACAGCGGCCCGCGTTCGAGATCGAAGGGGCGGGCCACGGCCCGGCGGATGGCCTCCTCTACATCGGCGGAAAGCCCGTCGCGCTCGGCGGACTTCGCGGCGGGAAAGGCACGCGCCTCCTCAATGGTGATCCGGGTCATCCGCGGAAGCCGCGCGGGGCCGGACGACCCGGCGGGCAAGCACAGGCGCAGCGCCTCGTGCCGGTCCTGCAGCGCGTTCAGGGCGTTGTAGAGGACGTTGGGATCGACGACGCCGGGCAGGCTGAGCGCGACCGGGACGTGGTAGATCCCGTCCAGCCGCCTGCTGCGCGCCAGCGGAAGCAGCGATTCCTGCGCGAAGGTCAAGAGGAGCGGAGCGTCGGCAGGCCGCCGCACGAGGCCGGTCTCAGCCGGTTCGGCGGGCGACGCCGGAGGGGAGAGCAGCGCGATAAGCGTTTCGCGTTCAGCCTTGAGGCGACCGCGCAGCGTATCGTCGAGCCGATCCGCCGGAGCGCTGCAGGACAGCCGACCGCCTTCCACCCAAAGGCGGATTCCGCTC
>JAEYTJ010000307.1 GCA_023434095.1 Pseudomonadota bacterium | reverse complement strand
TGTAGCGGCCGAACAGCGGAGCCGTGTCGCCCTCGCCAATGCGCCGGGAGCGGCTCTGGCGCGCGGGGCGGGAAGTTTCGGGCTCGGCTTCCTCACCGGGCAGGGTGAGGACATGCCCGGCTTGGCGGGCGCCGCCGCCGGCGATCTCACCGTCTGGGGCGACGTGCGCGACCTCGGCCGGGAGGCGGCACACTGGATGCGCGGCGAGCCGGTCGACCATTTCATGGTGAACCTCGCCGGCATCGGCATCGTCGCGACGGGGGCGACCTATGCCGCCTTTGGCGCGCCGCTGACGTTCCGGGCCGGGCTTTCCGTGCTGAAAGGCGCGCGGCGCGCGGGCGTGGTTGGTGGCCGCTTCGCCGGCAATATCGCGGCGGCGGTGCGCGGCGGCTCGAAGGCGCAGCTGGCCGCGCTGGTGGGCGATCTCGGCACGGCGGGCTCCAAGGCCGGCACGCGCGCTACCTTCGCCGGGCTGCGCCATGTCGACGATGCCGCCGGTGCGGCGCGGCTGAGCGTGCTGGCGCAGGCCAAGGGCGGCAAGACGCTGGCGGTGGTGAAGACGCTGGGGCGGGGCGCGCTGTTCCTCACCGAGGCGATGGCGAAGCTCGCCTACTGGATCATCGCCGCCGCGCTGAACGTGGTCGGCCTCATTGCCTCGTTCAATTCCATGGTGGTGGCGATGCTGCGCCCGATGTGGAAGAAAAAGCGTCGCCGGCCGTCGCCCCTGCCGGCGTAAGGCCGCCCGAGGAGGCACCCATGCGCCGTACCCTGCCGAAGCTGTTGGCGTCGTTCCTGCTGGCCCTCGTCGCCCTGCCGGCCGGCGCGGCGGAGAACCGCTGCGGCTGGTATGTGAACCCGACGCCCGGCAACTGGTATCTCACCGACCGCGACGGCGACTGGTGGATGCGCTCGCAGGGTGGGCTGGAGGCGGAAGGCTTCGACAACGCCCCGGAGTTCGATGCCAAGCAATATGTGAAGCTGCAGCCGAACGGCTACGGTTATGGCTGCGCCTGCCTCAGCGTCGACACCGACAAGGCGGAAATGAACATCACCCGCATCTATTCCGGCACGATCCTGCCTCTGTCGCGCTGCCGCAACGACAAGGCGCTGAAGAAGCCGGGCTGAGTGCCGTAGCGGGTTGGCAGCGCGGCCTCGGCTGATTAGCGTGCCGTTCCCCGCACCGGAGCGCCTTATGCCGACCTTCAACCATGACGGAATCGAGCTTGCCTATCTCGACGAGGGAGAGGGCGAGCCCATCGTGCTGGTGCACGGCTTCGGCTCGACCAAGGAGATCAACTGGGTCGGGCCGGGCTGGGTGTCGACGCTGACCGGGGCCGGGCGGCGGGTGATCGCGCTCGACAATCGCGGCCATGGCGCCTCCGCCAAGCTCTACCAGTCCGAACTCTACGATCCCTGGCTGATGGCGCGCGACGTGCTGGCGCTGGTTCAGCATCTCGGCCTCGGCCGGGTCGACCTGATGGGCTATTCGATGGGCGGGCGCATCAGCGCCTGTGCCGCGCTGACGGCGCCGGAGCGGGTCCGCGCGCTGGTGCTCGGCGGAATTGGCATTCACCTCATCGCCGGCGCTGGCCTGCCCATCACCATCGCCGACGCCTTGCGCGCGCCCAGCCTCGACGACGTGACGGACCCGATGGGCCGCATGTTCCGCGCCTTCGCCGACCAGACCAAAAGCGACCGCGAGGCACTCGCCGCCTGCATCGTCGGCTCCCGCCGCACGCTGAGCCGCGAGGAGGTGACGCGGATCGCCGTGCCGACGCTGATCGCGGTCGGCACCCGCGACGAGGTGGCCGGCGCGGCCGCGCCGCTCGCGGCGTTGATCCCGGAGGCTCGCGCCGTCGACATTCCCGACCGCGACCATATGCGCGCCGTCGGCGACAAGCTGTTCAAGGAGGCAGTGCTGGCCTTCCTCGACGAGCGCGCGTGAACCCTCGTTTACAGCCGGCGACATGTGAACTATAGTTCACGGTTATGGTTGAGGTGCGGCAGACGGCCGAGTTTGTTGCGTGGTTCCGGAGCCTCAGGGACAGGCAGGCAAGAGCGCGAATCGACGCGCGCATTGCGCGTCTTGCCGGGGGCAATGTAGGCGATGCCAAGCGTGTCGGCACCATCAGCGAGCTTCGGATCGACTACGGGCCGGGCTACCGACTCTATTTCACCTGGCGTGGGACGGAATTGGTGATCCTGCTCGCGGGCGGCGACAAGCGCACGCAGGCTCGCGACATATCCTTCGCCACCCGCCTCGCGGCCGAATGGGAGGAATGACCATGGCGCTTGAAACCACCAAGTGGGACCCGGCGGGCCATATCGAGACGGCCGAAGACGTTGCCGCCTATCTGGAGGCGGCGTTTGAGGATGGCGATCCGGCGGTGATCGCAACAATGCTCGGCGCGATCGCCCGCTCCAAGGGAATGACCAAGGTGGCCAGGGATGCCGGGGTGACCCGCGAGGCGCTGTACAAGGCGCTGAGCGCGGAGGGCGATCCGCGTCTTTCCACGCTGCTCGGCGTCGTCCGCGCCCTGGGTCTCACGCTCACGGTCGAGCCGAAAAGCGCGGTGTGAGCCAGCCACACCGGCCGAAAAATCAGAATCGGTTGAATCGCTTGCCGGCGAAAGCTGACAGTTCGATTCCGCTTCTTTCCAGCGGCGAGGTGCGGCTGGCGGCATCGGCGCGCCACAATGCAATCCTGCAATCCCGGTGGCGTAGGCCGGGGCGGGGTGCCGTGCTAGGCTCGGCGAAACTCGGGAACATCTGGCCGACGCCCAAGGCGAACGGCGAGGGTAGAAAAATGGCTGTGAATTCTCTTCAGCGCGTCGAGGCGCCGCGCGCGCTCGACAAGGTCGATCCGGTCTGGGCTCGCATTCGCGCCGAGGCCGAGGCCATTACCCAGCGTGAGCCGGCGCTGGCCAGCTTTGTCTATTCCACCGTGCTCTATCACACCTCGCTGGAACGGGCGGTGGCGCACCGCATCGCCCAGCGGCTCGACCATGGCGACGTGCCGGCGGACATCATCCGCCAGGCCTTCGAGGAAGCGGCGGCGGACGACCCGGACCTCGGCGTTGCCATCCGCGCCGACATCGTCGCCGTGCTGGACCGCGATCCCGCGACCGACCGGGCGATCCAGCCGCTGCTCTATTACAAGGGCTTCCACGCCATCCAGACCCACCGTCTGGCGCACTGGCTGTGGAAGAACGGCCGCACCGATTTCGCGCTCTACCTCCAGAGCCGCTCCTCGTCGGTGAACCAGGTCGACATCAATCCGGCGGCGCCCTTCGGCCGCGGCATCTTCTTCGACCATGCCACGGGCATCGTCGTGGGCGAGACGGCGGTGATCGAGGACAATGTCTCGGTGCTGCAGGGCGTGACGCTGGGCGGCACCGGGAAAGAGCATGGCGACCGTCATCCGAAGATCCGCCACGGCGTTCTGCTGGGGGCGGGCGCCAAGGTGCTCGGCAATATCGAGGTGGGCCATTGCGCCCGCGTTGCCGCCGGCTCGGTGGTGCTGAAGCCCGTGCCGGCCCGTACCACCGTAGCGGGGGTGCCGGCCAAGGTGGTGGGGGAGGCCGGCTGTGCCGAGCCCTCGCGCAGCATGGACCAGATGTTCGACCATTTCGCCGACATGCCGACCTTTTTCGGCGAGGCGATCTGAGCGCATGGTGTGAACAGGCGATTGCGCCGGCGCGGTTGCGCCGGCCGTCGTGGCGTGGCAAGCCTGCCGCCCGATCAACCCCCTTGGGAGCACGGACTTGGAAAAGAAGGACCTGGAACGCGTCCAGACCTATATGCGGCGCCTGTTCACCAACACCCAGCTGCGCGTCGTCGCGCGCCCGAAGAAGAAGGACTCGGCCGAGGTCTATCTCGGCGACGAGTTCATCGGCGTCCTATTCGAGGACAAGGAAGACGGCGACCTTTCCTATAACTTCCAGATGGCCATTCTCGACACCGATCTCGAGGACTGAGGGCGATGCCGGTCTACGCGCTCGACGGGGTGGCGCCGGAACTGCCGGCGCTCGGCCGCTTCTGGATCGCCCCCACCGCGGAATTGGTCGGCAATATCGTGGTGGGCGACGAAGCGAGCGTGTGGTTCGGCTCGGTCATCCGCGGTGACAATGAGCGGATCGCGCTCGGCGCCCGCGTGAACATCCAGGAACTGTGCGTGCTGCACACCGATCCCGGCTTCCCCATGAGCATCGGCGACGACTGCACCATCGGCCACAAGGCGATGCTGCATGGCTGCACGATCGGCGCGAACAGCCTTATTGGCATGGGGGCGACGATCCTCAACGGCGCCAGGGTCGGCCGCAACTGCCTGGTGGGGGCGGGTGCGCTCATCACCGAAGGCAAGGAATATCCCGACAATTCCCTGATCGTCGGGGCGCCCGGCAAGGTCATCCGCACCCTCGACGAGGCGATGGAAAAGCGTATCCACAGTACGGCCGCGCATTATGTGCGCAATTGGCGGCGCTTCGCCGACGGGCTGAAGCGGGTGGACTGAAGGGGGCTGGCGGCCCCCGTTTCCGCCATCGTTTCCGGCAAGGCTCGCGCGGGGGGCAGATCCCCTGCGTGAAGGCGGAGCGCCGATGGAATCGATCCGAACCGAGCGGCTGGTGCTGCGCAATTTCCGGCTCGGTGATGCACCGGACCTGCTCGCCTATCTGCGCGAGCCGGGGCCCAGCTGCTATCTCTCCTTGAAGCTCGACGATCTGGCGGCGGCCGAGGCCGAGGCGACGGCGCGCGCCGGCAGCGACGAGAACATCGCGGTCTGCCTCGCCGCGACAGGCCAAGTGATCGGCGACCTGTTCGCCATACCGGAGCCGCCCGACACCTTTTCCGTCGGCTGGAATTTCAACGCGGCCTTCGGCGGCGCCGGCTATGCCACGGAGGCGGCGCGGGCGCTTTTCACCCATCTGTTCACGGCGCGGCAGGCGCGGCGGCTCTACGCCTATGTCGAGGATGACAATGGCGCCTCACGCCGGCTGTGAGAGAGGCTGGGCATGCGGCAGGAGGGGCTGTTCCGGGAGTTCATCTCCTTCCGCAACGAGGCGGACGGCACGCCGGTGTTCGAGAACACACTGCAATACGCGCTGCTGCGGAAGGAATGGCAGGCCTAGTTCCGCCCGACCGAGCTGGGGGCCAGCACGTCGCCGAGCGAGACCCAGCTGTCGGTGTTCTGTTGCGCCTGGCGCTTGACGAAGCGGTAGCCGGTCTCGTGCCAGAGCACGATGCCTGCCTCCTGATTGTCCAGCACGAGGTCGCCGCGGTCCGTCACCACGGTGAGCACGGCGTGGCCGTCGCCCTTGTGGTCGCGCACCACGGTGACGAGCAGCGTGTCCGCCGGCCAGCCGAGTTCGACCAGGGTGCGACGCTTGAGCAGCACATAGTCCTCGCAATCACCGAAGCCATCGTCGGGATAGGTCCAGCGCTCGATCTCGCCGTAATGTTCGAGGTCCGTCATGGGCTGGATGCGGCCATTGATCTCGTCATTGACCTCCCGCAGCTGGGCGAAATTGGCCTCGGTCAGCGCCACCTTGCCGCCAGTGCCGCCATCGGACCCGCAATCGGCGGGGTGTTGCGCGCAGAACTGGAAATAGCCCATCGGCACGCTGGTCTGCGCGCCGGGTGCCATGTTGGCGGCAAAGCTCGAGAGCATCGCCACCGTCTTCTCCGCCTGTGCGGGTTCGGCGGGCGTCAGCACCGCCGCCAAGGCTGCCGCAAGAACCGCCTGGCCCGCCGCGAGAAGGGCCCGTTCGAGCCTCTTTTTCATCGCGTACCTCATCCCTGTCACTGGATGAGAGCTTAGCGCCAAGGATTTTATACGCGTCTAAGCGATGGCGGCGATTCATCACTACGCTGCATAGGGAACGTTAAGAGGTTTTTTATTGCCGTTAACCACGGTAATAGGCAAACTGTTCATCACGCCGTTTAAGCCGGCGGCAACGTGTTTCCGCCCCACCCGGTGCCGCGCGACCTTGCCGCCGGCCCCCCGGCAGCCTATGTGGTCGGGGTGCTCGAACCGCCCCGCCTCGCCGCCCACAGACGCGAACCCATGCTCAACGTGCCGCCGGTGATTACCGTGCTGGCGGCGGCGATGCTGCTCATCCAGCTCGTGCGCGACTGGGTCGACGTCGAGACGGGCATCGAGATTCTCGCGCTCTTCGCCTTCATCCCCGCCCGCTACGACCCCTCCGTGCTTGCCGAGGGCGTGCTGCCGGGAGGGGCGGCGGCGGATGCATGGACCTTCGTGACCTATGCCTTCCTGCATGGCGGTTGGGCTCATGTCGGCCTGAACCTCTTATGGATGCTCGCCTTCGGCACGCCGGTGGCGCGCCGTTTCGGCGTGTTGCGCTTCCTCGCCTTCTTTGCCGCCACGGCCGCGGCGGGGGCGGGGCTGCATCTCGTCACCCATGAGGGCGAACTGGTGCCGATGATCGGCGCCTCCGCGGCGGTCTCGGGCTGCATGGCGGCGGCGCTTCGCTTCATGTTCGCCGATGGCGGCCCGGCCTGGCGGCCGGGTGTGATGGAGAACGCGGTGCATGTACCGGCGCCGCCGCTGATGGAGGTGCTGCGCGACCGGCGGGTGATCGGCTTCGTCGCCGTGTGGTTCGTCATCAACCTTGCCTTCGGGCTCGGCGAGCCGGCCGGTCTGGTCGATGGCAGCATCGCCTGGCAGGCGCATATGGGCGGCTTCCTCGCCGGCCTGCTGGCGTTTCCGCTGTTCGACCCGGTCCGCCGCCGGCCGGGCGGCGGTACCTATTCCCCTACCTCGCGTTTCTGAGGCCGATCCACCCATCGGCATCGCGCCCCTTGCCTGCCGCAGGGTTAAAGCGGATCATCCTTGCCATGGCTCGCCCATGTGAGTGGGAAGAAGCCGAACGAGAGCGGGCGGCGGACACAGCGCGTTCCGGCCGTCCCGCATTCCGGGAAGGAGGCTTGCATGACTGTTCGGACCATTCTTGAAGAAAAGGGCTTTGACGTTCAGACGATCGCCCCGGAGGCGACCCTGCGCCAGGCGACGGAGCTTCTGGCGGCCAAGCGTATCGGCGCCATCGTGGTGACCGACCCCGAGCGGCGGGTTGTCGGCATTCTGTCGGAGCGCGATGTGGTGCGCGTCGTCGGGCTCGATGGACCGGGCCGGCTGGACGACACGGTGTCGTCGGTGATGACCTCGCGCGTCGTGACCTGCGAAGGCAGCGAGACCGTCCACCAGATCATGGAGCACATGACCGCCGGGCGCTTCCGCCATCTTCCCGTGGTGCAGGGCGGCAAGCTGGTCGGCATCATTTCCATCGGCGACGTGGTGAAGCATCGGCTCGCCGAGATGGAGCGGGAGAGCCACGCCATGCGGGAATACATCCTCTCGGCGTGAGCCGCCTCGCCACAGGATCGTCATCCCGGACAGCCTGCGGGCCGATCCGGGATGACGGGCGGGCGGAAAACGGCGGGGCCGCTGCCGGTTCTAAAAGCGCGGCGTGTCGGTTTTCTTCGGCACGCCGTAGACGGCGGCCGGGTCGAAAAGCGGGCCGTCGTCATTGACGGTCAGCGTCAGCTCCGGCGTCGGCGCGGCGCCCAGCGGAACGGAGCGGAAAAAGCACGAGCGATGCCCGGTGTGGCAGGCGGCGCCCGGCATGCCGGGGCCGAGCGGCGGCATGCGCACGCGCAGCACCACCGCGTCCTGATCGCAGTCGACGCGCAATTCCACGACATGCTGGAGATGGCCGCTCTCCTCGCCCTTCTTCCACAGCCGCCCGCGGGAGCGGCTGAAATAGTGGGCGACCCCGCTCTCGATCGTCAGCGCCAGCGCCTGCGCGTTCATATGCGCGACCATGAGCACGGCGCCGTCATCGGCATCGACGGTGACGGCGGTGACGAGGCCATCGGCGTCGAATTTCGGGGAGAGGCGCGCGCCCTCCTCGATTTCGGCCTTGCTGCCGCGGGGGGCGAAGGAGATGTCGGTCACGGGAGCCTGCTGAAGCGCGGCACCCTCACGGACGCAGTCCGCGCAGCAGGCTCATGAAGCGAACCTGCTCCTGCGGGTCGTCGCGGAAGACGCCGGTGAACTGGGTGGTGACGGTGGACGCGCCCTGCTTGCGCACGCCGCGCATGGCCATGCACATGTGCTCGGCCTCGACCAGCACGGCGACGCCGCGCGGCTTCAGGATCTCGTCCATCGCAGTGATGATCTGCGAGGTCAGGTGCTCCTGCGTCTGCAGCCGGCGCGCATAGACATCGACGATGCGGGCGATCTTCGAAAGGCCGACCACGCGCTCGACGGGGAAATAGGCAATGTGCGCCTTTCCGACGAAAGGCACCATGTGGTGTTCGCAATGCGAGTGGAACTCGATGTCGCGCACCATCACCATGTCGTCGAAATTGCCGATCTCGCCGAAAGTGCGGTCGAGAATCGTCTCCGGGCCGACGCGGTAGCCGCTGTACAGCTCCTCATAGGCGCGGACCACGCGCTTCGGCGTGTCGAGCAGCCCCTCGCGTGCCGGGTCGTCGCCGGCCCAGGCGATGAGGGTGCGCACGGCGGCCTCGGCTTCCTCGCGTGAGGGCCGGCGCGCGGCGGACGCCTCCATCTCGCTCTGGGCGCTGCGCATCAGCGATTTAAGCACGGCATCCATGACGAACTCCGTTCGACGACGCTTTCATTTCCGGGTGCCGCGCGCCACGGCCAGACCCGTCCTACGCGCCGATACCCGCCACGGATCAGCATCATACCAACCATAGCCGCCCGGCACGCCCGCCAAAAGGCGGATCGCGCGCGTCGCTTTCACGCGGCGGCCACCGCACCTATATAAGCCACGGAGGGCGGGCCGCAATCGGGCGGATCGCGCCCTGGCCCGATCAACCAGACCTTCTCGACGGAACGATCCGGTATGCTGAACGACGTGTATAACCGCCGCATATTGGAACTGGCTGCCGATATACCACGGCTCGGCCGGCTCGCGGCTCCCGATGCGACGGCAACGGCGCATTCCAAACTTTGCGGGTCCACCGTCACCGTCGATCTCACCCTGCGCGACGGCGTCGTCGCCGACTTCGCCCACGAGGTTCGCGCCTGCGCGCTCGGGCAGGCCTCCTCCTCGGTGATGGGTGCCCTGGTCGTCGGCTCCACCGCCGAGGAACTGCGCGCGGTGCGCGAGGCGATGCGGCGGATGCTGAAGGAGAACGGTGCGCCGCCCGAAGGGCGCTGGGCCGAGCTCAAGGTGCTCGAACCCGTGCGCGACTACAAAGCGCGCCACGCCTCGACGCTGCTGACCTTCGACGCAGTGGTCGACGCGCTCGACCAGATCGCCGCGCGCGAGGCGGCGGGAGAGGCGGCGGAGTAGGGAAGGCCGAGCTCAGCGCTCGGTAAAGAAGGTGAATAGAACTTCGTCTTTCTCGCCGGTGAGGCACAGAAAGCGGTTGGCGGTGTCGGAGCGGTCGCGTTGGATATAGGCTTCGCCCATGATCACGCCCTTGACCGGGGTGTTACCCAGCTTGCTCGCGGCCTCGGCGATGGTAAGGCCGTCTATGTCGATATAGATGTCCTCGACCGAGGGCGAGCGCTGCTTCAGCTTCGCCAGCGCATCCGCCTTGCAGGCCGCGACGCGCTGCATGTCTGGATCGACTTCGGGCGAATTGGCGGCGGAAGGATCGGGCTGCGTGCCGCCGGCCGGGCCGGGCGGTACGTGGGCTTCGGGTTGGGCTTCCTTCTGGGGGGGCGCCGGGGCGTCCGCCGGCGGCTGCTGGGCGAGCGCGGGCCCCGCCAGCAGCATGCCCCCGAACAAGGCGCCCGCGAGCGCCGTTTTCGCCCAGAAATTGATGGCCATTTGTCCCGTTCCCCGCGCTGCCGGCCGGCCTGCGCGCCGGCGTCTCACAGGGGCAACGCGGCGGAGTCCCGCCGGTTCCCGGTTAGGGGCGGGCGATGAGCGAACCGAGGTCGCAGGCGAGTGTCGCAGCTCTGGCGGCGCGGCTGCCGCGCCTGATGCTGCGCGCGCCGATCCTCGTCTACCGCTACAGCTTCTCCGCCTTCATGGGGCGGCAGTGCCGCTACCTCCCCACCTGCTCGGAATTCGCCGAGGAGGCGATCGAGGCGCACGGCGCCTGGGCGGGGGGATGGATGGCGGCCGGGCGCATCTGCCGCTGCCACCCGTGGGGCGGCTCCGGCTTCGAGCCGGTGCCGGCCGAATTGCCGCGTGAAGGCGCGTGGTATATGCCGTGGCGCTACGCGCGCGCCCCCGGCATGGAGGGGGCGCGCGACACGTGACCTTGAACACGCCTACCTGCGTGGTTCGCAGGAGTGGGCAGGAGAAACGACATGTCCGACATCAACCTCACCTTCCCCGATGGCGCTGTCCGAGCCTATGCCTCCGGCACCACCGGCACCGAGGTCGCCGCCTCCATCGCCAAGTCGCTCGCCAAGAAATCGCTGGCGATGAAGCTCGACGGGGTGCTGACCGACCTCTCCGACCCCATCAATGCCGACGCCCGGTTCGAACTCGTCACCCGCGAGAGCCCGGAAGCGCTGGAACTCATCCGGCACGACGCCGCCCATGTGCTGGCCGAGGCCGTGCAGGCGCTGTGGCCGGGCACGCAGGTGACCATCGGCCCGGTGATCGAGAACGGCTTCTATTACGACTTCTTCCGCAACGAGCCGTTCACGCCCGACGACTTCGCCGCCATCGAGAAGAAGATGCGCGAGATCATCGCCCGCGACGCGCCCTTCACCAAGGAGGTGTGGGACCGCGAGACGACCAAGGCCGTCTTCAAGGAGAAGGGCGAAGCATTCAAGGTCGAGCTGGTCGATGCCATCCCCGCCGACCAGACCATCAAGATCTACAAGCAGGGCGAGTGGTTCGACCTCTGCCGCGGCCCGCACATGCCGAGCACCGGCAAGGTGGGCGACGCCTTCAAGCTGATGAAGGTGGCCGGCGCCTACTGGCGCGGCGACAGCAACAACCAGATGCTGACCCGCATCTACGGCACGGCGTGGCGCACCCGCGAGGAACTCGACGCCTATATCCTCCAGCTGGAGGAGGCCGAGAAGCGCGACCACCGCCGGCTCGGCCGGGAGATGGACCTGTTCCACTTCCAGGAGGAGGGGCCGGGCGTCGTGTTCTGGCACCCCAAGGGCTGGAACCTGTTCCAGAACCTCGTTTCCTACA
>JAEYTJ010000276.1 GCA_023434095.1 Pseudomonadota bacterium | reverse complement strand
CCCGACACCGCATCGTCGAGATCGGCGTCGTCGAACACGATGAGCGGCGATTTCCCGCCGAGTTCCAGCGTCTCATATTTCAGCGTGCCGGCGGCGTCCGCCATCACCTTCTTGCCGGTGCCGACCTCGCCAGTGAGCGATACCTTGGCGATGGCGGGGTGGCGGGTGAGCAGCCGGCCGGTATCGGCAAAACCCTGCACCACGCTGAACACGCCCTCCGGCACGCCGGCCTCGGCATAGATTTCGGCGAGCTTCAGCGCGGTGAGCGGGGTCAGTTCCGCCGGCTTGAAGATCATCGCATTGCCGCAGGCGAGCGCCGGCGCGGACTTCCAGCAGGCAATCTGTAGCGGATAGTTCCAGGCGCCGATGCCGGCGACGATGCCGAGCGGCTCGCGGCGGGTGTAGCCGAAGGCGCTGGGGCCGAGATCGACATGCTCGCCCGACAGCGTGGCGGCGAGGCCGGCATAATATTCGAGGCAGTCCGCGCCCGAGAGCACGTCGACCACGCCGGTTTCCTGGATCGGCTTGCCGGTGTCGAGCGTCTCCAGCCGGGCGAGTTCGTCGTTGCGGGCGCGCAGCAGGGCGACCGCACGCATGAGAATGCGCCCGCGCTCGGCCCCGGTCATCGCGCCCCACACCTTCTGCCCCTTGCGCGCGGCAACCACCGCCGCCTCCACCTCAGCCTCGCCGGCGATCTCGATCTCGGCCAGCACCTCGCCGGTGGCGGGGTTGGAGGTGGTGAAGGTGGCGCCGCCATGGGGGCGGTAGTGCCCGCCAATATGGTTGGCGTGCAGCAGGGGGCGGCTGGTCATGGTCGCGGGTCCGTTGGTGGAGGGCGCCGGCGCGGCGGCGGCGATCTGGGCATCGACGAAATGGGAGGCCACCTGCCGGGCGCTGACCGAGTCGGTCTCGCCGGCGGCGGAAAGCGAGGAGCGCAGCCACAGCCCGTCAATGACGGCGGCAATGGTGATGGCGAGGCGGTGCACGTCGCCCGCCGCCACCAGCGCGCGCAGATCATGGCGGAGATTGGCGAGCATGCGCGCCTGATAGATGCGCTGCACCCGGCGCAGCCGCTCGGAATGCAGCACCTGGCCCCAGAAGGCGAGCCAGACGCTGGAGGTGCGCTGGTCGAATTCCTCCGGCGCCAGATTGGCGTCGATCAGCGCCTGCACCCGCGCGCGGGGCGTCGCCGCCGCGCCGAGGCGCTGCGCGGTGGCGCGGTAGAGCCGCAGCGAGAGGTGACGCAGCGTCGCCTCCAGCAGCCCATCCTTGTCGCCGAAATAATGCG
The DNA here is from genome assembly GCA_023434095.1 of Pseudomonadota bacterium. Lineage (GTDB taxonomy): Bacteria > Pseudomonadota > Alphaproteobacteria > Rhizobiales > Xanthobacteraceae > Ancylobacter. Next base: position 19,041 of record JAEYTJ010000276.1, on the reverse strand, counting down.
CGACCAGCCCGGGCGAGACGCCGGCGCGCCGGGCGATCTGCGCCAGCGTCGAGGCGTTGAAGCCGATCTCGGCGAGGGAATCGATGGTCGCGTCGATCAGCTGGCGGCGGCGCACATCCTCCGGCGCGCGGCGGCGGGTCTCGTCCTCCGCACGCGCCTGACCGGCCTGACTGTCCACCTCATCGAACCGCGCCGGATGCTTCTGCGCCTGCGCGTTCGCCCGGGCCATCGGCACCTCCTGATCGACGGGAAGGGAGCTATTGAATAGCTGTACAATACATGGAACGCCCACGCCGGCAATCCCCGCATCGACACGCGAAACTACCGTCGGGCGGCGCGTCGCAACGCTTCTGCGAGCGTGGCGCAATTCGTCAAACGGCCTCGAAAAGCGCCGGAAAATCGTCATTTCTGGGTAAAAATTACGCGTGACAAATGGTCGGATCGCGTTTTGAATAGCTGTTCAAAAGAAGCCTCCAGAGGCCGCATCCGGGCGGAGCGGGCCGGGCCTGAAAGGGCGCCGCAACATCCCGCCGTCCCCGACTTGTCGATTCCGGCCGTACCGGGCTTGGCGTTCGGCCATGCCGGTTCCATGATCCTGCCAGGATGCCAACGGGAACAACAATGATGCGTAAGATCACCCTTCTCGCCGCCCTCGGCCTTGCCCTGGCGGCCGGCCCCACCCTCGGCACGGCCGCCCATGCGGCGGAGCCTGCCGCGTGCAAGACGGTCCGCTTCGCGGATGTCGGCTGGACCGACATCACCGCCACCACCGCCCTCGCCTCCTCGATCCTGGAAGCCCTCGGCTACACCCCGAAGACGCAGGTTCTTTCGGTGCCGGTGACGTATAAGTCCATGCAGACCAAGGACATCGACGTCTTCCTCGGCAATTGGATGCCGACCATGGAAGCCGACCTGAAGCCCTATCGCGACGACAAGACGGTCGAGGTCATCGGCGTCAATCTGGAAGGCGCCAAGTACACGCTGGCGGTGCCGACCTATCTCTATGACGAGGGCCTGAAGTCCTTCGCCGACATCGCCAAGTTCAAGGACAAGCTCGGCGGCAAGATCTACGGCATCGAGCCGGGCAATGACGGCAACCGCCTGATCCTCGACATGATCAAGGACGACAAATACGGGCTGAAGGGCTTCGATCTCGTCGAATCCAGCGAGCAGGGCATGCTGGCGCAGGTCGAGCGCGCCTCCCGCCGCAACGAAGCCATCGTCTTCCTCGGCTGGGAACCCCACCCGATGAACGCCAAGTACAAGATGAGCTATCTCTCGGGCGGCGACGACGTGTTCGGCCCGAACTATGGCGGCGCGACCATCTATACCAACACCCGCGCCGGCTACACCGGCGAGTGCCCGAATGTCGGCACGTTCATCAAGAACCTGAAGTTCTCGCTCGACACCGAGAACGTGGTGATGGGCTACATCCTGCTCGACGGCATGGAGCCCTCCAAGGCGGCCGACAAGTGGCTGAAGGCCAATCCCACCGTGTGGGAGCCCTGGCTCGCCGGCGTCACCACCCTCGACGGCAAGCCCGCCATCCCCGCGGTGAAGGCCGCGCTGAAGCTCTGACATACAGCACGCCATCCCCGCGGCGTGCAGCGTGAACCATGTCAGGACGTCATCCCCGGGCGTGGCCCGGGGATCCACGACCTCACCCTGAAAGACCTTCGACAGGGGTTGGACGAGGTGAAGGACGTGGATGGCCGGGCCAAGCCCGGCCATGACGAGGGATAATGACGCCGAAGCCCCGCCTCGGGCACGGCACGGATAGATCCGCTCATCGCCGCGAGGGAACCGACCCATGTATGACTGGCTGACCGAGCACAAGATCCCGCTTGGAATCTGGCTCCGCGACTTCGTCGACCTGCTCACCACGCATGGTCAGGGCTTTTTCGACTTCGTCTCGCTGGTGCTGGGCGCACTGATCGGCGGCTTCACGGCGGCGTTGCTGTGGGTGCCGCCGCTGCTGCTCATTGCCCTGTTCGGTCTGGCGGCCTGGCTCGTTCACCGCTCCGTCGGCCTCGTGGTGTTCATCGTCGGCTCGCTGCTGCTGGTAACCAATCTCGGCTACTGGTCGGCGACGATGGAGACGCTCTCACTGGTCATCTGCGCCACACTGGTCTGCGTCGTCGTCGGGGTCCCCATCGGCATCGCCGCCGCGCACCGGCCCTGGCTCTACACAGCCATCCGCCCGGTGCTGGACCTGATGCAGACCATCCCGACCTTCGTCTATCTCATTCCCACGCTTGTTCTTTTCGGGCTCGGCGCGGTGCCGGGACTGATCTCCACCGTCATCTTCTCGATCCCCGCCCCGATCCGCCTCACCCATCTCGGCATCTCCTCGGTGCCGCCGGCGCTCTACGAGGCCGGCAAGGCCTTCGGCGCCACCAAGACCCAGTTGCTGTTCAAGGTGGAACTGCCCTATGCGCTGCCCACCATCAAGGCCGGCATCACCCAGTGCATCATGCTGAGCCTGTCCATGGTGGTCATCGCCGCTCTGGTCGGCGCCGACGGGCTGGGCAAGCCGGTGGTGCGGGCGCTCAATTCCGTCAACATCGCCATGGGCTTCGAGGCCGGCCTCGCCATCGTCGTCCTCGCCATCGTGCTGGACCGCGTGTGCAAGCGGCCCGAGCGCCGCGCGCGAAAGGGCTGAACCATGGCCGCCGTCGAATTCCGCAACATCGACATCGTCTTCGGCGCTGACCAGAAGGGCGCCCTGAGGTTGATCGACGAAGGCCGCACGCGCGACGAGATCCTCGCCGCCACCGGTGCCGTGCTGGGCGCGGCGGGGGTGAGCCTCGCCATCGAGCGCGGCGAGATCTGCGTGCTGATGGGCCTCTCCGGTTCCGGCAAGTCCACCATCCTGCGCGCCATCAACCGCTTGAACGAGGTGGCGCGCGGCGAGGTGCTGGTGGAGCACAAGGGCGCCGCCGTCGATGTGGCCCGCTGTGACGAGAACACGCTGCGCGACATTCGCATGCACACCGTCTCCATGGTGTTCCAGCAATTCGGACTGCTGCCCTGGCGCACGGTGCGGGACAATGTCGGCTTCGGGCTGGAACTGCGCGGCGACATGAGCGCGGCGGAACGCAACCGCATCGTCGACGAGAAGCTCGCCATGGTCGGCCTCACCAACTGGGCCGGCAAATACACCAACGAACTCTCCGGCGGCATGCAGCAGCGCGTCGGCCTCGCCCGCGCCTTCGCTACCCATGCCGACATCCTGCTGATGGACGAACCCTTCTCCGCGCTCGATCCGCTGATCCGCGACAAGCTGCAGGACGAACTGCTCGATCTGCAGCGGCGCATCCACAAGACCATCGTCTTCGTCAGCCACGACCTCGACGAGGCGCTGAAGCTCGGCAACAAGATCGCCATCATGGAAGGCGGGCGCATCGTCCAGGCGGGCACCGCCGAGGATATCCTGCTGCGCCCGGCCAATGCCTATGTGGCCGAATTCGTGAAGCACATGAACCCGCTCAACGTGCTGCGCGGCACGGCGGTGATGCGTCCGGCTGCGAGCCTCGCCCGCGACGGCGATGCCGTGGTGCTCGACCGCGACGGCCATGTGAAGGTGAAGGTCGATGCCGAAGGGCGGCCGGTGGCGCTCGATCTCGACGGCCGCACCGGCGTGCTCGCCACCGCCGATGGCGAAGCCGGACTGATCGACGACAAGCTGGCGCATGATGCCGACTGCATCGTCGCTCCCGTCGACCTCAAGCTGAAGGCGGCGATCGAGCTCAAGCGCCACACCGATCTGCCGATCCTTCTGGTCGACAGCCTCGGCCGCCTCGCCGGCCTGTGCGACGACGACGAAATCTATCGCGGCCTGCTGCGGCGGCTGGACGGCTGAGGCGCGCGGCTCTCAGTTCCCTCGCCCTTCACGTAAGGGCTCGGCCCGGCCCGGGCATCCCCGATCCGCCCGATCCCGCGCGAGTGCGACCAGGACGTGGAGGACAGGAACAAGCCCTCCCATGACGTGGCGGGGAACGCTCCTTATGCGAGTGGATGGAAGACGGCTCTACGCCGCCGCCAGGCCCACCGCTTCCACCACGTCGTTGACCACCGCTTCGACCAGGTCGCGATTGTCGCCCTCGCCCATCACCCGGATCACCGGCTCGGTGCCGGAGGGGCGGATGAGCAGGCGACCATGGCTGTTCAGCTTCAGCTCGGCGGCGGCGATCGCCTTCAGCACGCCGTCATTCTCCAAGGGCCGGCCGCTCTTGTAGCGCACATTGCGCAGGATCTGCGGGAGCGGGTCGAAACGGTGGCACACTTCCGACACCGGCCGCTCGCGCCGCTGCACAACGGCGAGCACCTGCAGCGCCGCCACCAGCCCGTCGCCGGTGGTGGAATAATCGGACAGGATGATGTGGCCGGACTGCTCGCCGCCGACATTGAAGCCATGGGTGCGCATATGCTCCAGCACATGGCGGTCGCCCACCGGGGTGCGCGCGAGGGTGAGGCCCCGATCGGCGAGATGGTGCTCCAGCCCAAGATTGGACATCACGGTGGCGACGATGCCGTCGCGCGACAGCCGTCCATCCTCGTGGAAACTCTCGGCCACCACGGCCATCAGCTGGTCGCCATCCACCAGCCGGCCCTTCTCGTCGACGATCAGCACCCGGTCGGCATCGCCGTCGAGCGCGATGCCGATATCGGCGCGCACCTCCCGCACCTTGGCCGCCAGCGCCTCGGGCGCGGTGGAGCCGACATCGCGGTTGATGTTGAAGCCGTCCGGCTCGTCGCCAATGGTGATGACCTCGCAGCCAAGCTCCCACAGCGCTTCCGGCGCGACGCGGTAGGCGGCGCCATTGGCGCAGTCGACCACCACGCGCAGGCCGTCGAAGGACTGGTTGCGCGGCAGGGTGCGCTTGGCGAACTCGATGTAGCGCGCATGCACGCTCTCGATGCGTTTGGCGCGGCCCATATTGGCGGGCTGGGCGAGCATGCTGCCCATGTCGCCGCCGATCAGCGCCTCGATCCGGGTCTCAAGCTCGTCGGAGAGCTTGTAGCCGTCGGGGCCGAAGAGCTTGATGCCGTTGTCGTCATAGGGGTTGTGCGAGGCGGAGATCATGACGCCGAGATCGGCGCGCATGGAATGGGTCAGCATGGCCACCGCCGGGGTCGGCATCGGGCCGAGCAGCAGCACGTCCATCCCGACGGCGGTGAAGCCGGCGACCAGCGCATTCTCGATCATATAGCCGGACAGGCGGGTATCCTTGCCGATGACGACACGGTGGCGGTGGTCGCCACGCTGGAACACCAGCCCGGCAGCCATGCCGACCTTCAGCGCAAGCTCCGGCGTGATGATGCCGTTGGCCCGGCCGCGGATGCCGTCGGTACCGAACAATGTGCGTGCCATGCCCTGCCTCATGCGAATCGATGCCGTCGCGGCGCTGCTGCGGCGCGCGGCTGTTCACTCTTCTCTATCATCGAGCCTAAGAGCAAGGCTTTCACAAAGTGTAAGCATTCGTTGCGGCAACCGTACGGCAGATAAGGACGTATCCCGATGCCGTCACGCCGATGGAGACACGATCTTATCTCGCAGGATGCTTAACCGGCGCGCCGACCGCGAAGAAGAGGGCGCAAACGAAAAGGGAAGACTTGCTGGCGCAAATCTTCCCTTCGAAGCTTCCTAGACCGGAGGGCCGGATGCTGCCCGGCCGCTCGTCACGCCTGCGGCTGCGGCTCCATGCCGGCATCCGGACGCGGGGGACGGTTCTTGCCGGCGCTCGGCACTACGGAGCCGCGCGCATTGGCGGGCTCGATGGTGGTGTCGCGCACGGGTGCATTGCCGTCGAGCAGTCCGATGATCTCGTCGCCGGACAGCGTCTCATATTCCAGCAAGCCGCGCGCCAGCGTCTCCAACTGGTCCTTGCTCTCGGTCAGGATGCGCTTGGCCTCGGCATAGCCCTCGTCCACCAGCCGCCGCACTTCGCTGTCGATGGTCTGCGCCGTCGCCTCGGAGACGTTCTGCTGGCGCTGCATCGACATGCCGAGGAACACCTCGTCATTGTTCTCGCCATAGGCCACCTGGCCGAGCTTCTCGGAGAAGCCCCAGCGGGTCACCATCATGCGCGCGAGGCGGGTGGCCTGCTCGATGTCGGAGGCGGCACCGGAGGTCACCTTGTCATGGCCGAAGATCAACTCCTCGGCGACGCGGCCGCCCATCATGATGGCGAGGCGCGAGGTCATCTGCTCGTAGGACATGGAGAGCTTGTCGCGCTCCGGCAGCTGCATCACCATTCCCAGCGCCCGTCCGCGCGGGATGATCGTCGCCTTGTGGACGGGATCGGTGGCCGGCACCTTCAGCGCAACGATGGCATGGCCACCCTCGTGATAGGCGGTGAGCAGCTTCTCGTCCTCGGTCATGACGAGCGAGCGGCGTTCCGCGCCCATCATCACCTTGTCCTTGGCGTCCTCGAAATCGCTCATCGTCACCATGCGCTTGTTGCGGCGCGCGGCCATGAGGGCGGCTTCGTTGCAGAGGTTGGCGAGGTCGGCGCCGGAGAAGCCCGGCGTGCCGCGTGCGATGACCTTCAGGTTCACGTCGGGCGCCACCGGCACCTTGCGGGCATGCACCTTGAGGATCTGCTCGCGACCGACGACGTCGGGGTTGGGCACCACCACCTGCCGGTCGAAGCGGCCGGGACGCAGCAGGGCCGGGTCGAGCACGTCCGGGCGGTTGGTCGCGGCGATGAGGATGATGCCCTCATTGGCCTCGAAACCGTCCATCTCGACCAGCAGCTGGTTCAGCGTCTGCTCGCGCTCGTCATTGCCGCCGCCGAGGCCGGCGCCGCGATGACGGCCGACCGCGTCGATTTCGTCGATGAAGATGATGCAGGGCGCGTTCTTCTTCGCCTGCTCGAACATGTCGCGCACGCGGCTGGCGCCGACGCCGACGAACATCTCGACGAAGTCGGAACCGGAAATGGTGAAGAACGGCACATTCGCCTCGCCGGCGATGGCGCGGGCGAGCAGCGTCTTACCCGTGCCCGGAGGGCCGACGAGCAGCACGCCGCGCGGGATGCGCCCGCCGAGGCGCTGGAACTTCTGCGGGTCGCGCAGGAAGTCGACGATCTCGGTGAGGTCGCTCTTGGCCTCGTCGATGCCGGCGACATCCTCGAAGGTCACCCGCCCATGCGCCTCGGTCAGCAGCTTGGCGCGGCTCTTGCCGAAGCCCATGGCCTTGCCGCCGGCGCCGCCCTGCATCTGGCGCGACAGAAAGATCCACACGCCGATCAGCGCGATGAAGGGGAGCCACGAGATCAGCAGGCTCACGAACCACGGCACATTGTCGGTCAGCGGCTTGGCGGTGATCGACACGCCCTTGCCGTAGAGGCGCTGCACCAGCGAGGGATCGTTCGGCGCATAGGTCTGGAAGGTGCGCCCATCGGTGAAGGTGCCGGTGATCTCCGGGCCCTGGATCACCACGTCGCGCACGCGGCCCTGATCGACCTCGTTGAGCAGCTGCGAGAAGCTGACATCGTTCGTCGCCTGACGCTGCGCCGGATTCTGGAACAGCGAAAACAACGCCAGAAGAAGAAGAACGATGATCACCCAGAGGGCGAAATTCCTGATATTGGCGTTCATCATGTCCCTTTCGGCGCCGGATCTCACCGACGCGCAGGCACCGCCGGCGCTGGCGGCCCTCCCTTTTCGCTCCGTAATTTAGGTGGCGCGGGGGGGATTGCCAAGATGTCGAGGCCGAGGCGGCTGCGACCTTCCGCGCAAATCGACGTCAATCGGCGGAACCGGGAACGCGGCGAGCCGGCGCGCGCGTCACCACCACGGCCCGGCGATTGACCCGCACCAGCGCCCCGGCGAGCGTGCGCGCACCATGCCGCGCGCCGTCGAGCCCGGCGATCCAGCCCATCAGCGCCTCCAGCTTGCCAAGCTCCACCGGGCCGGTCGCGCAGGTCGCCAGCGCCCGCCCGACGAGCCGCAGGGCGATCTCCTCCGGCAGCGCGGAGAGGCCCGCGCGCGGGAAGGACAGTGCCGCTCCATCCGTTTCGACCAGCCAGAGCGCGGCGGCGGCCGCGTCCGTCGCCGCCTCCAGCGCTGCCTCCGCCCGCGCCATGCGTTGGGCGAGGCGCCCGAGCGTCGCCGCGTCGCCCCCTTCCGCCGCCAGCGCCGGGAGCAGCGCCCGAAGCCGCGCGCGGGCGAAGCGCGGATGGCTGTTCGAGGGGTCCTCGCAGAAGCCGATGCACGCGGCCCGGCAGATGCCGACCAGTTCCGCCTTCGGCCGGCCGAGCAGCGGGCGCAGCAGCGTGACCGCGCCCAGGGGACGGCGGGCGGGAATGCCGGCCAGCCCCGCGATGCCCGAGCCCCGCATCAGCCGGAACAGCACCGTCTCGGCCTGGTCGTCGAGGGTATGGGCGGTGGCAAGTGCCTGCGCGCCGATCGCCTGCGCATGCGCGGCAAGTGCCTCGTAGCGGGCATGGCGTGCCGCTTCCTGCAGCCGGGTGTGGGGCAGCGGTGCGGCAAGATCGAGAACGGCGTGGGGAAGCCCCAGTCTCTGAGAGAGGGCGGCGACAGCCTGCGCCTCGGCGCGCGATTCCGCCCTCAGCCCGTGGTCGACGGTCGCCACATGGAGTCGGGTCGCGGGGCGGCACTGCACCTGCCAGCGCTGGGCGAGCAGCAGGAGCGCCGTCGAATCCGGCCCGCCGGAAACCGCCAGCAGCACATCGGCATGGTCGGCGAAGGAAGCAAAGAGCGCGGCGAGTTCGGCCGCGTCCGGACCGGGCGCGGTCTCTCCGGGCGCTGCGTCAGCAGCCGGCGCGCTTCTGCTCACGCTCCACCCCCTGCTTCACCGTCGCGGAGGCGCGGGGATATTTGTTGCCGACCGCGTTCAGCGTCGCGCAGGCGGCATCCTTCTCGCCGATGCCGGCCAGCGACTGGCCGAGCCGGAGCAGGGCGTCCGGCGCCTTCACCGCATTGGGGTAATCGGTCGACACCTTGAGGAAGTTCTGCGCCGCTTCCTTGTAGGACTTGCGCAGATACTGGCTCTCGCCGAGCCAGTAATAGGCATCCGGCGTCGCGCGGTCATTGGGGTAGAGCCGCACGAACTGCTCGAAGGTCTGGCCCGCGCCGGCATAGTCCTGCCGCTGAAGCGCGCCGAAGCCGGAATCGAAGAGCTCGCGCGGCGTGCCGCCGGCAGCCGGGGTGCTCCCGCCCGCCGCAGCGCCCGAGAGGGTGCCGAGGTCCATCGGAGCGCCCGAGGGGCCGGAAGGCGCCGTGGTGCCGAGAGGACGCGGCGCGCCCGGCGCACCCGCCTGCTGGGAGGGATCGAACACGTCGGCGCGGCGGCCCGGCTCGGCCGGCGGTGCGGCGCCGATGGCGGGACCCGTTCCGCCCTGCACCGCCCGAAGCTGCTGCTCGAGCTGCTGGTTGCGGTACTGCAGCTGCTCCATCTGCCCGGTCATCTGCCGCAGCTGATTCTCCAGCCGGTCGATCCGGGTGACGAGGCTGTCGGTCTCGTCCGCCTGGACCGCCTGGTCGCCCCCGCGCACCTGCCCCGGCGGCTTGAAGAGATTGCCGAAGAAATTGTTGTCGGCCTGCGCCCACGCCGCCTCATACGGAAGGGAAGAGGCCGTGAGGGCGGCGGCAAGAACGAGGGCAGCGGGACGGAGCGAGCGGACGGTCATCATGGCCATGCACTGGAATGGAGGAGCGGCGGCGGAAGGCCGCGCGCTTTCCATTTGAGCATACGGGGCCGATCGCGTCCAAAGTTTGACCCAGGGGCACCGCCTGCCCCGACACCCGCCTGAAATGCCGAACCCGGCCCGCAGGGCGAGCCGGGTCGTGGCGAGGCGCGGGCCGGAGCGGTCAGCTGCCGGCGGCGTTCAGCACCGTGACGGCGCGGCGGTTCTGCGACCAGCAGGAGATGTCGTTGCAGACCGCGACCGGGCGCTCCTTGCCGTAGGAGATGGTGCGCATGCGGTTGGCGGCGACACCGCGCTGGACCAGGTAGTCGCGCACGCTCTGGGCGCGGCGGGCGCCGAGAGCGATGTTGTATTCGCGCGTGCCGCGCTCGTCGGCGTGGCCTTCGATGGTGAAGCTGTACTTGGCATAGTGGTTCAGCCACTGCGCCTGCTTGTCGAGCGTGGCCTGCGCCTGCGGGGTCAGGCTGGTCTGGTCGCTCTCGAAGAACACGCGGTCGCCGACCGAGACGATGAACTCCTGCGGGCTGCCGGGAGGGGCCGAGCCGAGCGCCGCGCCGGCGCCGTCCATCGGGTTCTTGGCACAGGCGGCCGCGAGCATCGCGAAACCGACGATGAAGGCGACGCGCGCGCCGCCCAGATGGCGCAACATACGGATCATTCCGCTGACTCCTGAATTCCCGACTGATCTGCCGACTGGCTGCTGGCGTCAATCAATGTTCTGTCGTGCTTTACAGAACCTTGCTGAATTGCGTCCATTTCGCGACCAAGGCTTAAACCGCCGCTTATGGTTAATCGTTCCCTGACAGAACCGGTTCAGGAGCGCAAGGGCGACCACGCCGGATCGGACGCATAGCTGGGTGTCGGCACGCGCTGCTCATTGTAGCCGGTGATGTCGACCGTATAGAGCTGCGGACCGCCGCCGCCGCCGGCGTCGCGGAAGAACATGATCACCCGCCCGTTCGGCGCGAAGGTCGGCCCTTCATTGTGGTAGCCCTCGGTCAGGATGCGCTCGCCCGAACCGTCGGGGCGCATCAGGCCGATGGCGAAGCGGCCCTGCGCCTGCTTGGTGAAGGCGATCACATCGCCCCGCGGCGACCAGACCGGGGTGGAATAGCGGCCGTCGCCGAAGGAGATGCGGCGCTGGTTCGAGCCATCCGGATTCATGATGTAGATCTGCGAGCCGCCGCCGCGGTCGCTCTCGAAGCAGATCTGGGTGCCGTCCGGCGAGTAGCACGGCGCGGTATCGATCGCCGCCGTGTCGGTGAGGCGGGTAGTCGCCTTGGAACGCAGATCCATGACGAAGATGTTGGAATCCGCTCCCTGCTGCAGGCTCAGGATCACCCGCTGCCCGTCGGGCGCGAAGCGCGGCGAGAAGCTCATATTGGGGAAGTTGCCGACCACCTCGCGCTGGCCGTTCTCGATGTTGAGCAGGTAGACGCGCGGCTCGCCGCGGCCATAGCTCATATAGGTGATTTCCTGGCTGGTCGGCGAGAAGCGCGGGGTCAGCACGAGGTCGTCGCCGCGCGTGAGGTAGGTCACGTTGGCGCCGTCCTGGTCCATGATGGCGAGGCGCTTGATGCGCTTCTCTTTCGGCCCGCTCTCGTCGACGAAGACGATGCGCGTGTCGAAATAGCCCTTCTCGCCGGTCAGCCGCTCATAGATGGCGTCGGCGATGATGTGGGCGACGCGGCGCCAGTTTTCCGGCTGGGTGAAATATTGCTGGCCGATCAGCTGCTGCCCGGCGAACACGTCCCACAGGCGGAACTCGGCCTTCACCCGGCCGTCCGGCTGGCGGGTGATGCGTCCGGTGACCAGCGCCTGCGCATTGATGACGCGCCAGTCCTGGAAACGCGGCGATGCGTCCGGGTTGCTGATCTTCTCGACGAAGGCGGCGGGGTCGATCGGCGCGAACAGTCCGGAGCGGCGCAGGTCGGCGGAGATGATCTGCGTCACCCCCTTGCCGGCCTCGATGTCCTGCGGGCTGCCGCCGCCGACGAAATCGGTAATGGCGATGGGCAGCGGCTGCACCGTGCCGGAGGTGATGTCGAGGCGCACCGCCGCGCCGGCCGGGGTCGGGCCCAGCACCGCCCCGCCAAGCCCGGCACCGCCCAGCGCCGCCATGCCGACAAGGACCGACCGGCGGCCGACAAGGCCGTTGGCTTCAGGGAAAAAACGCCGCGACATTCTGGGTACCTCGAAAAAAGACGGGCATCAATGAAGCATGGCCGGGTTGAAACCCAGCTCCAGTTCCTTCCACGTGTCGTAACGGTCGGCACGCAGCATCGGGAACGGGTTTTGTTGGTTGGAGATCTCGTAGAGCGCCCGCTGGGCCGTCTCGCGCACGATCGGCCCATACGGATTGCTCCCGCCCTGGACCTCGACGAGCTGGGGCGCGCCGACCATCCTGCGGTCCGGGCTCAGCACGATCTTGAACACCACCGTGACTTGGGCGGCGTCCACCGCCCCGGCCGGCAGCTTCCAGAAGCGGGCGATATAGGCGCGCAGCGCGTCGATCTCGGTCTGCGACAGCGACGACGCCGTCCCCTGCGACGCGCCGAGCGAAGCGGAATTGTTGATCGTATCGCCGAGCGCCGCCATGCGCCGAGGGTCCTGCTTGTTCAGCAGGGCGGCGATCTGGTTGGGGTTGAAGTCGCGTTCGGGCGCCGGCTCCTGCACCACCTTGGGCGGAATGTTTTTCGGCTTCTTCGGCGGCGCGGGCGGCGGCGGAGTCGCCTGCGCCTGCTCCTGCGGCTTCGGCTGCTCCTTCGGCGGCTCGGGCGGCTTGGCGGCGAGCGCCTCCGCGTCCTGCGGCGGCGGCGGCGCGGGCTTGGCCTCGGCCTGCGCGGCCGGGGGCTTGGGTTCGGCCGGCTTCGCCTGAGGCGGCGGCGGGGGAGGAGGAGGCGGCGCGGAAGGCTCGTTGGCAGCCTTCACCTCGGGCTTCTCGGAGACCTTGGCCTCGAGATTCTCCGCCTGCTTGGGCGCGTCGGCCTTCTTCTCGACGACGGGCTTCGGGTTCTCCTTCGGCGCGTCCTTCTTGCCGGCCATCATCTTCGACATCTCGGCGTCCGAGATGATGTCGATCGGCATGGATTCGGCCGGCGTCACCTCATAGGGCGAGGGTGACGCGAACGAGACCGCCATGAAGCCGATGATGCCGACGTGAAGCGCCGCCGAGGAAAGGAAGCCCGCCCGCATGCGTCAGCCTCCCTGCTCGACGTCGGAGACCAGCGCGACGCGCTTGAAGCCGGCGCCCGACAGGCGCCCCATGACGCGCATGACCGAGCCATAGTCGAGGCTCTTATCGGCGCGCACGAAGATGCGCTCCTCATAGCCCGCCTTGCCGATGGCCTGCAGCTTCGGCACCAGCTCGTCGACCGGAATTTCCGTCTCCTGCAGGAAGATCTTGCCGTCCTTGGTGATGTTGATCACCAGCGGCTGGTTCTCCTGCGGCACCGCCTTGGCTTCGGTCTGCGGCAGGTCGAGCGGCACGCCCATGGTGAGCATGGGTGCGGCGACCATGAAGATGATGAGCAGCACCAGCATCACGTCGACCATCGGCGTGACGTTGATTTCGGACATGACGGCACCGCCCCCGCGCCGGCGCGAACGCCGCGAGTGCCAGCCGCCTCCCGCTCCTCCTGCGGACATGCCCATTCGATCAGCCCCGTTCGTCGATCTGGCGCGACAGGATGGCGGAGAACTCGTCCGCGAAGCCCTCCAGCCGCGCAGCCTGCCGGTTCACCTGCGAAATGAACTTGTTATAGAAAATCGTCGCGGGAATGGCGGCGATGAGGCCGATTGCCGTCGCGAAAAGGGCTTCCGCGATGCCCGGCGCCACCACGGCGAGGCTGGTGTTCTTCGACGCCGCGATCGACTGGAAGCTGGTCATGATGCCCCACACCGTGCCGAACAGGCCGATGAACGGACCGGCGGAGCCGACGGTCGCCAGAACGAGCAGCCGGCTCTCCAGCCGATCCACCTCGCGGGCGATGGTGACGTTCATCACCTTGTCCAGCCGCTGGGTGAGACCGGAAAGCGAGCGCGCGCCGCCCTCATAGGAGCGCTTCCACTCGCGCATCGCCGCAACGAAGATCGCCGCCATGGCGTGGTTCGGACGCGAGGAGAGCGAGCGGTACAGCTCCTCCAGGCTCTGGCCGGACCAGAAGGTGGTCTCGAAGCGGTCCATCTGCCGCTTCATACGGCCGAACAGGATGGTCTTGTCGATGATGATCGCCCAGACCCACACCGAGGCGAGCACGAGGCCGGCCATCACCAGCTTCACAATCAGGTGTGCCTGGAGGAACAGCCCGATCAGCGAGAGGTCGGCGCTGCCCATCCCGGCCCCCTCCGGGGCCGCGATGGCGCCCGCCGGGGCGGCGACCGACTGCCCGTCGACCTGCGCCGTCGGGGCGGCGGTCACCGGCGCGGGCGCGTTCTGGGCGATGGCCAGGGACGCCGGCGCCATGAGCACCAGCATCACCGCGATTAAGAGCTTCTTCAGCGTCATCAAGCCAATCCTGCCAGCTCGTTAAAGGTCGCACCGCCGCCGTGCATCGGCTGCCGACAGCAGCGAATGCCCTGCATGGCTGCTGTGAGGGAACGCGCCCGCCATCAACCGACCGAGTCTGTCCAAACTTGGGCGATCCGGGCCGACACGCATCCGCAGCCGCCGGGTACAACACCGCATTAGGGTTAATACCGCGTTAGCGTTGCCGCATCGCAACAGCCAAATGGGTGCCTAATTACCGCGACGGGCGTCAGCTCTGCGGCGCCTGCTCCAGCGCCAGCTTCATGGCGGCGCGCAGAGCATCGGGAATGCGGCGGGCGCGGCCCTGGGCGACGAAGGCGACCTTCACCTTGCCCTCGACGATCAATTCCTCGCCGCGCTTCACCCTCTGGGCGAGGGTGATGGAGGCGCCGGCGACCTCGACCGGGCTTGTATGGACTTCCAGCACGTCGTCGATGCGTGCCGGGCGGACGAATTGCAGCTCCATCGAGCGCACCACGAAGGCGAAGCCCGGCGCCTCCGCGAGCGCCTCGCCGAAGAGGTCGCCCTGTACCACGCCGATCAGGCGCAGATGATCGGAGCGCCCGCGCTCCATGAATTTGAGGTAGTTGGCGTGATAGACGATGCCGGAGAAATCCGTGTCCTCGTAATAGACGCGCACCGGCAGCACGTGCCCGCCCGGCACCAGCCGTCCCGCCAGATGCAGGAAGGGGTCGGCCTTGAGGGTTTCCGGGGCGAAGGGATCGGGGCGCTCGTTCATCACGCCCTCATAGCGGAGGGCGCGGCTCTTGTGAACAAAGCGGATGGGGTTTGGCGGTGTCGCTTCCCTGCTCGGGCGCGAGCAGGGAAGCGAGGTGGCGGGCAAACGCGGCGACGTCCCGGTTGGGCATCTCGATGGAGCTGACGGGCGCGCCGCTCTCCGCCGACCAGACCACGGCGGCGGCGAAGAAATCGCATTTCATGTCCCGGAACAGTTGGGCCTGCCGGTCGGGCGTGATGGCGGTTCCACGCTGCATCATGACCGCCTGCACCGCGCCCTCGAAGGCGACGAAGGTGGTGGGAAGGTCGAAGAACACCGGACGCTCGTCCGGCTCTCCCCCGCCGATGGGCCGGACGCGGAACACCTGCCGGAACCAGGACGGGTCGCCTTGCCCATAGAGCGACACCATCTCGAAGCCGGTGCGCTGGAGCGCGGCTGGCAACTGACGACCGAGAAAATCGGCGACATCCAGCCGTTCCTGCACGTTGAAACTCGGCGAGGCGATGACGAAGCGCGGCGCGGGAAGCCCCTTGTCGGCGAAACTCTTGGTCACCCGGTCGAGGAAATTGACGGCATAGCCGTGCCAGAGACCGGCACCGAAGGCGCGGCGAAGCTCGGCTTCCCGCTGCATGCCGACGACGTCGCGCCACAGGCTGGCACCCGCGGTGACGGAGGTGAAGAAGAAAGCGAAGCACAGCGCAGCCGGGCCGTGGATGACGGTCCAGAAATGGCTCCAGACATAGGCGCCGAGGCCGAGCCCTTGTTCGGCGGCGAGGCGGGACAGTTCCTGGATGAAGGCGTAGCCCGTCACCACGGTGAAAATGGCCGACAGAACCAACGCCGCGACACCGAACGTCCACGCCAGAACGTCAAGCTCCCCCGGAAGCATCGGCTCCTCCCCTTACCGTCATTCTAGCGACGAACGAGGGGCGGAAAAGACCTTCAATTGCACAAAATGACGCCGCGCCTCCTGCGTGCAGGGGCGCGGCGCGTGGTCCGTCGGCGAGGCGGTTGCGTCGGGGGAACGGCCCGCCTCGCGTCAGGCCAGATCAGGGACGCTCAGGCCTCAGCCCTGCCCCTCGTCCACGGGAGCGGTCGGGGTCGCGGGACGGTTGCGGCGGTCGGCCATGAACTGGTCGAACTCGGCCTTGTCCTTGGCCTGGCGCAGGCGGTCGAGGAAGGAACGGAAGTCCCTCTGCTCGTCTTCCAGCCGGCGCAGCGTCTCCTGACGATACTCGTCGAAGGCGCGGTTGCCGCTGGAGGGGAAACCGCCGCCGAACCGGCTGCCGAAATTGCGCATCGCTTCCGCGCCCTCTTCCTGCCAGCGGCCGAAGCCGCGCTTGCCACCACAGAACATTCGTCCACTCCCTATCGTGAAGGCCAGGACCGCAAGACCCAGAGGCCACCAGGCCATGAAGCCCAGTACCGTGAGCGCGATCCAGGCCGGCTTGCCGTAACTGTCGAGCTTCTGTGCGAGCTCCATGGGCGTACCGCTCCTGGGTAAAACCGCCACGGGCACCGTGCCCGCTTGGGTTAATGTTAATCACATTTACATAGATAGAAATCCGTCCGGCGCTTGTCAATGGGCACGCGCTGCGGGATTGAAAGGCAAAGGATGCTCGAATGACCGCACCGATTCCCGCATGGACCGAAGTCGCCCCGTTCTTCGAGCCGGATGGCTCGCTGCGCGATCTCTACGTCCTCGATGCCGGCCCCGCCGGCTGGCAGGCCGTGCTCGACGGGCTGCGTGCACTCGCCCCGCCGCCGGAATTCGAGATCGACGGCGAGCCGGCGGCACTGCCGACCCGTATCGAGGATGTGTTCGCCATCTGGGAAAGCGCAACCCCGGCCCTGCGGTGGAATGCCGGGAACGTGCCCGTCACTCTTCACTTCTTCCGTAGCGACGACATCGAGTTCGACATCGACCCGGCCGATGTCTGTGAGCCGGAGGACTGGCAGGCACTGGCGCGGTTCGTGCTGTGGCTGGCGGACCTGGCCGAGCGCCCGGTGGTGCTGACGCCGGAGAACACGCCGGACGACATATTGCTGTTCTGTCGTACCGCGCAGGACGGCATCGAAATCAACCCGACGCCCGAGGACTGAGCGCCGCTCCGCCCTAGCCGCCCGCGCTGAGCCCCTTGAGATAGACGAGGAAGGCGGCCTCCAGCAGGTCGTCCGGCGCCATGGGCAGCTTGCGCCGCGCGCCGTCGGCGCGGCCGAATAGCGAGGCGACGCCGTGCGCCAGGGCCCAGGTGTGCAGCGCCACCATCAGCGCCGGCGGGCGCTCTCCCGCCGGCATGGAGGCGACGAGCGCGTCCGCCGCCTCGCGCAGCACGCCGAAGGCGCGCTGGCCCGCCTGGTCGAGGGCGGGAAAGGCCTCGTTGCGCAGGCCGGATTCGAACATCGCGACATAGTCCGCCGGGTGTTCGCGGGCAAAGGCGAGATAAGCCCGGCCAAGCCGTTCATAGGCCTCCCCCGGCGTTGGCCGCCCCTCGTTCCAGCCCGCCTCCAGCGCCCGGGTGAAGCGCTCGAACCCATCCGCCGCCACCGCCGCCAGCAGGTCGTCGCGGTCGCGAAAATGCCGGTAGGGCGCGGCGGGGGAGACGCCGGCACGGCGCGCCGCCTCGGCGAAGGTGGCGCCCGCAGTGCCCTTCTCGGCGATCAGTTCGAGCGCCGCCTTCATCAGGGCTTCCCGCAGGTTGCCGTGATGATAGCCGCGCGATTCTCCGCCGTTGCGTGACCAGCTCATGTGAAGGGGACTTACATCACGCCGGAGGCCGCGTCGATGGCGGCCGTCGCCTCACGCGCTCCCCTCGTCGAACAGCGGCATCTGGTTGACGCTGGACGGCGCGGCGAGGCCGAGATGCTTGAAGGCATGGGCGGTCAGCACCCGCCCGCGCGGGGTGCGCTGGAGAAAGCCCTGCTGGACGAGATAGGGCTCGATGATCTCCTCGATGGCGTCGCGCGGTTCGGACAGCGCGGCGGCGATGGTCTCCACCCCCACCGGCCCGCCGCCATAATTCATCGCCACCACGGTAAGGAAGCGCCGGTCCATCTGGTCGAGGCCGAGACCGTCCACTTCCAGCGCCCGCAGCGCATGGTCGGCGGCGGCGCGGTCGATGATCTCCTTGCCCGCCACCAGCGTGAAGTCGCGCACCCGGCGCAGCTGCCGGCCGGCGATGCGCGGCGTGCCTCGCGCGCGGCGGGCGATCTCGCGCGCGCCGTCCTTGGCGATCGGGATGCCCATCACCCGTGCGCCGCGCGTCACCACCAGCTCCAGTTCCTCGACCGTGTAGAAGTTGAGCCGGATCGGGATGCCGAAGCGGTCGCGCAGCGGCGTGGTCAGCAGGCCGGAGCGTGTCGTGGCGCCCACAAGCGTGAACTTGGAGAGCTGAATCTTCACCGAGCGCGCCGCAGGGCCTTCGCCGATGATCAGGTCGAGCTCATAGTCCTCCATCGCGGGATAGAGGATTTCCTCCACCGCCGGGTTGAGCCGGTGAATCTCGTCGATGAACAGCACGTCGCGTTCTTCGAGATTGGTCAGCAGCGCGGCGAGATCCCCGGCCTTGGCGATCACCGGGCCGGAAGTGGAGCGGAAGCCCACCCCCAGCTCGCGCGCCACGATCTGCGCCAGCGTGGTCTTGCCGAGCCCCGGCGGGCCGACGAACAGCACATGGTCGAGCGCGTCGCCCCGCGCCTTGGCCGCCTTGATGAAGATGTCGAGATTGGCGCGCGCCTGCTCCTGCCCGACGAACTCCGCAAGGTTCTGCGGCCGCAGCGAGGCGTCCGCGAGGTCTTCCTCGCGCTTGTCGGGGGCGATGAGGCGCTTGGCGTTCATCGCGCCAGTTCCTTCAGCCCGAGACGGATGAGCTTCGCGGTGTCGGCACCCTCGCCCGCCTCACGCAAGGCGGCGGCGATGGCTGCGCTCGCCTGAATCTGCGCATAGCCGAGATTGACAAGCGCCGAGACCGCGTCCGCCACCGGCGCGGGTGCCTGCCGCTCCTCGATCTGCGCGGCGAGCCCCGCCACCGCCGGATCGACGCTGGCGAAGCCCGGCGCCTTGTCCTTCAGCTCGGCCACGATACGCGCGGCGACCT
>JAEYTJ010000233.1 GCA_023434095.1 Pseudomonadota bacterium | reverse complement strand
CCACACGCCACCCGAGACGACGAGGCCAACCATGATGAACGGCTTGCGATTGCCCCGCATGTCCAACCCCCACTTTAGTCGTTACCCGCGCCTTGCATGGAAGATAAAGGGACGGGAGCCAAGGCCTCAGACGCAGCCAACGGGACGCGCCCTCGCTTTTATGGGAGGTGATGTAGTAGGGGCACAGGCATTTTAATGGGGATTCGCGGCCCCGCGCCGCGGGGCGCCGGGCGCGCCCTCGGGCTGAATTGTTACGGGCGCGGCGATGAGAGCTGGTTAGACGTAAATATCCACGGCCGCGGACGCCTCAGCCCAAGGCGAGCGCGTCGGGCGTGAGCCAGGGTACCAGTGCGAGCATGGGTGGGAGGGCGTGCGACAGCGCCACGCTTCGCGCAACTTCGGCGATGCGCGGCGCGAGATCGTCGAAGTCTCCGCGCCGCGTGGTCAGCAGCAACTCGCGCGAGAAGGCAACGCCCGGCAGTGGCAATGCCACGACGTCTGTGACATGCGCCGCCCCCTGCAACAGGCAGAGCGGCGTGGTGATGGCCACCCCCATTCCGGTCGCGACCATGGCGACAAGAGCGTCCGACGTGTCGAACTCGAAGGCGCGCGGCGGACGAAGCCCCAACCGGCCCAAATGGCGCTCGATATGTTGGCCGGCGTAGGAGCGGGCGCTGTGGCGCACCAGTCGGTAGCGCTCGAAAATGGCACGAAGATCTTTGCCGCGCACCGCGTCGATTTCGCCACGCGGGGCGATGAGGACGTAAGGCTCACGGAACACCACGATCCGCTCGACCTCGTCGAGCCCCTCCATCGGGTCGCAGGTCAGGGCGGCGTCGATCTCGTGTCGCATCAGCGCGCGGGTGTGGGAGAAGGCAAGGCCCGACCAGGCGGTCACGGTCAAAGCGAGCGCGCCGTCGGCGAGTTCCCTCACAATGCGGGCGCCAATGGTTCCCGCCAGCGAATCGACGAGGCCGATACGCAAATCGATGCGCCCGGGCATCTCGGCGGCGGCCCGGGCATCGGCCAGCAGCCGCTCGGCCTCGCGCGCCAGCTCATCGGCCCGAGCGGCCACCATTCGCCCGACATGGGTCGGCGTGAGCGGCCGGCGGCGGCGGTCAAACAGGGGAGCGCCGATCAGCGCTTCCGCGCGCCGCAGCGCCTGCGAGACCGCCGATTGGGTGACCCCGGCTCGTTGTGACGCCGCCGTCACGCTGCCCGTCTCGGCGACGGCGGCGACCAAGCGGAGGGAATGCAGGTCGAGGTCGTTCATGGCATTATCAGTCGGGTGAATGACTCTTAGTATTTCTACTTAATATACCGCATTTCGTTTGACCCCGACACAGGGACATGGTCGCTTTCGCGACATGATGTCATTTTGTGCAAATGAGGGTCGCTAGGCCGTGGAACGTACGCAAGTCGCCGTCGTCGGTCTCGGCGCCATGGGGATGGCCACCCTGTACCAACTCGCGCGACGGGGCGTGGACGCGATCGGAATCGATCGCTTCGAGCCGCCGCACGATGTCGGTTCGAGCCATGGCGAGACGCGGATCACCCGTCAGGCCGTCGGCGAAGGTCGCGACTACGTGCCGTTCGTACTGGCCTCGCACGCGATCTGGCGCGAGCTGGAAGTGCTCTCTGGCGAGCCGCTACTGGAGGCCTGCGGTGTTCTCGTTCTCGCTCCGGGCTCGGGCATATCCTCCCATCACGGCAAGCGGGATTTCGTGGCGCGCTCGATCGAAACGGCGCGGGAGTTCGGTATCCCGCACGAGGTTCTGGACGGCGTCACGGCGCGCCAACGGTTTCCCCAGTTCCAGGGGATTTCCGACGACGACAAGGTCTATTTCGAACCGGGCGGCGGCTATGTGCGGCCGGAACGCTGCATCGCGGTTCAGCGCGACCAGGCCTGCGCGCTCGGCGCACGCCTCCGGCTCGGTGCCCAAGTCAGCTCGATCCGACAGGACGGCGACGTGGTCCGCATCCGTGTGTCCGGGGACGAGATCGTCGCCGACCGGGTCGTGGTCGCGGCGGGCGCCTGGACGGGGCCATTGCTCGGAGCCCCGTTCGACCGGGTGCTGACCGTGCGGCGGCAGGTACTGCACTGGTTCAGGCTGGCGGACGTCACCGCGCATGCGGGAGCCCCGGTCTTCATCTGGATGCATGGCGCAGGCGACGAGGATTACTTCTACGGCTTTCCTCCGCTGGCCAACGACGACCGGCTGAAGGTGGCGACCGAGCAATATGTGGCCGCGACGACAGCCGAGACCCTTGAGCGCGAGGTGTCCGCCTCGGAATCCGAGGCGATGTGGCGGTCGCATGTCGCCGGGCGTATCACTGGCGTGACCCCCGAGGCCGTTCAGGCGGCGGCGTGTCTCTATACCGTCACGCCCGACAGCGGCTTCGTCATCGACCACCACCCGCACATGCACCGCGTGATGGTGATCTCTGCCTGTTCAGGCCACGGCTTCAAGCACTCGGCCGGCATCGGTCAGGCCGTCGCGGAAGCGGTCACGGGCGCGCCCAGCGCCTTCGATCTGGCCCCCTTTTCGCTCCGACGCTTCCAGCAGGCGTCCGCATGACGTTATGTGATGTCCGGCGAAGCGTTCTCGCCGGCTGTGAATAATGAAAGACGAGCTCCTTAGTCCCGACATTGATGAAAGGTCGACCCGCATGCGCAAATCAATGATCGCCTTCCTCCTCGCTGGCGCGCTCGCGCCCTTCGCCGCTCACGCGGCGGACGGTGTCGACGCCATCAAGCAACGGGGCACGCTCGTTGTCGGCGTCAAAGCCGACTACAAGCCTTTCGGATTCCGGGACCCGTCGGGTGCCGTGGTCGGGATCGAGCCCGACCTCGCGGCCGACGTCGCCAAGCGTCTCGACGTGAAGCTGGAACTTGTGCCGGTGGTTTCCTCCAACCGGATCGAATTCCTGCAGCAGGGCAAGGTCGACATGCTGATCGCGACCATGTCGGACAAGCCGGAACGCCGGAAGGTCGTGCAGGCCATCGACCCGCCCTACTACTCGGACTTCGTCAACGTGCTGCTGCCGAAGAAGGCCGGAGTGAAGGACTGGTCCGAACTCAAGGGCAAGCCGCTCTGCGCCACCTCGGGCGCTTGGTACAACAAGGAGATCGCCCAGAAATACGGCACCGAGATCGTCGCCTTCGACGGTTCCGAGAAGCCGCTTTTCGCGCTCAAGCAGGGCAACTGCGTGGGCTACGTCTATGACCAGACCTTCATCCAGGGCAAGCTGCTCGATGCCGACTGGAGCGGCACCTACGAGATGCCGCTGAAGGGCGTTCTGGACGCGCCGTGGATCATGGCGGTCGCGACCGGGAATGACAGCCTCATGACCTTCCTGGAGGGTGTGACGAAGGATTGGATGAAGACCGGCTTCATCGTCGCCCAGGAGGAGAAGTACGGCATCCAGCCGACCGAGTACTCGAAGGCCATGCATGAGAAGATGAAGGGCTCGACCAACTGATCGCCCGGCGCGGCCGATCCTTGCCGGGTCGGCCGCGTTTTCAACGTTGTGAGACGGCGCGCCCTTCACGGATCGCCAACCGGATAGCGCGATGGACGTCATAGCCGCCTGGTTCAAAGACCTTTACGAGACAACGGGTCTCAATTTCACGGTCTTCTACGACCCGTATGACTGGAACCGTTACATCCACGGGGTGAGGATGACCGTTCTGCTGACGGTCTCCACCATTCTGATGAGCCTTCTGATCGGCGCGGTGGGCGCCCTTCTGCAAAGCGCTCCCTCGCGCTTCGTTCGCGGCGCGGTCAACGGCTTCGTCGTCCTGTTCCGTAACACGCCGCCGCTGGTGCAGATTTTCTTCTTCTATTTCGGCATCGGCGCGATGCTTCCCGCCGGGCAGGACCAATTTGGACTGCGCCAGCCCTTCATCGACAATGTGGAGTGGGCGATCATCGCGCTGTCGCTTTTCGCCGGCGCCTTCAATGTCGAGATCTTCCGCTCCGGCGTCGAGGCCGTGCCGAAGACCACGGTGGAGGCGGCCGAGGCGCTCGGTTATACCCGGCTCAAGGCCTATCTCTACGTGATATTGCCGCTTGCTCTGCGGGTGTGCCTGCCGGCTCTGAACAACAACCTCGTCAACCTGCTCAAGACCACCACCCTTGCCTATGCGATCGCCGTGCCGGAAACGCTCTACGCCGTAAAGCAGATCTGGTCGGAGTCGCAGAACGTGTTCGAGATGATGCTGGTGCTGTTCGCGACCTACGGCCTGTTGGTCGGCATCCTGGTCTGGATCATGCACCGATGGGAAAAGTCGCTGCGCATTCCCGGATATGGCCGATGAGCACAAAGCACACGCCCGCCAGCGCAGACGCGCCGCTTCCCGTCCTCCTGCCGTTCCGCATCGAGCCCACCCGGCTGGGAACGCCGCGCCTCGCGCCCGTGCACGCCCTGCTGTTTGCCGCCGGCCTCGCCCTGCTCGCGGGCAGCGCCTGGGCGCAGGCCGCCAGTGCCCAGTTGTCGCCGTTGGACGTCATCGTCAAATGGGCGCCATTGCTGCTGTCCGGCTTCGCGTTCAACATCCTGATCTCCATGATCGCGATGGCGATCGGCACGGGCGCCGGCCTCGGCGTGGGACTGGGCATGCTCTCCCACAACCCCTTGCTGGCCCGCTTCTGCTGGGCGCTCACCCAGTTCTTCCGCAACGCGCCCTGGCTGGTGTTGCTGTTTTTTGTGATGTTCCTGGTGCCCTTTCAGATCACGGTATTCGGCGTCCGGATCCCCTTGCCGGACTGGCTGAAGGCGACGGTGGGCTTCTCCCTGCCGGTGATGGCGAACGTGGCCGAGATCGTCCGTGGCGCGGTACGCTCCGTGCCGTCGACGCAATGGGAAGCCGCGGAATCGCTCGCCTTCACCCCGCGGCAGACCATGTGGCGGATCATTCTTCCCCAATGCGTCAAACGCATGCTCCCGCCGTGGATGAACCTCTATTCGCTCGTCACCATGGCGACGGTCCAGGCTTCGATCGTCGGCGTGTCCGAGATGCTGACGCTTACCGCACAGGTTCATACCGCCGAGGGCGGGCGTCCGGAGCTGTTCGCCCCGCTTTATGGCTTCGCCATGCTCTGCTTCTTCCTCTATTGCTACCCGATCGACCGGTTCACCGCCCGGCTCGAGCGTCGGTTCCATATCCGCTGAGAGACCATTTACACATGGCCGTTGCGACCGAACCCCGCCACTGGACACCCGACCAGCCCATCATCCAGTTGATCGACGTCCACAAATCGTTCGGCGCGCTCGAGGTGCTGAAGGGCGTCAGCTTCAACGTCAAGAAGGGCGAGGTGGTCTGCATCATCGGCCCGTCGGGCTCCGGCAAGTCGACCCTGATCCGGTGCATCAACGCTCTGGTGCCGGTGACATCCGGGACGATTCTGGTCGAGAACATCGAGGTGGCCGATCCGAAGCTCGACAAGCTGGCGCTGCGCCGCAAGGTCGGCATGGTGTTCCAGCAATACAACCTGTTCCCCCACAAGACCGCCCTCCAGAACGTCATGATGGCGCCGATTCACGTACTCCATCAGGACAAGGGGGAGGTCGAGGAGCGCGCCCGCGTCCTGATGAAGAAGGTCCGGCTGACCGGTAAGGAAGACACGTATCCGGGCGAGCTTTCCGGCGGCCAGCAGCAGCGCGTCGCCATCGCCCGCTCGCTTGCCATGCGGCCCGACGTGATGCTGTTCGACGAGGTCACCGCCGCGCTCGATCCGGAGACGGTCAAGGAAGTGCTGTTCACCATCCGTGAACTCGCCGAGGATGGCATGACCTGCCTGCTTGTGACCCATGAGATGAACTTCGCGCGCGACGTCGCTGACCATATCTATTTCACCGATCGCGGCGTCATCGTCGAGCATGGGCCGCCCGCCACCTTCTTCAGCGCACCGCGCGATCCGCGCACACAGGAATTCCTGTCCCAGATACTGTGATGGCTGCCGAACGTAGCGTCGCCGAGCAAGCGGCGGACTTCCTGATCGCGTGTCGCAACGGCCCGCTGCCGTCGGATGTCGCCTCGATCGCCCGAACCGCCGTCACCGACTATGTGGGCGTCGCTCTGGCGGGCGCCGCTGAACCGGTCGCCCGCAATGTGCGGGCCTGGGCTTCGGAACGGGCCACCGGCGCGGGCGCAACCGTATTCGGCGCGGGCGGGCTGCGGCTCGATCCGGAGAATGCCGCGCTGTGCAACGCGGTGGCCGGCCACGCGCTTGACTTCGACGACACCAGTTGGACGACGATCGGTCATCCGACGACCGTGGTCGCGCCAGCCGCGCTCGCCGTCGCCGAACAGCTTGGCGCTTCGGGCGCTGACGCGCTCCGGGCTTATGTCGCGGGCGTCGAAGTCGCGCACCGCATCGCGGAGCTCTGCATGCCGGAGGCGTCCGAGGCTGGCTGGCATACGACGGGTGCGCTCTACGTCCTCGGCGCGGCCGCTGCGGCCGCCTTGCTGCTGAACCTCGACCGGACCACCTGCGTGCACGCGCTTGGCCTCGCGGCCTCGCGCTCAGGCGGCATCCGATCCAACTTCGGGACGCAGGCGAAGCCGTGGCATGCCGGCATGGCGGCACGCAACGGACTCGAAGCGGTCTCGCTTGCCCGCGCCGGTGTCACCGCCTCCCGCACCGCGATCGAAGGCCAGGACGGCTACATCGCGTGCCTTGCCGGCGACACGGCCCGCACGCGTTTGGCGGGCCGGGAGCTGGCGTTCGGGTCCCCCTTCGATCTTGCGACACGCGGACTGGCGTTCAAACGGTTCCCCTGCTGCAGCGGTTCGCATCCGGCCTGTGACCTCACGCTCGACATGATGGCCGAGCACGGCTTTGGCGCCGACGAAGTGGCGAGAATCCATGTGGGCGTCAGCCTTCTCGCCGAACGAGAGCTGGTGGTCCACGCGCCAGAAACGCCGCAGGAGGCCCGCTTCTCGATGGAATTCGCATTGGCCGCGACGCTGGTACACGGCCCGCTTACCTGGGACCTTTTCGCCCAGCCGACGCTCGCCGATCCGGCGGTACAGCAGCTTATGGGCAAAGTCCGGCTGGAACTATCCCCCGAGCTTGCGGCGCTCGGCTTCATCGGCACGGCGCCGGTTCGGATGACTTTTCACCTGCACGACGGCCGGGTGCTCCATGGCGCGCGCGACCTTGCCATCGGGAATCCAGAATGCCCGATGGGCCTGCAGGATCACGCCGCCAAGTTCCGCTCATGCGCGACACGCGCCTTGGCGCCGGCAGCGGCCGACACACTACTGCGGCGCCTGCGCGCCCTCGACCAAGAGCCGAATCTATCGGCGCTGTGGGCATAGCTGCGACCGTCCAAGTCACGGCCTATCAGCGCCAGAAGCGCGGGCGCTCACCTGAGCCGTAGGAGAAATGGGTCTCGGGTCGCCATCCGCCGTGCCCTTGAGGCAGCCCCCTTCGCATTCATTGCTGAGAACGGCGGCGGGGCTGGCGTGGGGCCAGCGAGGAAGGTGGAAGACCCAGCCTGATCACAGATATCGAGCCCAGGTTTCGATAATACAAACACAAATACGCTAGATAAGATGAGCCGTCCCTGCCGACGTTTCGCCCGAAGCGGTTATAAAACACTCGTCTATTGGCAGTACGCTGGGAATCATATTTATGATGTATCCCAT
>JAEYTJ010000224.1 GCA_023434095.1 Pseudomonadota bacterium | reverse complement strand
AGCAGCGTCTGCTTGTTGAGGTCGATGCCGGCGGCCTTGAGCTGCTTGTAGAAGGCGACGTTCGAGCCGCCGACGACCGCGGCGTAGATCACGTCGGGCTTGCGCAGCTTGATCTTGTTGATCACCGAGTTGAACTGGGTGTGGCCGAGCGGGAAATATTCCTCGCCGACGACCGAGGAGTCCTTCAGGTGGCCCTCGATGTGCTTGCGGGCGATCTTCATCGAAGTGCGCGGCCAGATATAGTCCGAGCCGATGAGGTAGAAGGTCTTGCCGCCCTTGTCGCGCTGCACCCAGTCGAGGCCGGCGAGAATCTGCTGGGTGGCTTCCTGGCCGGTGTAGATGACGTTCTTCGACTGCTCCAGGCCTTCATAGAAGGTCGGGTAGTAGAGCATGCCGTTATACTGCTCGACGACCGGCAGCACCGCCTTGCGCGAGGCCGAGGTCCAGCAGCCCATGATGGCCGCGACCTTGTCGTTGACGAGCAGCTTCTTGGCCTTTTCGGCGAAGGTCGGCCAGTCGGAGGCGCCGTCTTCCTGGATGAACTTGATCTTGCGGCCGAGCACGCCGCCCATGGCGTTGATCTGCTCGATGGCCAGCTTCTCGGCCTGCACCGAGCCGGTCTCGGAGATCGCCATCGTGCCGGTGACGGAGTGCAGGATGCCGACCGTGACTTCGGTGTCGGTCACGGCGAGGCCGGTGGTGTTCACCGCCGATGTCGCCGGAGCCTGCGCCGCGGCGGGTGTCGAAAAGAGGCCGGTGGACGCAAGAACAGGTACGGCCGGGAGCGCGGCAATACCCATCAAAAGCTTGCGCCGCGTCGCTGAAAACGTGCTCGACGGATCATTCTTCGAAGACATACGATTCCCCTCCACGGGTTTGACGTGGCCTAAACAAGCTTCTCATGTGCTTGCATTGGCCGGATCGTGGCGGTCGATGTCGCGATGCAGCAATACGTCGATTGACGTATAGGGGAACCCCCGCCGGTCCCGCACAGTGAGGCTCAGGATGGGACTGGCTGTCTCCGCTGCGAATATTAACGCCAGCGGAGCAAAGAGGTTTTCGCGTGCGCGCGAGAAGAAGGGCGTCCAAGAAGCGTGTGTATGTCGGAAGAAGCCTTATTATTAGGCAACAAGAGGATATTTCTTCCATCGTCGGCGCTTTGGTGCACGTCCCTGCGACAAGTTAGTCTTTCGTCGACGGCCGAGCATGGGTGGAATGATTTGTGCTTGGCCTTTGCGGCTGGACCTTTGAAGGGCCCGGCGCGGTGCAAAAAACACGAAATGGCCTGGGGAGGCTGAGCACGAAAGCATGTCTGGCGTTGGCGCGGCGAGGCAAACCCCGATGGCGGCGGAGCAGAAGATCGTTCGCGTTCGGCGCCGCTATAATCAGTGGGTCGTCAACGAGACGCTGGAAGACTACGCGCTCCGCTTCACCGCGAAGAGCGCGCGCCGCTGGTCGGCGCTGCGGGTCGCCAACACCGCGCTCGGCGCGGTCTCCTTCCTGGCGCTGGAAGCAATTGGCGGGGCGATCACGCTGGCCTATGGCTTCCCCAACGCGGTGGCGGCGATCCTCGTGGTCTGCGTCGTCATCTTCGCCGCCGGGCTGCCGATCAGCTATTACGCCGCCAAGTTCGGCGTCGATATCGACCTGCTGACCCGCGGCGCGGGGTTCGGCTATATCGGCTCGACGCTGACCTCGCTGATCTACGCCTCCTTCACCTATCTGTTTTTCGCCATAGAGGCGGCGATCATGGCGCTGGCGCTGGAGATGTGCTTCGGCGTGCCGCTGATGGTGGGCTATTTCATCAGCGCGCTGGTGGTGATCCCGCTGGTCACCCACGGAATCACCTTCATCAGCCGGTTCCAGCTGTGGACCCAGCCGGTCTGGCTGGTGCTGAACCTCATCCCTTTCGTGTTCATCCTCGCCCTGTTCGACGATCCCTTCGCCGGCTGGACCTCCTATACCGGCCGTTTCGGCCATGCCGACGGCTCGTTCGACCTCGTGCTCTTCGGCACGGCGACCACGGTGGTCTGCGCCCTTGTCGCGCAGATCGGCGAGCAGGTCGATTTCCTCCGCTTCCTGCCGCGCCGGGCGCCCGGCCGCACCGAGACGCGGCGCAACCTGTTATGGTGGGTGGCGCTGCTGAGCGCCGGGCCCGGCTGGATCATCCCCGGCGGCATCAAGATGCTGGCGGGCTCCTTCCTCGCCTATTTCGCCCTGAACCAGGGCATTCCCTTCCTGCACGCGGCCGAGCCGACCCAGATGTATCTGGTGGCGTTCAAGACCGTGTTCTCGCCGGAGGTGGCGCTGGCCTTCACGGGCGTGTTCGTCATCCTCGCCCAGCTCAAGATCAATGTGACGAACTCCTATGCGGGCTCGATCGCCTGGTCGAACTTCTTCTCCCGCCTGACCCACAGCCATCCCGGGCGGGTGGTGTGGCTGGTGTTCAACGTCACCATCGCGCTGATGCTGATGGCGCTCGGCATCTACAAGGTGCTGGAGCAGATCCTCGGCCTCTACGCCATCGTCGCCGTGGCCTGGGTGGCGGCGCTGGTGGCGGATCTCGTGGTCAACAAGCCGATGGGCTGGAGCCCGCCGGGCATCGAGTTCAAGCGGGCGCATCTCTACGACATCAATCCCGTCGGCGTCGGCGCGCTGCTGGCCGGCACTCTGGTCGGCGTCATCGCCTTCGCCGGTTTCCTCGGGCCGGCGCTGAAAGCCTTCGCGCCGTTCCTGGCGCTGGCGGTCTCCTTCGTCGCGGCGGCGGGCATCGCCTACGCCACGGGCGGGCGCTACTACATCGCGCGGCGGACGGCGAAGAACTGGGATGCCCGCCACACGCTCAAATGCTGTATTTGCGAGCACAAATTCGAGCCGGAGGACATGGCGCACTGCCCGGTCTATGCCGGCCCGATCTGCTCGCTGTGCTGCTCGCTCGATGCGCGCTGCAACGACCGCTGCAAGGAGGATGCGCGCTTTCCCGACCAGATCCTTGCGGCCTTGCAGGCGACGCTGCCGGGCTGGATGGTGACGCAGCTCAATTCGCGCCTCGGCCATTACATCGGGGTGATGGCGCTGCTGGCGATCGTGATCGGCGGCATATTGGGCGTGATCTACTTCCAGTCGACCTTCGCCCCGCCCGACCAGGCGGAGACGGTCGGCAATGTGCTGTTCACGCTCTACTTCATCCTGCTCATCATCGCCGGCGTCGCCGCTTGGCTGTTCGTGCTGGCGCAGGAAAGCCGGCGGGTGGCGCAGGAGGAAAGTAACCGCCAGACCGCGCTGCTGATGCGGGAGATCGAGGCGCACAAGCGCACCGACGCCAAGCTGCAGAAGGCCAAGGAGGCCGCCGAGGCCGCAAATCTCGCCAAGAGCCGCTATGTCGTCGGCATCAGCCACGAACTGCGTACCCCGCTGAACGCGATCCTCGGCTATGCGCAGCTGCTGGAGCGCGACACCGCCATTCCCCCGCACCGGCGCGACGCCATCCGCGTGGTGCGCCGCTCGGCGGAGCATCTCTCCGGCCTGATCGACGGGCTGCTCGACATCTCCAAGATCGAGGCCGGCCGGCTCTACCTCACCCGCGACGAGGTGCGGATCGGCGAATTCCTCGACCAGCTGGTCGACATGTTCCGGCTGCAGGCGACCGCCAAGGGCATCGATTTCGTCTATGTGCGGCCCGACCGGTTGCCGGCCGTGGTGTTCACCGACGAGAAGCGGCTGCGGCAGATCCTCATCAACCTGCTCTCCAACGCCATCAAGTTCACCGATCGCGGCCGGGTGGCGCTGCGCGTCTCCTATCGCAACCAGGTGGCGGAGTTCGAGATCGAGGACAGCGGCATCGGCATTCCCGCCGCCGACCACAAGCGCATCTTCGAGCCGTTCGAGCGCGGGGAGCGGGCGGGCACCTATTCCACCGCCGGCATCGGCCTCGGTCTCACCATCACCAAGCTGCTCACCGAGATCATGGGCGGGGAGATCGCGCTGAAGTCGTCGCCCGGCGAGGGCAGCGTCTTCCGCGTCAAGATGATGCTGTCGGAGGTGACCAACCCCTCACGAGTCGGGCCGATCCAGCATCGGCGCATCGCCGGCTATACCGGCCGGCGCCGCACCGTGCTGGTGGCCGACGACGATATCGCCCATCGCGACCTCATGCACGAATTGTTGGTGCCACTCGGCTTCACCGTGCTTGCCGCCGCCGACGGGGTGCAGGCGCTGGAGATGGTGCGCGAATGGGAGCCGGACCTTCTGCTGCTCGACATCTCGATGCCCGGCCTCAACGGCTGGGAGGTGGTGCGCCAGCTGCGCGACGAAGGGTTCGGCCGGCTGCGCATCCTCATGATCTCCGCCAATGCCGGGGAGATCCACGGCGACGGCCTCGCCCAGCATGACGACCATCTGGTCAAGCCGGTGCATCTGCGCACGCTGCTGGAAAAGATGGCGGCGCTGCTCGACCTCGAATGGGTGGGCGATGGCGAACTTGCCGCCCTCGCCGCGGGCGAGGCCGCCAAGCCGGGCGAACTGCGGGCGCCGGCGGGCGTGCATCTCGACGACCTGATGAAGCTGGGGGAGATCGGCTATGTGCGCGGCATCCAGGCCAAGCTGCGGGAGATCGAGAGCGCTTCGCCGGAAAGCAAGGCGTTCGTCGCCCATATGCGCGACCTGATGGAAACCTTCGACCTCAAGCAATACATGTCCCTCCTGGAGGCGATGCGCGCCGATGACGCCTAGCATGGAGCGCCGCGACATCGTCCTCGTGGTGGACGATTCGCCCGAAACCCTCAGCCTGCTCACCGATGCGCTGGAGGCAGCGGGGACCACGGTGCTTGTCGCCACCGAAGGGGCCAATGCGCTGGCGCTGGTCGAGCGTATCACCCCCGACGTCATTCTGATGGACGCGGTCATGCCCGGCATGGACGGCTTCGAGGCGTGCCGGCAGCTCAAGCGCAACAAGGCGGTGGCGCATGTGCCGGTCATCTTCATGACCGGCCTTTCCGAGACCGAGCAGATCGTGAAGGGGCTGGAGGCCGGCGGGGTCGACTATGTCACCAAGCCGATCTCGCCGGACGAGTTGATCGCCCGTATCCGGGTGCATCTCGCCAATGCCCGGCAGACCCACAGCGCCCGCGCCGCGCTGGACGCCGCCGGGCGCTACCTGCTCTCCGCCAATCGCGCGGGACGGATCTTGTGGTCGACCCCGCAGGCGACAGCGCTGCTGACCGCGCTCAGCACCGCCGCGCCGGGCGACAGCTTCATCTTGCCCGAGCCGGTGCGGCGCTGGCTGGAGGCGCGCAAGGGCGACGGCGCGGGCGGCGAGGCCGAGGCGGTGGAAGTCTCGATCGAAGGCACGGCCCGCCGGCTCAAGCTGTCCTATGTCGGCCAGATCGGTCCGGAGGAGCTGCTGCTGCGCATTGTCGAGGATTCCGGCATTCCGCCGGAGCAGGTGCTGAAATCCAAGCTGAACCTCACGCTGCGCGAGGCGGAGGTGCTGGTGTGGCTGGCGCGCGGCAAGGCGAATCGCGACATCGGCGAGATTCTGGGTCTGTCGCCGCGCACGGTGAACAAGCATCTGGAGCAGATCTACGCCAAGATCGGCGTCGAGAACCGGGCGGCGGCCACCGCGCTGGCGGTGATGGCGCTGACGCCGCGCTGAGGCGCCCGCTTAGTCGCCGGGGCCATAGGCGAGGGGAGCGAGGCGATCCAGTTCGTCGTCGGCGAACAGCCGCGAGCGGGTGAGGAAACGCACGTCGCGCCCGTTCTCCAGGCTGAACATGCCGCCGCGCCCGGGCACCACGTCGATGATCAGCTGGGTGTGCTGCCAGTACTCGAACTGCGATGGGCTCATATAGAACGGCGTGCCGCCGATCTCGCCCATCCGCACGTCGCGGTCGGCGAGCATGTAGTCGCCCTGCGCGTAGCACATGGGCGAGGATCCGTCGCAGCAGCCGCCCGACTGATGGAACAGCAGCGGCCCATGCTGCGCCCTCAAGGTCGCGATGAGCGCCAGCGCCGCCTCGGTGGCGAGCACGCGGGGAATGGTGTGCTTGGCGGCGGCGGGCGGGGCGGTCTGTGTCTCCATGGGAACTCTCTTCCTATCCCTCGTCTCGGGGACTGAGCATTGGAGTGAAAGGTGAGGAGCCGGCATGGCCGGGTCAAGCCCGGGGAGGGCGATATCGCGCGGAGAGAGGGCGCGAGCCGGGAGAGGCTGTGCGTCCTTCGAGGCCCGGCAATGCCGGGCACCTCAGGATGACGAGGGACCTGGAAGTGATCACTCCCACGCCTTCGTCATGCTGAGGAGCGGCGCTCTCGCGCCGCGTCTCGAAGCATGCAGCGGGCAACTCTCACCGGGCGAGCCGTCATGGCGGGGCTTGCCCCGGTCCTTCACGCCTTGCGCACGGACGAAAGGCACGAATCCCCGGGCCGGGCCCGGGGATGACGGTTCATCGCGGGGCGCCTGCCATGCGCAAGCGCCCCGCATTGAGGCTCAGAAGAAGCCGAGCTTCTTCGGGGAGTAGCTGACCAGCATGTTCTTGGTCTGCTGGTAGTGGTCGAGCATCATCTTGTGGTTCTCGCGGCCGATGCCCGACTGCTTGTAGCCACCGAACGCCGCATGGGCGGGGTAGGCGTGGTAGCAGTTCGTCCACACGCGGCCGGCCTCGATGGAGCGGCCGAAGCGGTAGGCGCGGTTGCCGTCGCGGGTCCACACGCCGGCGCCGAGGCCGTAGAGCGTGTCGTTGGCGATGGACAGCGCTTCGGCGTCATCCTTGAAGGTGGTCACCGAGACGACCGGGCCGAAGATCTCTTCCTGGAAGATCCGCATCTTGTTGTGGCCCTTGAACACGGTCGGCTTCACATAGAAACCACCTGCGAACTCGCCGCCAAGATCGTTGCGCTCGCCGCCGATCAGAACCTCGGCGCCTTCCTGCTTGCCGATGTCGATATAGGAGAGGATCTTCTCCAACTGCTCGGAGGAAGCCTGGGCACCGATCATGGTCGCGGGATCGAGCGGCGAGCCCTGGACGATGGCTTCCACGCGCTTCAGCGCCTTCTCCATGAAGCGGTCATAGATGCTTTCCTGGATCAGTGCGCGGCTCGGGCAGGTGCAGACCTCGCCCTGGTTGAGCGCGAACATCACGAAACCTTCGATCGCCTTGTCGAAGAAATCGTCATCCTCGGCGGCCACGTCGGCGAAGAAGATGTTCGGCGACTTGCCGCCCAGTTCCAGCGTGACGGGGATGAGGTTCTGGCTGGCATACTGCATGATCAGCCGGCCCGTCGTCGTCTCGCCGGTGAAGGCGATCTTGGCGATGCGGTTGGAGCTGGCGAGCGGCTTGCCCGCCTCAAGGCCGAAGCCGTTGACGATGTTGAGCACGCCCGGGGGCAGCAGGTCGGCGATCAGCTCGGCCAGCACGAGGATGGAGGCCGGGGTCTGCTCGGCGGGCTTGAGCACCACGCAGTTACCTGCCGCCAGCGCGGGGGCCAGCTTCCACACCGCCATCAGGATGGGGAAGTTCCACGGGATGATCTGCCCGACCACGCCCAGCGGCTCGTGGAAATGATAGGCGATGGTGTCGTGGTCGATCTCGCTGATGCCGCCTTCCTGCGCGCGCACCGCGCCGGCGAAATAGCGGAAATGGTCGATGGCGAGCGGCATGTCGGCCGCCGTCGTCTCGCGGATCGGCTTGCCATTGTCCCACGTCTCGGCGAGCGCCAGGAGATCGAGGTTCTCCTCCATGCGGTCGGCGATCTTGTTGAGGATCAGCGCGCGCTCGGCGGCCGAGGTCTTGCCCCAGGCGGCCTTGGCGGCATGGGCGGCGTCGAGCGCCTTTTCGATATCAGCCGCCTCGGAGCGGGCGACTTCGCAGATCTTGCCGCCGGTGACGGGCGAGGTGTTGTCGAAATAGCGGCCGGACACCGGCTCGACGAACTTGCCGCCGATGAAATTGCCGTAACGGGCCTTGAAGGGCGACTGCTTGGTGATGGCGAGTTCTGGCTTGTTCATTGGATCCTCCCAGATAGGGACGCTCAAGATTGCAGCCGCTGTGCCAGTCCTCCTGTCGCAACGCACAAAATCGTCGTTGCGACACGGCAAAATATTGAAATACCTCAGCTTAGCTCTGTACTCGCGCGGGCGTGAGGATTCTACCGATAGACGCAGGCGGAAAACTTGGTAGAAACTGTCGGAAAGAACAACAAGACCTGCGACATGTGTGGCATTTTGCAACACTCCGGGAGGATCGCATGCGCCAAGAGGCCTCGCCGCGCGCCCTGCTCGCCGCGCGCAAGCAGTTCTTCCAGCAGGGTCTGCACGACCGCCCGCTGGCGGCGCTGCTGCCCGAGCCGATCCTGCGCTCCTGGAAGCGCTGTGCGGAGCGTGGGCTCGACAGCGCCGCGCTGCCGCGCCTCGAACCGCTGACCGCCCATGAGTTGAGCGCCATCGCCGAGCGGCACGAGCGTCTGCGCCGGCTCTGCCGGCCGGAGGTGGAAAGTCTCTATGCAGACGCCATGCAGACGGGTTGCGTCGTCATCCTCACCGACGCGGAGGGGATGATCCTCGACGCGTTGGGCAATGCCGATTTCGCCGCGCGGGCGGCGCAGGTGGCGCTGCGCCCGGGCGTGCTGTGGGGCGAGAATTCCACCGGCACCAATGCGGTCGGCACCGCGCTGGTCGAGGGCCGGCCGATCGCCGTGCATGGCGGCGAGCATTATTACGACCCGCACGCCATTCTCAGCTGCTCGGCCGCGCCGATCCTCGACCCCTACGGCCACACGGTCGGCGCGCTCGACATGTCCGGCCCGGCGGCGGTGGACCACCGCCACGCGCTCGGCCTGGTCCGGTTGGCGGTGGAGCAGATCGAGCACCGGTTCTTCGACGAGGGTTTCGCCGACCGCCGGGTGTTGCGCCTTCAGGCGGATCGGGCGCTGCTCGGCACCTCGCGCGAAGGCGTTCTGGTGTTCGAGGAGGATCGGCTGGTGGCGGCCAACCGCGCCGGACTGGGCCTTGTCGGTGCCGACTGGTCGGC
>JAEYTJ010000152.1 GCA_023434095.1 Pseudomonadota bacterium | reverse complement strand
GGCGAGATGCTGGAGCGCCTCGCGCAGGAGGCCGAGGAACTCGCCATCGCGCAGGAACAGGCGGCGCAGCTGGAGGACGAGGCGCTGGCGCGCAATGGCGAAGCGGTGGGGCGACTCGCCGAATCCGAGCGCGCCTTTGCCGATGCCACCGCCGCCAATGCCGAAGCCACCGCGCGGCGCGGGGCGCTGGAACGCGCCCTGCGCGAGGCCGGCGAGCGCCTGTCCCGGCTCGACCGCGATGTGGAACTGCTGTCGGGCCAGAAGCGCCAGCTGGAATCGAATGTCGACGCCGTCCGCCTGGACGAGCGGCGCGAACGCGCCGAGATCGCGCAAGAGGCCTTCGCGGCTGCCGAGGCGGCGGCGCAGGAGGCCGAGAACGCCCATGCCGGTGCCCGCGCGGCGCTCGACGAGGCCCGCCGGCCGCTGAGCGAGGCCGAACGGGCCGCCCAGCGGCTGGACACCGAGGCGCGCACCCTGGCCAAGCTCCTCGATGTAGGCACCCCGCGCCGCTGGTCGCCGGTGCTCGACTTCATCGAGGTGGAGCGCGGCTTCGAGGCGGCGCTGGGCGCTGCGCTCGGCGACGATCTCGACGCGCCCTCGGATAGCGAGGCTCCCGTATATTGGTCTCTGGTGCCCGCGTCCGGCGACGCACCCTTGCCGGAGGGGGCCGAGCCGCTCGCCGCTCATGTCGTGGCGCCGCGCGTCCTGGCACGCCGCGTCGACCAGATCGGTGTGGTCGACCGCCGCGACGGGCCGCGGCTCGCCACGCAGTTGAAGAGCGGGCAGCGGCTGGTCTCTCGCGAGGGTGACCTGTGGCGCTGGGACGGTTTCGTCGCCGCTGCCGACGCGCCGACGGCCGCCGCCCGGCGGCTGGCGGAACGCAACCGTCTCGCCGATATCGAGGCGCAGCTTGAAGGCGCCCGGGGCGAAGTGAGCCGCCATCGCCGCGCGCTCGAAGCCTCGGAAGCCGCGCTTCGCGCCGCCGGGGCCCGCGAGAACGCCGCCCGCGAGGCACGCCGCACCAGCCTGCGGGCGATGGAGGCGGCGCGCGACGAACTCACCCGTGCCGAGCGCGCCGCCGCCGAACAGTCCGCCCGGCTTGCCGCGCTCGGCGCCAATCTGGCGCGTCTGCAGGAAGAGCGCGGGTTCGCCGCAGAGGCGCTGGAGGAGGCGCGTGCCGACGTCGCCGACCAGCCGCCGCCGGCGCAGGGCGAGGCGCAGCTGGCGGAAATCCGCGCCCGCGTCGCCCAGGACCGCGCCGTTCTGGCCGAAACCCGGATTCGCGCCGATGCCCTGGTGCGCGAGCGCGATCAGCGCGTGCGACGCCTGTCCACCATCGCCCAGGAGCGCGCCTCCTGGGAAGCGCGGGCCGGCGGCACGGGCGAGCGGGTGGCCGCGCTCGAGGCGCGCCTCGCCGAGGCGGCCAGCGAGCGGGAGAACCTGGAAGACGCGCCGGTGCGCTTTGCCGCCCGCCGACGGGCCTTGCTCGACGAGGTCGCCCGCGCGGAGACGGCGCGCCACGAGGCGGCCGACCGGCTGGCCAGCGCCGAATCGCTGCAGGCGGAAGGCGACAAGCTCGCCCGCGCCACGCTGGACGCGCTGGCCTCCGCCCGCGAGGAAAGCGCCCGGGCGGAGGCGCGTGTGGAGGCCGCCCGCGCGCGCCGCGAGGTTCTGGCGCGCGAGATGGCCGACGCCCTCGACGGCCCGCCCGAAGCCGCCCGCGACATCGCCGGCTTCGCGCCCGATGCGGCGATGCCCGTGCTGGCCGATCTGGAAACGGAGCTCGGGCGACTGAAGGCCGACCGCGAGCGGCTCGGCGCGGTGAATCTGCGGGCAGAGGAGGAACTGTCCGAGATCGAGACCCAGCAGAAGGGCCTCACCGGCGAGCGAGACGACCTGACCGAGGCGATCAAGCGGCTGCGCCAGGGCATCTACAGCCTCAATCGCGAGGCGCGTGAGCGGCTGCAGGCGAGCTTCAACGTCGTCGACGGGCATTTCCGCCAGCTCTTCACCACGCTGTTCGGCGGCGGCGAGGCCCAGCTTGTGCTGACCGATTCGGACGACCCGCTGGAAGCCGGCCTCGACATCGTCGCCAAGCCGCCCGGCAAGAAGCCGCAGTCGCTCTCCCTGCTCTCGGGCGGCGAGCAGGCGCTCACCGCAATGGCGCTGATCTTCGCCGTATTCCTGACGAATCCGGCGCCGATCTGCGTGCTGGACGAGGTGGATGCGCCGCTCGACGATTCCAATGTGGAGCGCTTCTGCAACCTGCTCGACGAGATGCGCCGCCTGACCGAGACGCGCTTCGTCACCATCACCCATAATCCCATCACCATGAGCCGGATGAACCGCCTGTTCGGCGTCACCATGGCCGAACGCGGCGTGTCGAAGCTGGTCTCCGTCGACCTCGCCACCGCCGAGCGTTTTCTCGAAGCGAGCTGAAGGCGCGGGGCGGCTCGGCATGGTGCGGGTGCCGCGGTCCCGCTCGATCTCGCACGGTCCGCGCTCGCCGCCGGACTTGCCGGTAATTTCGGGTGCGAGGCTGGCATGCCAAAAACATGGCCGACCCCTTCCCTAGCTGCGGGAAGCGATCGAAACGCCTGCGACAGAGCGTCCACACTTTCCTTTTTTCTTTATTTTGCAATGACTTAAAAGATCAGATCACATCCTTGACACCCCTAGGAGCGAACACTATGGTGCGCCCGTCTTCGGGGTAGGGAAATCCTTCTCCGGTCAGGCTTGAGTGCGGATGATGGACGACCGAGACAAGACGGACGGCCATGGCGGCTCGGGGCGGCCGGATGTTTCCGATGCCGAGCTTTCTGGCCGGTTGCGCGGGCTGGGCAGTGCGCTGGACAAGGTGCAGGCCGAGCGGCAAGCCGAAGAGAAGGCATCTGCTGCCGTGGACAGGACATCGTCTTCGGCCGGCATGACGCTGGCGTTTCGGCTGGGAGCCGAATTCGTCGCGGGAGTGCTGGTCGGCGCCGGTCTCGGCTGGGTGATCGATCATTTTCTCGGCATCGCGCCGTGGGGGATGATCGTGTTCATGTTGCTCGGCTTCGGCGCGGGCATCGTGAACATGATGCGCGCGGCTGGGGAGATCGGCCGCAAGGGCCCGCCGCAGGGTGGGGCCTGAGGTATTTCGGCGTCGCCATCGGTGGGCGCCAGACAAACGGACGGTGCCGCCTCGGCGGTGCTTGAGATGGGGGCGGGCGCCCACGGCGCCGCGTGTTGAGGGCAGCGACCGGCGATGGCCAGCGGCAACGTGATCGATCCGATCCATCAGTTCCAGATCCACAAGATCGTGGAATTGGGGCAGCCTGGCGGCGTCGAGCTCGCCTTCACC
Organism: Pseudomonadota bacterium; assembly: GCA_023434095.1. Classification (GTDB taxonomy): domain Bacteria; phylum Pseudomonadota; class Alphaproteobacteria; order Rhizobiales; family Xanthobacteraceae; genus Ancylobacter. The sequence continues at coordinate 992 of JAEYTJ010000152.1, read as the reverse complement.
AATTCTGCCGCCTTCATGTTCGGCATCGTGGCGCTGGTGTTCTTCTTCCTGACCTTCGCCACCCGCGGCCGCACCCTGGTTCCCGGGCGTCTGCAGTCGATGGCGGAGCTCTCCTACGAGTTCGTCGCCTCCACCGTGCGTGGCTCGGCCGGCAATGAGGGGATGAAGTTCTTCCCTCTGGTGTTCTCGCTCTTCATCTTCGTGCTGACCGCCAACATGGTGGGCATGATTCCCTATGCCTTTACCGTCACCAGCCATCTGATCGTCACTGCCGCGCTGGCGCTGCTGGTCATCCTGACGGTCATCATCTACGGCTTCGCGCGCCACGGCACGCATTTCCTCCATCTCTTCGTGCCGTCGGGCGTGCCGGCTTTCCTGCTGCCGTTCATGGTCGTGATCGAGGTCATCTCGTTCCTCTCTCGGCCCATCAGCCTCTCGCTGCGTCTCTTCGCCAACATGCTTGCCGGCCATATCGCCATGAAGGTGTTCGCCGGCTTCATCGTGATGATGACGGCCTCCGGCGTCGTCGGCTGGTTCGGCGCGGTGCTGCCGCTGTTCATGGTGGTGGCGCTGACGGCCCTCGAATTCCTGGTCGCCGCCCTGCAAGCCTATGTGTTCGCAGTGCTGACCTGCATCTATCTCAACGACGCGCTGCACCCCGGTCACTGAGCCGCGCGTCGCGGGACAGCCATCCAGCCATTCAACCAATCTGACTATTCCAACAGGAGAAGATCATGGAAGCGGAAGCCGCCAAGTTCCTCGGCGCCGGTCTCGCCACGCTCGGCATGGGTCTCGCCGCCATCGGCGTCGGCACCATTTTCGGCAATTTCCTCTCGGGCGCCCTGCGCAACCCGTCGGCGGCTGACGGCCAGTTTGCCCGCGCCTTCATCGGCGCGGCGCTTGCCGAAGGTCTGGGCATCTTCTCGCTCGTCGTCGCCCTCGTCCTCCTCTTCGTGGTCTGATGCTTCTCCGCCGGCCGTGCGGGCCCCAGC
>JAEYTJ010000137.1 GCA_023434095.1 Pseudomonadota bacterium | reverse complement strand
GCGGAGCACAGTACCGCACACCGTGCATTCGTGCCTAGCGAACAGGCACGGCACGCGTCCATTGCCCAGATAGCGCCCGCCGAGGACGCCCGAGGGTTGCTCGGCGTGCGACACATGACGGATTGAGCGTGACGCCGCGATGCCGCACTCTAGTTAACACCAAGGGTCCGCAGAGGCTCGCTGCGCGCATGGGGCGCGCACGATGAGGAGACGCCGAATGAAACGCTCGCTTTTCGCCGCCACCATCGCCGCGCTTGCCGTCGCGCTCAGCCCGGCCGGCCCAGCCGCCGCGCAGGATTTCCCGACACGGCCGGTCACGCTGGTCATTCCCTTCGCCGCCGGCGGCTCCACCGACCTTGTGGGGCGACTGATCGCCGAGCGCATGAGCGCGGAACTCGGCCAGCCGGTGGTGGTGGAGAACAAGGGCGGCGCCGGCGGCAATCTCGGTGCGGCACAGGTCGCCAAGGCCAGTCCGGACGGCTACACCATCCTCATGGGTACGGTCGCCACCCATGCGCTCAATCCGGCGCTCTACAAGAAGATGCCCTACGACCCCGTGACCAGCTTCGCGCCGGTGTCGCTGCTGGTGGTGGTGCCGAACGTCCTGGTGGTCAATCCCGACTTCCCCGCCAAGACGACCGAGGAACTGATCGCGCTGCTGAAGAAGGAGCCCGGCAAGTACTCCTACGCCTCGTCCGGCAACGGCACGCCGCTGCATCTCTCCGGCGAACTGTTCAAGAGCATGGCGGATGTCGACATGCAGCACATCCCCTATCAGGGCGCCGGCCCGGCGCTCATCGACGTGCTCTCCGGCCAGGTGCCGATCATGTTCGACAACCTTCCTTCCTCCACCAGCCACATCAAGTCCGGCAAGCTGCGGGCGCTGGGCGTGACGACGGCGAAGCGCGCTCCCTCCTTCCCGGACCTGCCGGCGATCGCCGAGGCCGTGCCGGGCTATGAAACCTATACGTGGAACGCGGTCTTCGCCCCCGCCGGCACCCCGCCCGAGGTGGTCGCCAAGCTCAACGCGGCGGCCAACAAAGCGCTGGCGGACCCGAAGGTGCAGGCCCGCCTCGCCGATTTCAGCGCGGTCTCGGTCGGCTCGACCCCGGAGGAACTGGGCGAGCATGTGAAGAAGGAAATCGCCAAATGGGCGCCGATCGTGAAGGCGTCCGGCGCGCAGCTGGATTGAGCGAGGCCTGACACCCATGCCGACATGGCCGGGCTCGACCCGGCCATCCACACCTTTACGCCGTGGTCGAAACAAGACGTGGATGCCCGGCACAAGGCCGGGCATGACGTGGTGCCGGGACTACGCCCTCAAAACACCGTGCCGTCGGCGTCGATGGCGAGCGGCGGCGGGCCGGCGGGCGGGCGGCGCTCCGCCGCGATGCGGCGCCCCGCCGTCCAGGTGCCGCCCTGCAGCAGCTTGGCGAGCGGGAATTGCGACGCGTCGAGCCCGAGCCGCTCGCGCACCCGGTCGGCGAGCAGGTCCATCAGCGCCACGGTGAGCGCCCGCCATTCCACCACGAGTTCCGACGACACGGCATGCTTCCGCGCAGGATCGAGCGGCGCGCGCGGCACGATCGCGCCGAGGTCGATCAGCAGCCCGCCATTGCGATACTCGGGGAGCGCGGTCAGCGCGTCGAGTTCGATAACAGCAAGGCCGGACGCCTCGAACGGCTCAAGCAGCGAATAGGTCAGCCATTGCGACAGCTTGTGGAACGGCACGAGCTGGTCGGAGCGATCCGCCACCCGCACCGCCGGATGCCGCCCCACATCGCCCAAGGCCTCCCCCTCCACCTCCAGCCCCGACGGCCAGATCACCGAGAGCCCGTCGAGCAGCGCCTTGAGGATGGCCTCCGCCGGCAGCCGGCCGATCCGCGCCTGCGGGGCGAGGGTGTCATAGAGCCCCCCCGGCCGTCCGCTGGGCCCGAAGATATCCGGCCGCGCCGCCACCGCCGCACCGAGCCGGTTGAGCAGCGCGGCCCGCCCGGCGAGACCGACCAGAGGGTTGTCCTCCGACACTTGAAAAAACTGCCCAAGCGCCGCCGCATCGAGCGCGATCAGCGCCGAGGCATCGGCGCGCAGGGGCCGGGCGGGATCGGCCGCGAATCCGCCGGCCGCGAACATGTCGAGGCTCGCCACCGCAAGCCCTTCCGAGCGGCCGATGGAAAGCCCCGTCGCCGCCTCGTGGTAGCGCCAGACATCGCCCGCGCCGGCGTCAAGCAGCACGCTGACCACCGCAAGGTCGATCATGGTGCCGGCCCGCTCGGCGGCATCCACACCTTCGAGGCGGACCGCCAGCCGCTCCCAGCGCGCCACCCCGCCGGCATCGAAGTGCCGCCAGCGGCTATGATAGGAAATGTCGAGCGAGGGGTAGTCCTGCCGCGTCACCTCGGCCACATAGTCCGCCACGCCGTCCAGAGCGCCGAGATCGACGGTGAAATGCGGCGAGCGGCCCTCCCGCACATGGTCGAGCACCTGGTGGCTGCGCGCCCGCACGGCAGCGGGCGAGCGCAGGGCGGCGAGTTCGGGGGGGATCATGCGTTGCCTTCCTGCTCCGACGTCCGCCGCGGCGCGACGTCATCCTGAGGTGCGAGCGGAGCGAGCCTCGAAAAATGCTCACGGGCGGTTCTGAAATGTCCATCCTTCGAGGCCCGGCTGCGGCCGGGCACCTCAGGATGACGTGGCTTGGGGATACCGAGACCGCTACTCCTCCAGCGCCCGCCCCTGCGTGGCGTCGAACTGGCTCTCGAAGCCGACGCCGTAATAGCCGGCCGAAACCTTCGCTTCCATCTCGACCCGGGCGTCGGGCGGAATGAGTTCCGCCGGGATCGGCACGCGCTCCACCACCTCGATGCCGGCGCGGGCGAGCGCGTTGAACTTCATGTCGCTCATTGAGGCGAAGCGGTCGATCTTCGAGATGCCGAGCCAGTGGAACACGTCCGGCATCAGCTCCTGGAAACGCATGTCCTGCACGCCGGCGACGCATTCGGTGCGCTTGAAATAGGTCTCGGGCAGGTCGCCGCCCTCCTGCCGCTTGCGGGCATTGTAGACGAGGAACTTGGTGACCTCGCCCAGCGCGCGGCCTTCCTTGCGGTTATAGACCACGAGCCCGGTGCCGCCCTTCTGCGCCATCTCCACGCACATCTCGATGCCGTGGGCGAGATAGGGCCGGCAGGTGCAGATGTCGGAGGAGAACACGTCCGAGCCGTTGCACTCGTCATGCACCCGGCAGGCGAGCCGGGTGATGCCGTCGCCAATCTTCGACGGGTCGCCGAACAGATAGAGCGTCATGCCGCCGATGGGCGGCAGGAACACCTTGAGGTCGCCGCGCGTCACCAGCTCGGGGAACATGCCGCCCGTGTGCTCGAACAGCGCCCGGCGCAGCGCGCCCTCGGAAACGCCGAAGCGCTCGGCGATGCCGGGCAGGTACCACACCGGCTCGATCGCCGCCTTGGTCACCCGCACATCGCCCTTCGGCCCGATGATGTCGCCATCGATCTTCAGCCGGCCGGCACGCAGCGCGTCGCGGATTTCCGGCATGTCGATATGGGCGCGGGTAATGGCGATGCTCGGGCGCACGTCGAGCCCGGCGGCGACCTCCGCGCCGAAGGCCTCGCCGATCATGTGGCCGAACGGATCGAGCGAGACGATCTTCTGCGCGTCGCCCCATTGCGGATGCGGTCCGATGATGTCGGAAGGCGCGGTATTGGTGAGGTCGGCCTTGAAGTCCGCCGGCAGGGCGCCGGCGGCGATGGCCAGCGCGCGATAGACCGAATAGCCGCCGGCATGGGTGCCGATGGCGTTGCGCCGCTTCGGGTCGGTCAGCGTGGCGACCACCGGCCCGCGCAGGGCCGGATCGGGCGCGCCCCAGTTCAACGCCGGGCCGTCGGCCGCGACGCCGGTGGGCGCACCATGGGAGGTGAGGACGATATGGTTGCGGGAACGACCGCCTGCACTGGCATTGACGGACATGTCTGGCTCGCTTCAAGTCCGGCTTCGAGCGCCGGCATCCTGGAAGCAACCTATGTGAGCGTGAAAACGCCGCTTCCGCAAGGGGGCCGGTCCCCGCGCCGCGAAAAAACGGACGGAATGGTCCGTTTCTTGAATCCGATTTCGCGCTATCGTGAGTTCCATGACGGGTTGCGGCACCCTGCCATGATCCTGTGCCATACGAGGACGACGCCGAGATGAACGCCCCCGCCAGCCCCAAGGCCGCACTGCCGTCGAACACCGTCGTCGTCGATCACCCGCTGATCCAGCACAAGCTCACGCTGATGCGCCGCTCGCGCACGCCGGCCAACGAGTTCCGGCTGCTGCTGCGCGAGATCAGCATGCTGCTCGCCTATGAGGTGACGCGCGACATGCCGACCGAGACGATCGAGATCGAGACGCCGCTCACCACGATGCAGGCGCCGATCCTCGCCGGCAAGAAGCTGTGCCTCGTCTCCGTGCTGCGCGCCGGCGGCGGCATTCTGGAGGGCATGCTGGAAATCCTCCCCGCCGCCCGCGTCGGCCATGTCGGGCTCTACCGCGATCCCGTCTCGCTGGCGGCGGTGGAATATTATCTCAAGCTGCCGCGCGACATTTCCGAGCGCACCGCCATCGTGCTCGACCCGATGCTGGCCACCGGCAATTCGGCGGCGGCAGCGGTGTCGGAGGTGAAGGCAGCCGGCTGCCAGTCGGTGAAGTTCGTCTGCCTCATCGCCGCGCCGGAAGGGCTGAAGACCCTGCACGACGCCCATCCCGACGTGCCGGTCTACACGGCGGCGGTCGACAGCCATCTCAACGACCACGGCTATATCGTGCCCGGCATCGGCGACGCCGGCGACCGAATCTTCGGCACCAAATAGCGCGCGCGGCCCGCACCGGCGCCGAAAATTTCGGCGCCGCGCCCCGGCAACTGCCTGCCATACGGGCTTTCGCGCGACGGCGGGCCGTTCTACGCTCCTCTGAAATGTCCCTAGGGTTCCGGCGCCGTTCGCTCTGCCACGGCGCGCTGGTCCGAGAGGGGCAGCCGGGCGCGCCGCCAGTGCCCGGTCCACGGCGGGACAAAAGCCCGGGAGGCTCGCGCGGCGGCGTTCGCGGCGAAGACCCTCTCGCATGCGCGCAGGGGTCTCCCCACGAAGGCCGTCAGGCCCTTCGACGAACGGAGACACGACATGCGCCGCTCCCTCACCCGTTCCCGCCGCTTCGCCGGCCTCGCCCCCGCCCCGCAGCGCCTGCGCCGGCACCATCCCAATTTTGAAATCCGGGGCATGCAGGGCTGGAAGGCTCTGGAGGCCGAGGAGCGCCTCTCCGAAGACGGCTGGCGCAAGGAGCAGCAATGGGCGCTCGACATGGGCCTGCCCGGCGCGGATTCGATCACCGACAAGTCGATCCCGACCTTCGCGCGTGGTGAACTGCCGCATTTCGCCGGCATCAACACTTTCATGAAGGCCCCTTACGTCGAGAATGTCCGCGATGTCGGCAAATACGACGCCGCCGTGCTGGGCATTCCCTTCGACAGCGGCACCACCTATCGGCCCGGCACCCGCTTCGGGCCGCAAGGCATCCGCCGCATCTCCGCGCTGTACACCCCCTATAATTACGAGCTCGGCGTCGATCTGCGCGAACAGATGACGCTGTGCGACGCTGGCGACGTGTTCACCATCCCCGCGAACCTAGAAAAGAGCTTCGACCAGATCTCCAAGGGCGTGTCCCACGTCTTCTCCTTCGGCGCGCTGCCGGTGATGCTGGGCGGCGACCATTCCATCGGCTTTCCCTGCGTGCGCGGCATTGCCGAATGCACGTCGAAGCGCATCGGCATCATCCATTTCGACCGCCATATCGACATCCAGGAAAAGGATCTCGACGAGCGCATGCACACCACGCCCTGGTACTGGGCGACGAACCTGCCCAATGTCTCGCCGAAGAACCTCGTCCAGCTCGGCATCGGCGGCTGGCAGGTTCCGCGCTACGGCGTGCAGGAAGCGCGAAAGCGCGGCACCAATGTGCTGACCATCGACGACATCGAGAAGATCGGGCTGGAGAAGGCCGCCGAGATCGCCCTCGAACTCGCCTGGAAGGACGCGGACGCCGTCTACATCTCCTTCGACGTGGACAGCATCGACTGCGGCTTCGTCCCCGGCACCGGCTGGCCCGAGCCCGGCGGATTTTTGCCGCGCGAGGCGCTGAAGATCCTCGGCCTGGTCGCCGCCGAGGGGTTGTGCGGGCTGGAGGTGGTGGAGGTCTCCCCGCCCTACGACACCTCGGATATCACCGCCCTATTCGCCACCCGCGTGGTGGTGGAGGCGCTCGGCTCGATGATCGCCCATGGCAAGCTGGGAGCCCACAAGCACATCATCGACAAGCCGGTGAGTTTCTGAGCCAGCTGCCGGACGAGCATCCTTCGAGGCCCGGGCGATGCCCGGGCACCTCAGGATGACGGCGTCCCCGGCACCGCCATCGTCATGCTGAGGTGCCGCCGTAGGCGACCTCGAAGCACGCAGGACTGCTGCAGGAGACACCACCATGCATCGCGGCCACGACCATCATCACCACCACGACCATGGCGCCGGCGGGCACAGCCATTCTCACGCCCATGCCGAGGCGCACGCCCACGCTCATTCTCATGGCCATAATCACGGCCACACTCCCCGCCCGGCGGCACAATGGCAGACGCCGCATCTGCCGCACGGACCCGAGCCGGAGGAGCCCTCCCACGGCGAGGCCGACCTCGACCTCGTCGAGAAGGCCTTCGTCGAAGGCTTCGCCTCGGCCAGCGACCCGACCAGCTTCCTGCGTCTCGCCCGCATCCCCTTCGACGCCACGACGGCGGAGGGCGCGCGGGTGAGCCTCTTGCGGGTGGAGACCGGCGAGACCACCGATGTCGGTACGGTGATGCCGCATCTCGGCGGCGGCAGCTTCCGCTACGACCCATTGCCGGCGGCCATGACCTCCCGCCGGCGCACGCTGCGTTTCGTCTATTTCGACGGCAGCACCGCCGTTCCGATGACGCTGGCGCAGGTCCGCGCCCTCGCGCAGACGTGAGCGCGGCGCCTTTCCGATAGGCGCGCCCGATCGCCGCGTCAGGGGTTTGCCGGGTTGATCGGAACCGCTCCAAAGTTCATGTTGCCCGCACAGTGCCTCGCTGGGTCGCCGGCGATGCCCAGTTGGGATGCGCCATGGACTACGCCCGTTTCTTCCAGGATGCCGTCGACACGCTCAAGAACGAGCGCCGCTACCGCACCTTCGCCGAAATCGAACGCGACACTGCGCGCTTCCCGCACGCCGTCTGGCACTCGCCGCAGGGCGAGCGCGACATCGTCATCTGGTGCTCCAACGACTATCTCGGCATGGGCTGCCACCCGGACGTGGTGGACGCGATGTGCACCACCGCCCGCCAGTCGGGCGCCGGCGCCGGCGGCACCCGCAACATCTCCGGCAACAGCCATGCCGTGGTCGAGCTCGAAGCGGAACTCGCCGACCTCCACGGCAAGGAAGCCGGCCTCGTCTTCACCTCGGGCTATGTGTCGAACCAGACCGGCATCGCCACCCTGGCGAAGCTGATCCCCAACTGCCTGATCCTCTCGGACGCGCTGAACCACAATTCGATGATCGAGGGCGTGCGCCAGGCCGGCCGCGACAAGGTGGTGTTCCGCCACAACGACCTCGCCCATCTCGAGGAACTGCTGCGGGCGGCCGGCGACCGGCCCAAGCTCGTCGTGTTCGAGAGCATCTATTCCATGGATGGCGACGTCGCCCCCATAAGCGCCATCTGCGATCTCGCCGAGCGCTACGGCGCCATGACCTATCTCGACGAGGTCCATGCGGTCGGCATGTATGGACCGCGCGGCGCGGGCGTCGCCGAGCGCGACGGCGTCATGCACCGGGTCGACGTGATCGAGGGCACGCTCGGCAAGGCCTTCGGTGTGGTCGGCGGCTACATCACCGGCAAGCGCGCGGTGATGGACGCGGTGCGCTCCTACGCGCCGGGCTTCATCTTCACCACCGCGCTGCCGCCCGCCGTGGCGGCCGCCGCCGCCGCCTCGGTACGCCATCTCAAGGCCTCCGCCGGCGAGCGCGCCCGCCAGCAGGCGCAGGTCGCCAAGGTGAAGCGGGCGCTGGACCTCGCCGGCCTGCCGCAGATGGTCACCGACACCCATATCGTGCCGATCATGGTCGGCGATGCCGAGGCCTGCAAGGCGGCGAGCGATATGTTGCTGGCCGAGCACGGCATCTATATCCAGCCGATCAACTATCCCACCGTGCCGCGCGGCACGGAGCGGCTGCGCGTCACCCCCGGGCCGTTCCATGACGACGCGCTGATCGCCCATCTCGCCCATGCGCTGAGCGATGTGTGGAGCCGGCTCGGTCTCGGCTTCGTCGAGCGGGCCGAAGCGGCGGAGTAATCCGCCGCGAAAGGCAAAGCTCCGGCGGAGTAGCCGCCGCGGGAGACGGATTCCCCGCGCTCAGTCCTTCGGCTCGGTGGTGTCGATCTCGACATTCTCGGATGGAATCTCCGCCCGCCCGAAGAACAGCCGGGCGATTACCGGTATCGCCAGAGCGAGGCCGAGGAAGCGCATCAGATGGTGCGCGGCGACGAAGGCCGGGTCCATGCCGAGCACGAAGGCCATGATGGTCATCGCCTCCAGCGCGCCGGGCACATAGGCCACCAGCACCTTGGGCAGCGGTTCGCCGGAAAGCCAGGCGCCGATCACGGCAAAGGCCAGCGCGATCACCGTGGCGATCGCCAGCGCCGCCAGCGAATCGACCAGGAAGTGGCGCAGCGTCGCCACCCGCGTGCCGGCGAAGCGGCTGCCGGTATTGGCGCCCAGCACGACGAAGCCGACGATAAGAAAGATATCCGGCAGCCGCCCCTCGATCAGCCCGAAGCCGTGCACCAGCGCGCTCGCCAGCATCGCCCCGACCATGGCGCCGCCGGGAAAGCGGCTGCGCTCGGCCAGCAGCCCGCCGAAGATGCCGACGCCGAGCGAGGTGAGGAAGCTCGTCATGTCGGGGACGACAGGAGTGATGGGGAGCGTGCCGGACGGCTCGTGCCCCAGCCCGCCGATCGCCGCCGGCAGCAGCGCCACCAGTACGAACAGCCGCAGCGACTGGCCGAACACGACGCGTCGCGTATCGGCGCCCGAGCTTTCCGCCATCACCAGCACGGTGGACAGCGCGCCGGGCGCGGCGGCGAAGAAGGCGCTGCGCCGGTCCCAGCCGGCGACCTTCTCCAGATAGGCCATCACCGCCACCATCATGACCGGCACGGAAGCCACCAGGACCCCCATCGTCACCGGCCAGGCGGTGATGCCGCGCAGGGTTTCCGGGGTGATGGACGAGCCCATGGAAGTGCCGAGGATCATGTAGACGCCGAGCCGGGTGTTCTTCTCCACCCCCACGGGCGCGCCGAGCAGCGCGGCCAGCGCCGTCGCCACCAGCGCGCCGGAAAGCCAGCCCGCCGGCATGGCGAGCCAGGCGAAGAAGCCGCCGCCGGCGAGCGCGAGGGCCAGCGTGGCCACATACCAGGCGTGACGTCTGAGAACGGGGGATTTCACCAAGGCGGGAAGCGGCATCGGGCACAACCAGGGGGCGGGAGCCCCGGCACGCCCCGGAAGGGCCTGCGCGAACGCCCGCAACGCGGCGACATTTGCGCGGGATCAATGCGACGAATGCCGGTTCGGGTCAAATCCTCTCCATGCATAACGCAACGCTCATCCATGCGGAGCGGGCCGTGCCCCGCTACACCTCCTACCCCACCGCGCCGCACTTCACCGGTGCGATCCGCGCCGGCGCGCATGCCGACTGGCTCGCCGTGCTGCCGGCGCAGGCCAGCGTCTCGCTCTATCTGCACGTGCCCTTCTGCCCGGCGCTGTGCTTCTATTGCGGCTGCACCACCAAGACGACGCGGCGGCCCGAGCCGGTGGCCGCCTATGCCGAGCGGCTGGAGCGCGAGATCGACCTCGTCGCCGCGCGCATCGGCGGGCGCCGCGTCACCCACATCGCCTGGGGCGGCGGCACGCCGAGTCTGCTGGGGCCGGAACGGCTGCGACGGCTGGGCGAAAAGCTCGCCGACCGCTTCGAGCTCGAACACCTCGCCGAATACGCCTTCGAGCTCGACCCGCGCGAGACCGACGCGCCGCTCGCCGACGCACTGGCCGCCATGGGCGTCGACCGCGCCAGCCTCGGGGTGCAGGATTTCAGCGCCCATGTGCAGCGCGCCATCGGCCGCATCCAGCCGCTCGCCACGGTGGAGCGTGCCATGCGCCTGCTGCGCGAGGCCGGCATCTCCTCGATCAATCTCGACCTGATGTACGGCCTGCCGCACCAGAGCGAGCGCGACATCCGCCGCACCACCAAGCTCGCCACGCTGCTGGCGCCGGAGCGGCTGGCCCTGTTCGGCTACGCCCATGTGCCGTGGATGCGCGCAAACCAGAAGCGGATCGACGAGACCGCCCTGCCCGGCCCCGCCGAACGGCTCGACCAGTCCGAGGCGGCGCGCGAGGTGCTGCTGGCCAATGGCTATGTCGCGGTGGGGCTCGACCACTTCGCCCGCGCCGACGACGCGCTGGCCCGCGCGGCGGCGTCCGGCCAGCTGCGGCGGAACTTCCAAGGCTACACCGCCGACCAGGCGGACGTGCTCGTCGGCATGGGCGCCTCGGCGATCAGCCGCTTTCCGCAGGGCTTCACCCAGAACGCGCCCGATGCCGGCTCCTATATGCGCGCCATCGACGATGGCGGCTTCGCCACGGTGCGCGGCATCGCCTTCACCCCCGAGGACCGCCGGCGCGGCGCGCTGATCGAGCGGCTGATGTGCGACCTGGAAGTCGACCTCGACCCCTCGACGCTCGCCGAGGCCGCCCCGCGCCTCGCCGGTCTCGCCGCCGATGGCCTGCTCACCCTGGAAGGCGGGCGCATCGCCATGACCCCCGGCGGGCGGCCTTTCGTGCGCCTCGCCGCGGCGGCGCTGGACCACCGGCTGCAGAGCCAGACCGCTGCCCGCCATTCCGCCGCCGTGTGATCTTCCTCTCTCGCTGCAAAAAGAATGGCGCCCCATGAGGGCGCCAGTTGCTGGAGAGCGTCGCGTCCTTGGAAAGAACGGGCCGGCCTGGAGATCGGGTGGGCTACAGCGCCCCGGCGAGGCGGCGCATGCTGCCGCGATCCTGGATGCGGACCTCGTCGGCCCGCTGCAGCACGACGAGGCCGCGCCGCTTGAGCTCGGAAAAGGCCCGGCTCACCGTTTCCAGCGTCAGGCCGAGGAAATCGGCGATCTCCTGCCGGGTCATCGACAGGTGCAGCGTGCCGCCGACCATGCTTTCGGGCATCAGCCGCAGCAGGAAGAAGGCGACGCGCTCCAACGCCGACATCCGGCCGAGCACCAGCGCGTGGGAGTGCATGACGCAGAGCTGCGCCTCGAAGCGCCGCAGCAGCCGGGCGGCGAGGACGGGGTCGCGCTCCAGCGCGCCGCGGTCATGGGTGTTGATGGTGGCGGGAGTGAGCGTTTCCGCCGAGCAGGCGTAGAGATCGCCATGGGCGAGGCCGAACACGTCGCCGGGACCGAGCAGCTCCACCACCTGGCGGCGCCCGTCCGGCAGCAGCTTGCTCAGCATCACCGCGCCCTCGACCACTTCCATGATGCGGCGGGCGGGGTCGCCCTCGTGCAGCACGGTGACATGGGCGGCGATCCGCATCGTCGGGCAGGGAGCCTCGGCGCCATAGGGCGGGCGCACGGTGCCGCCGGTGCGTTCGTCGATGATCTGTCGCATCTGTCTGGCTCCACCCTTTGATCTTGCGCAAGGCTAAAGCGCAAAGGGCGGCGGCACAGTTCGGTGGGCTGCGTAAGGGACTTTCCGGAAGCGCGCGCCGAATCGCGAGAGGCCCGCGCCGATTCCCGCCGCCTCAGGCGTGCGGCAGCACCCGGGCGATGGCGTCCACGTCCAGCGGCTTGCGCATCACCCCGTCCGGCATCAGGCCGCGCAGCTGGTGGTCGATGAAGCTTTGCGACTGGCCGGTGATGACGACCACGCGCGGCGGCGCCGCGAGGTTGAGCAGCCAGCGCACCAGCTGCGCGCCGGGAATCCCGGGGAGGCTGAGATCGACGATGACCGTATCCCCGGCGTCGGGCAGCGGGCCCTTGAACAGGCTTTCCGCGTCACGATAGGAAACCACGGCGTGCCCGATATTGCGCAGGATGAGGGCGAGCGAGTCGCTCACACCGGCATCGTCCTCGACCACGTGAATCCGCAAGGGCTCTCTCCCACTCTTTCCCGAGAAAGTGGAAAAGAGTGCCGCCATCAGCAATTCGTAGGGATGCGTAGGGGACCGCGTCCTGCACCGGCACGGCGGCGCGGGGCCGTGCGCTCAGTCCCGCATGTCCTTCAGCACGATGCGCACGAGGTCGGCCGCATTCTTGGCGCCCAGCTTTTCCATGATGCGGGCGCGGTGCACCTCGATGGTGCGCGGCGAGATGCCGAGCGTGCGCCCGGCCTCCTTGTTGGAGGCGCCGGAGGCGATCTGCACCAGCACCTCGCGCTCGCGCGGGGTGAGCAGGTCGTGGCCGGGAAAATGGGCGGTCAGCAGGTCGCCCGGCTCGGACGAGCCCCGCCTCCCATGGGCGGCGATGGCGTCGCGCACCCGCTCCAGCACCGTGTCGGCGTCGAACGGCTTCTCGATGAAGTCGAGCGCGCCGTGGCGGATCGCGTCCACCGCCATGGGAATGTCGCCCTGGCCGGAAATGATGAAGATCGGCGCCGGGTAGCGGTCGGCTTCCAGCTCCTTGAGGATGTCGAGGCCGGAACGGCCGGGCATGTGGACATCCAGCACGATGCAGGACGGCACGTGGCTGCGCGCCACGGAGAGGAAGGCGGCCCCATCGGAGAATCCGCGCACATGGTAGCCCTCTAAGCTGAGAACGAGCGAAAGCGCATCGCGCACCGCCGGATCGTCGTCGACGACGAACACCTCACCCAGATGTGCCATTCACGGCTCCCCTCACCCGACCTCGCCCGGTACCGGCGCCGCCGGCAACACCAGCGTGAAGCACGCGCCCCTGCCGTCGCCGCCGGGATCGACCAGCAGGTCTCCCCCGTGGTTCTGGGCGATCGTCCGCGAAATCGCAAGGCCGAGCCCCATGCCGCGACGTTTTGAACTAGCGAAGGCCTCGAACAGCTTGGGCAGCGCCTCGGGCGCGATGCCGGGGCCGTTGTCCTGCACCTCCAGCCGCACGCTGCCGTCGCTCGCGCAGGTGCGGATTCGGATCGCCGGGTCGTCCGCGCCGGAGGCGGCCTCGATGGCGTTGCGCACCAGATTGACCACGATCTGCTGCACCTGAACCGGGTCGACCGAGACTGGCGGCAGGTTCTCGCCCGCCTCGCGCTCGATGCGGATGCGGTGACGCTGGCCGAGCAAGGTGAGGTCGATCGCCTCGTCGAGCAGCGGGTCGAGCGCGCGCACATGCCGCTCGGGGTCGCGCTTCTCCACGAACTGGCGCATGCGCTGGATGATGTGACCGGCCCGCTCGGCCTCCCCCGCCGCCTTGTCGAGAATGTCGCCGGCCACCGTGACGATGTCGACGCCGCGGCTGTGGGCGCGGCGGATCGCCTGGAGATAGAGCATCAGCGCGGTGAGCGGCTGGTTCAGCTCATGGGCGATGGCCGCCCCCATCTCATCGATGGCGGAGACGCGGGCGAGATGGACGAGTTCGCTTTGCAGGTCGGCGAGCCGCTGCTCGCTCTCCTTGCGCGGGCGCAGGTCGCGCAGGATGCCGATGAACTGCCGCCCGTCCGGCGTCGCCGCCTCGCCGACCGACAGTTCGAGCGGGAAGACGGTGCCGTCGGCATGCCGGCCCTGCACCTCGCGGCCGATGCCGATGATCTTCTTGACCCCGGTGCGGATATAGCTGCCGACATAGGCATCGTGCTGGCGCGCATATTCGGTCGGCATCACCAGCTTGACGTTCTGGCCGACCGCCTCGGCGGAGGAGATGCCGAACATCCGCTCGCACGCCTTGTTGAAGATGAGGATGCGCGCATATTCATCGATGACGATGATACCGTCGGCGGCCGTGTCCAGCACCGAGAGCAGCCGCGCCTCCGAGACCGTCGGCGGGTGCGGCGCCTCCGGCGGCAGCGCGGGTGGTGACGCGAAATCCTTCATGATTTCAGTGTGCCCCCCGCGCAGGCCCGCCGCAACCACGGGCGCGCGATTTCCGCCATTTGGGTACCGGCACGGGCTCAGGTCGCCAGCCAGCGCACCAGCCGGTCGGTCGCCTCGCTCATCTGCGCCTCGCCGCGCGCGAAGCACAGGCGGATATAGCTCTCCCCGCCGGGGCCGAAGGCCGTCCCGGGGGCGAGCCCGATGCCCGCCTCGTCGACCAGCTTGAGCGCAAGGTTGCGCATGTCCGGCTCGCCCTCGACGCCGAAGAACATGTAGAAAGCGCCGGGCGGCGGGGCGAAGCGCACCCGGTTGGAGGAGGCGAGCCCCTTCGCCACGATATCGCGCCCGCGCCGCGCCCGCTCGATCTGGTGGGTGACGAAACTCTCGCCGCGCTCCAGCGCCGCGACGCCGGCCCGCTGCATGAAGGCGGCGACGCCGGAGGTGGCATACTGGATCAGGTTCTCCAGCACCGGGCCGAGGGAGGGGTGCGCCTCGATCCAGCCGAGCCGCCAGCCGGTCATCGCCCAGTTCTTGGAGAAGGTCTGCACGAAGAGAATGCGGTCGTCCTCCTCCATCACATCGTGGAAGGAAGGCGCCAAGGCCGGGCCGCCTTCCTCCGCCTCATACAAGAAGCGGCCGTAGATCTCGTCGGCGACGATCCACAGACCATGCCGGCGGGCGATGTCGAGCACGCCGCGCAGCGTGTCCACTGACGCGACGAAGCCGGTCGGGTTGGCCGGGGAGTTGATAAAGATCACCCGCGTGCTCGGCGTCACCGCGCCCTCCAGCCGGTCGAGGTCGAGCCAGAATCCGCGCGTCTCGTCGAAGGAGAACGGCACGAAGACCGGCCGCGCACCCACCACCTCGGCCGCCGCCGCCGCATTGGGCCAGGAGGGCGAGGGAATGAGGATTTCCTCGCCGGCCGAGAGGGTGAGCGCCAGCGCCACCTGGATCGCCTGCATGCCGGAGCCGGTGACGTAGTAGCGCTCGGGATCGTCGGCCACGCCGTAGAGCCGGTGCATATAGCCGGCGATGGCCGCGCGCAGTTCCGGTATGCCGCGTTGCCAGGTGTAGAAGGTCTCGCCCGCCGCCAGCGACCGCGTCGCCGCCTCGCTGATGAAGGCGGGGGTCGGCAGGTCGCCCTCGCCGGCCCAGAGCGGGATCAGCCCCTCTTTCCGGCGGCCGTAATTCATCACCTCGACGATGCCGCTTTCCGGCAGCGAGAGCGCCTGCGGGCGGATGTGATCGAGCAGGGACGGCGAGGGCAGGAAGGGCGCGGCGTCGGCGGGCATGGGGAAACCTGAGGCAGGGGGCGCGGGCGGCCAGTCTACAACCAGAGGAGGGCGTCCCCTCATTCAAAGGCGTGAACCGGCGATGACGAAAAGCGATGGATCGCGCCGCCCGGTCAGCCCGCCTCCTCGGCGATGCGCAGGAGATAGGCGCCATAGGCGGACTTCTTCTGCGCCTCGC
>JAEYTJ010000109.1 GCA_023434095.1 Pseudomonadota bacterium | reverse complement strand
GGCCAAAGGCCCGCCGCACGGCCCGGAGCGCGGCCTTCCGCGAGGCCCCGAGGAAGTCGCGGGCGCGCGTTGCAGCTTCGGGTGACAGGGAGGCGCCGCTCGCCGCGCCCCGTGCGATCTGCTCCTCCACCCGGCGGGCCCGCCCGAAAGCCCGGGCGGCACCGTCCGTGTCCGGGAGACCGCCGAGCCCCTCCGCCAGCGCGCCCCCCAGCGCCCGCAGATCGGCCGCCGTCCCGCATTCCGCGGCACGCTCCCGCGCTCTCCGGGCGAGGGGGTGGAGGGCCGCCTGCGGTGCCTGCCGAAGGGCGGCGCCGACCTGGCGGCAGAAGGCGGGAACGCCGGTTTCGATGCTGCGCGCGAACCAGGGCGCAGCATGGTCGAGCCGGCCGGTGCGTTCGAGCAGCAGCCGCGCATAGTCGAACTGGCCGCGATAATCGCCGCCCGAAGCGCCCCGGCGATACCAGCGCAACGCCGCCGCCGGGCGGGCCGCGCGCTCCCAGCCGTGTTCGAGAAAGCGCCCGACCATGGTGGCGGCTTTCGCGGCGGCGTCGCCATGTCGGCGGTGGGCGGCGCGGACATACCAGTGCAGTGCTTCCCGGTATGGGGCCTCGCCGGGTCCGGCCGCACCTTTCCGGCCGTCGAGCAGCAATGTGGCGAGGTTGAACTGCGCCCAGCCATGACCGGCCCGCGCCGCCTCGCGGTAATGCGCCGCGGCGCGGGCGGCATCGGCGGGAACGCCCCAGCCGAGTTCATGGCAGCGCCCGACCATGTTGACGCCCTCCAGGCTGCCGGCGGCGGCGGCGATGGCGAACCAGCGCAGGCCGGCTTCCGGATCGCGGGCGACGCCGTGGCCGTCGACCAGCATCTGGCCCCAGGCAATCTGCGCGTTGACGATGCCGGCCAGTGCCGCTGCCTCCACCCAACGGGCGGCCGCGGCGGGATCGCGACTGATGCGTTCGTGCAACAGTTCCGGGCCAATCCGAGTCAGCGCCGTGAAGGACGTCCAGCCCTCAGCCATTCCGTTCCGTCATCTCCGCGCACCCGTCATCCTGCCTGAAAAACGTTCAATAACCACGCTCTTTGTAATCGCAAGAGGCAATCCGGGTCTGATTTCAGTTCTTTCTTCGTTTTTGAATAATTTAAAACTGGTATAATCGCCATATATGCTTGATTTATATTGGAATGTGTAAAAAACATAGCGTTTGAAGCTCTTCAGAATCGTGGATATGAGGCAAAACAATGACACATTAGGGGCTGGATTCTCATGAAGACGTTGAAGTCTCTGCGCGATACTTCGCAGACAGGCGTGTGGTCGGCGGGGCTCGCCGTGACTCTTTCGGCCCTGCCGCTATGCTCCGCGCAGGCTCAGCAGGCCGCCACGCCGGCCGGCGACGAGGAATTGCCGGCCGTGACTGTCGAGGGCGAGAACTCGCCCGACAATACGCTGGAGGCGACGACCGGCATCTCGCGCCTGCCCGGCCGCATCCAGGACATCCCGCAGACTGTGCAGGTCATCACCCAGCAGACCATGCAGGAGCAGGGCGTCACCACGCTCGAGCAGGCGCTGCGCAACGTGCCGGGCGTCACCGTCGGCATCGGCGAGGGCGGCGGCGGCATGAACGGCGACCAGTTCCGCATCCGCGGCTTCCAGTCGAAGGGCGACGTCTACATCAACGGCCTGCGCGATTTCGGCGTCTATGTCCGCGACAGCTTCGCGTATGAGAGCGTCGAGGTGCTCAAGGGCCCCTCGTCCGAGAGCTTCGGCGCCGGCACGACGGGGGGCGTCATCAACTCCACGCTGAAGCAGGCCCATATTGGCGACAAGTACGATGTCGAGGGCCAGTTCGGCACCGGGCCGCTTTATCGCGGCGTGTTCGACATCAACAAGCAGCTCGGCGAGACCACGGCGTTGCGGATCGTCGGCATGGTCAACGAGCAGGATGTCGCCGACCGCGACCATGTCGAATCGAACCGCTACGGGCTGATGGCCGATCTTGGCTTCGGGCTGGGCACCGACCAGACCCTGCACCTCAACTATCTCTACCAGAACGGCTCGCGCACGCCCGACTACGGCGTGCCGATCGTGACGCCGCGCTACGGCGATGCGGTGCGCTACGGCTCGCTCGGCAAGCCGGTGACGGAATGGGGCGTGCCGCGCTCCACCTTCTACGGCAAGGTGACGGACCACGACGACACCGAGGCCAACATGTTCACCGCCAACTTCAAGCGGGAGGTGAACGACTGGCTGACCATCACCAATGATTCCCGCGTCGGCTACTACACCCGCGACTTCGCCACGTCGGTGGCGGGATGCGCCAACGCTCCCAGCGGCGTGACCGACCCGACGCCGGCGCAGTATGAGGCCACCTGCACCGGCCAGTTCTTCGCCGGCGGCAATCCCGCGATCAGCTTCGGCGGCGGCAATCCGGGCTTCGACCAGACCAGCTGGTCCGGCCAGAATGTCACCACCGCCATCGCCAAGTTCAATACCGGCTTCCTGCGCCACGAGGTGGTGGCCGGCCTCGACATGTATTTCGTCAATGACGAGCGCACCTTGATCTCGGTGGACGGTTCCAAGGGCACGTCGACGATCTGGAACCCGATCTACGGCAACACCACGGGCTATTTCCTCTACCCGAACCCGCTCGGCAATAACGGCCAGCGCGAATCCACCGCCACGGACTTCGGCGCCTTCGTCAGCGACCGCGTGTGGCTGACGGACCAGCTCTCGGTGCTCGCGGGCATCCGCTACGACACCTATTCGGCCGACTACAGCGTTTGGTGCGTGGGTGCGACCTGCGTGAACGGGACCAACAGCTGGACCGAGGCCCAGAGCACCACGCAGTTCTCCAGCCCGAAGGCGAGCATCATCTGGGAGCCGACCTCCAACCAGACGTACTATGCCTCCTGGGCGCGCTCCTATTCGCCGCAGGGCATGTTCCCGACCAACGACATCACCGTGGTGAACCCGACGCAGAACAATCTCGAGCCGGAAGAGAACGAGACCTACGAGATCGGCTTCAAGGTCTCTACCCCCGACGGCCGCCTCGGCTTCACCGGCTCTCTGTTCCGGGTCGACAAGAGCAACGCCTATTATGTCGATCCCTTCACCTTCGACACGGTGGAGACCGGCGAAAACCAGCGCGTGCAGGGTGTCGAACTCGGCGTGACCGGCAACATCACCCGCGCCTGGGTGGTCCAGGCGGCCTATGCGTATTACGACAGCGAGATCACGACTTCGACCACCGACACCTATGTGGGCAACGAGGTTCCCTTCGTCTCGCAGAACAATTTCAGCCTGTGGACGACCTATGAGCTGACCCGGGACGTCCTGACGCAGATTCCCGGCAAGCTTCTCGTTGGTGGTGGTGTCACCTATGCCAGCGAATACTACACCAACAGCGCCAACACGGCGATCATCCCCGAGACCTTCTCGCTCGATGCGCTCGTTTCCTATGAGTACGAGAACTGCCGGATCGCGCTCAACGGCTACAACCTGACGAACGAGTTGAACTACACCGCGGGGTGGGGGAACCGCGCCGTGCCGTCCTCGGGCCGCACCTTCACCCTCACCGTCGGAGCGACCTTCTGATCCGTCCGGACGACCTGACCGTCCGACCTTCGGGGGAAAGCCGCTCATCCGGCTTTCCCCCTCTTTTCGCCGAACGGAGCGCGCGATGCTCATCCAGATCCCCGATATCCTCACCCCGGACGAAGTGGCGTACTGCCGGCGCGTGCTGGAGGCCTCGCCCTGGGTGGACGGGCGCGTGACCGCCGGCGCGCAGGCGGCGCTCACCAAGCACAATCTGCAGATCCCCGTGGAATCGCCGGAAGCTGCGGAGCTCGGCGATATCGTCCTGCGGGCGCTGGGTCGCAACCCGCTGTTCAATTCGGCCGTGATACCGCTGCGGGTGCTGCCGCCGATGTTCAACCGCTACGATGTCGGCATGAAGTTCGGCGCCCATGTCGACGGCTCGATCCGCGCCATGCCCGGCACCGGGATGCGGATGCGGGCGGATGTATCGACCACCATCTTCCTGACCGCGCCGGAGGACTATGACGGCGGCGAACTGGTCATCGAGGACACTTATGGCGCCCATGAGGTGAAGCTGCCGGCGGGACATGCGGTCGTCTATCCCGCCTCCAGCCTGCACAGCGTCAACGAGATTACCCGCGGCAGCCGCTGGGGTTCGTTCTTCTGGTCGCAGTCGATGATCAAGGACCAGGAGCGCCGGACCATGCTCCACGACCTCGATCGGGCGATCATGGGAACGCGGGCGAGGCTGCCGGACGACGACCCTTCCGTGCTGTCGCTGGCCAATGTCTATCACAACCTGCTGCGCCACTGGGCGGAGCTTTGAGGCACGGCGCATCCGGCCATTGACGACGGCGGGCGGGCGGTGATGCTCGGGCGGATCGCAACCGGATTCCCCCCATGCCCGCTTTCTCCTCGCTGCTGCCGCCCACGCTGACGCCGATCGTGCTGCTGTTCGCCTCGAACATCTTCATGACCTTCGCCTGGTACGGCCACCTCAAGCACAAATCCTCGCCCCTGCTCATCGCCATTCTGGTGAGCTGGGGCATCGCCTTCTTCGAGTACTGCCTTGCCGTGCCGGCCAACCGCTACGGCTCCGCCGTCTATTCGACGGTGGAACTCAAGACCATGCAGGAGGTCATCACGCTGGTGGTGTTCGCCGGCTTTTCCGTGCTGTGGCTGAAGGAGCCGTTCCACTGGAACCACTTGATCGGCTTCGCGCTGATCGCGCTCGGCGCCTTCTTCATCTTCCAGAAATGGTCGTGAGCCTCAGTCGGCGGGGGCGACGCGCAGCAGGCGTCCGTTCGAGGGATCGTCGGTGAGCAGCCACAGCGCGCCGTCGGGCCCCTGGCGGACGTCGCGGATGCGGGCGTTTAGGTCGGCGAGGAGGACCTCTTCCTCGGCGACGTTCTCGCGCGCGCCGTCGAGCCGCAGGCGCACCAGCCGCGTGCCGGCAAGCCCGCCGGCGAACAGGTCGCCCTTCCATTTCGGCATCAGCGCGCCGGTGTAGAAAGCGAGGCCCGAGGGAGCGAAGGACGGGTCCCAGTATTTCACTGGCTGTTCCATGCCGGCCTTCTGCGTGCCTTCGCCGATCGCCGCGCCGGAATAGTCGCGGCCATAGGAGATGACCGGCCAGCCATAGTTCTTGCCGGCTTCCGGGTGGTTCAGCTCGTCGCCGCCGCGCGCACCGTGCTCGATGGTCCACAGCCGGCCGGTGGCCGGGTCGAGCGCGGCGCCCTGCACGTTGCGGTGGCCATAGCTCCAGATCTCCGGCCGCGCGCCGTTCTTCTGGCGGAACGGGTTGTCCGCCGGCACGTCGCCCTCCGGGGTGATCCGCACCACCTTGCCGATATGGTTGGACAGGTTCTGCGCCTGCTCGCGCTGCGAATAGCGATCGCCCAGCGTGACGAACAGCGTGCCGTCGCGGCCGAAGACGAGACGCGAGCCGTAATGGTTGCTGCCGCCGGCCGCTGGCGACTGGCGGAAGATCACGTCGACATTCTCGAGCCGCGCGTCGCCATTAGCCTCGACCAGCCTGCCGCGCGCCACCGAGGTGCCGGAAGCGCCTTCGCGCGGCTCGGCATAGGAGAGATAGACGAGCCGGCTCTGGTCGAAGTCGGGCGCCAAAGCCACGTCGAGCAGGCCACCCTGGCCGCGGGCGAAGACCGGCGGCACGCCGGCCACCGGGGCGGAGACGGTGCCGCTCCGGCTGACGAGGCGCAGCGTGCCGGGGCGTTCGGTCACGAGCATGCGGCCATCGGGCAGGAAGGCCAGGCCCCAGGGACTGCGCAGGCCTCCGGCGACGGTCTCCACGCTCAGTGGGCCGATGGAGGAGGGCGCTTCCACCGGCTCGCCGCCGGCCGTCTGCGCCACGGCGGTGGCGGCCGCGAGCATCAGCGTGGCCAGCGGGGCGACGAGACGGAGTGTCGCCCGCACGGCGTGCGCAAGCGAGGGGCGGCGGGGGAGGAGAGGGTGCACGGCGCGCTCCGGGGTTCGGTTGCGAGCCGTATGGTTAGAGCACCGGGCCGGGCAGGCCAATCGCTCCGAGCGCACGATGCCGTTAGGAAAGGTGGAGCAGGCACGCGGGGGCCGGGCGCGCGCGCCTGGCAGGCAAGGGCGTTCAGCCCCGGCGGCGGCGGGGGCGCGGCTCCTGCGGACCCGCTTCGGCGGCCTGCAGCGTGCTGCGGAGCATGAAGGTGGTGAGGCCGGAGAGGCCGACAAAGGCGGCCAGCAGCGCCGCCCCGATGGCCAGGCGCTCGTCGGAAGCGGTTCCCTGCACCATCTCGAAGGCGGAGGCGCGCTGCAGGCCGAACAGGCACAGCACGGCGACGATGGCCACCGTCAGGGACAGCACGACGCCGGCCTCCATGGCGGCGCGACGCAGCCGGCGGCCGGCCGTGTAGCGCCTGGTCGCCACCATGCCGGCCTGCGGCAGGGCGGCAGGGAACTGGTTCGACATCGGATCGGTCATGGCGAACTCCCTTCAATCCGTCCGGGCTGGTGCCCTTGGCTGACGGTAAGTTGGGAGGGGAAGGCGGCTGGCCGGGGACGCCACTTTGGGTGACCCGGTGCCATTTCGAGGCCATTTCAGGGCAAATGGTTAAGCACCGTTAACCTGTTGCAAAACAGGCGCGGGACGCCAGTCCATCGCCACATGGGCGGGCTGCGCCGCCACGCGTTCGAGCCACCCGCTCACCGCCGGAAACGTGCGCAGGTCGAAGTCGCCTTCATGGGCGAGATGGGTATGAGCGTAGAGGGCGAGGTCGGCCACGCTGAGCGTGCCGTCGATGAAGAAGGGCCGTCGCGCGAGGTGGCGCTCCATTACGCCGAGCGCGGCATAGCCTTCCTCCATCCAGCGGTCGATGTCGTGCGTGCGCAGATCGCGCCCGCCGCGCACCAGCTTCAGCCAGAAGCGGGCATGGCCGATGGAGGAATCGACGCTGTGCTGCTCGAAGAACATCCAGCGCAGCGCCTCCGCCCGCCCCAGCGGGTCGTTCGGCAGCAGCGGCGTGCCGTCGGCGAGATAGAACAGGATGGCGTTCGATTCCGGCAGATAGCGCCCGCCCGGCAGTTCCAGCAGCGGCACCCGGCCTTCCGGGTTCTTCATCAGGAAGTCGGGGGTGCGGTTCTCGCCGCGCAGCAGGTCGACATCGACCAGTTCGAACGGCAGGCCGAGCCGGGCCAGCAGCAGCCGCACCTTGTAGGAATTGCCGGAGCTTTGCATGGCATGGAGCTTGAGCATGCAGGAATTCCCGGCAGGATAAGCTGAAAGTGGGCCGCGTCAGGAAAACGCAGCGCGGGTGCCGCCCGCAGGTAGGGAATCGCTTGCCGGGGCGCAAGGGCTCGACTAGTTGTCGCGCGCAAAACCCTCAAGGGAGACCGGCCATGAGCCTGATATCCGCCGCCCTGAAGCGCATCAATCCCTCCCAGACCATCGCCATTTCCAACAAGGCGCGGGAGCTGAAAGCGGCCGGACGTGACGTGATCGCGCTCGCGGCCGGCGAGCCCGATTTCGAGACGCCCGACAACATCAAGGAAGCCGCGATCAAGGCGATCCGCGACGGGCAGACCCGCTACACCGCGGTGGATGGCATTCCAGAGCTGAAGGCGGCGATCGTCGCCAAGTTCAAGCGCGAGAACGGCCTCACCTACAAGCCGAGCCAGGTGACGGTCGGCACCGGCGGCAAGCAGGTGCTGTTCAACGCGCTGGTCGCCACCCTCGACGCCGGCGACGAGGTGATCATTCCTGCTCCCTACTGGGTCAGCTATCCCGATATCGTGCAGTTCTGCGGCGGCACGCCGGTGCCGGTGGAGACGAGGCTCGAAGACAATTTCAAGCTGAAGCCCGAGGCGCTGGAAGCGGCGATCACCCCCAAGACCAAGTGGCTGATCTTCAACTCGCCGTCGAACCCGACCGGCTCGGCCTATTCGCGCGAGGAGATGAAGGCGCTCACCGACGTGCTGGTGAAGCATCCGCAGGTGTGGATCCTCACCGACGACATGTATGAGCACCTCGTCTATGACGACTTCGAGTTCGTCACTCCGGCGCAGGTCGAGCCCGCGCTCTACGACCGCACGCTGACCATGAACGGCGTGTCCAAGGCCTATTGCATGACCGGCTGGCGCATCGGCTACGCCGCCGGGCCGGAAGCGCTGATCAAGGCCATCGGCACGCTGCAGTCGCAGTCGACCTCCAACCCGAACTCCATCGCCCAGTGGGCGGCGGTCGAGGCGCTGAACGGTCCGCAGGACTTCATCGCCGCCAACAACAAGGTGTTCAAGGAGCGCCGCGACCTCGTCGTGTCCATGCTCAACCAGGCTTCCGGCCTCACCTGCCCGAAGCCGGAAGGCGCGTTCTACGTCTACCCGTCCTGCGCCGCACTGATCGGCAAGTCGACGCCGGCGGGCAAGGTCATCGACACCGACGAGGCCTTCGCCTCCGAGTTGCTGGAGGCCGAGGGCGTGGCGGTGGTGCATGGCTCGGCCTTCGGCCTCGGCCCGGCGTTCCGTATCTCCTACGCCACCTCGACCAAGGACCTGGAAGAGGCGTGCCTGCGAATCCAGCGCTTCTGCGGCTCGCTCCGCTGAGGTAGAAAGGTATTGACCGGCCGGGCGGCGCGCCCCGGCCGGCAAGCGCCATGTGGCGGGGGCGCCGGTTCCCGAGAGCCGGCAGCGCGTCATCTTCCAGGAGATCTGAATGTTCCGTACTGTTCTGTCGCGCGGGCTGCTCGCCACGGCGCTCGTCGCTGGTGCCGCCACCCTCGTCGCCGCGCCCGCCTCGGCTCAGACCAAGCGCGTCGAGGCCGGTTCGCTGGCCTGCACGGGCTCCAAGTCGGTCAGCTTCATCATCGGCTCCAAGCGGACGCTGAACTGCACCTTCACCACCGTTCGCGGCAAGAAGTTCGCCTATGAAGGCTCGATCCGCCGCTGGGGCCTCGACGTCGGTATCACCGGCCGCAACATCCTGCTGTGGACCGTGCTGGCCCCGTCGCGCGGCGTGCGCTCGTCCGATCTCGACGGCACCTATGTCGGCGTGTCCGGCAGCGTCGCGCTCGGCGTCGGCGTGGCCGGCAACGTGCTGGTCGGCGGCTCCAACAAGACCATCGCTCTGCAGCCGGTCAGCGTCGAGGGCCAGACGGGCGTGAACGTCGCCCTCGGCGTCGGCGACCTGCACCTCGTGTCGAAGTGAGTTGAGCGGCGCCTCGGCGCCGTTTCGCAGGCTTGGAAGCCCGGCGGTCTCCGCCGGGCTTTTTAGTCTTCGCACGAGAAGTTGACACGGCAGGTGAAATAAACCGCCGGCTTCGGGCGTACTCTCCGCACCATTCGAGAGGAGCCCACCATGCACATACGCCGTCGCCGGTCCTGGGAACTGCCGGAGAGCGCGGTCACGCCCGAATCCACCTATCTGTCGCGCCGCCATCTGCTCGGCGCCGGGGCGGGGCTGCTGGGGGTCGCGGGCCTGGCGGCCGCCCTCGCTCCCTTCACCGACGCCGCGCCGGCCCCGGGCGACCCCGCCAACGACCCGACGCGCGACCTCTACCCCGCCAGGAAGAACCCCGCCTTCACCGCCGGCGACCGGCCGCTGACGCCGGAGGATATTTCCGGCAACTACAACAATTTCTACGAGTTCGGCTCCGAGCGCTCCGCCTACCAGATCGCCGACGTCGCGGCCCGCATGCCACGCCGGCCATGGACGGTGAAGATCGACGGGCTGGTCGAGCAGCCGCGCGAGGTCGGGATCGACGACCTCATCCGCGCCATGGCGCTGGAAGAGCGCATCTACCGGCACCGCTGCGTCGAGGCGTGGTCGATGACCGTGCCGTGGACCGGCTTCCCGGTGAAGGCGCTCGTCGCCTACGCCAAGCCGCTCTCTGGCGCCAAATATGTGCGCTTTGAGACCTTCATGAACCCGGAAGTGGCGCTCGGCCAGCGGCGCTTCATCTATCCCTGGCCCTACATTGACGGGCTGACCATGGCCGAGGCGAATAACGACCTCGCCTTCCTCGTCACCGGCATCTACGGCAAGCCGGCGCCGAACCAGTATGGCGCCCCGCTGCGGCTCGCGGTGCCGTGGAAATACGGCTTCAAATCGGTGAAGTCGATCGTGCGCATCTCCTTCGTGGCGGAGCGGCCGGTGGGGCTGTGGGAGCAGGTGCAAGGCCGCGAATACGGCTTCTGGGCCAATGTGAACCCGGAGGTGCCGCACCCGCGCTGGAGCCAGGCCTCGGAGCGCGACATCGGCACCGGCGAGCGGCGGCCGACGCTGCTCTACAACGGCTATGGCGAAGAGGTTGCCGGGCTCTACAAAGGCCTGTCGGGCGAGAAGCTGTTCATGTGAAGCCCGCCGGGCGCCGCACCGTCCGAAAGAAAAATGGCCGGGTCCCAAAAGGGCCCGGCCAAAGTTTTCGCTGCCGAAGCAGCGAACCTTCCAGAGGGGAACAGCCGAAACGCAAGGCGCCTCGGCGTCTGGTCCCCATATGCTCACATCTCGGGCATTCTGCAATAATGTATGCCTGCATGGCAGGCATGCGTAATTGCATCGACCGTTTCGTACGGCTGTCACTGCCTGCGAATTGGGCGCTTTTGTTACCTCCGCGAGTCGGGCTGCCTGCCTCAGAATGGCGGAACCACGCGCATTTTCGGCCAGTCCGCCTCAGAGCGGTCGATGACAGGGAGGAGTGCCATGCCGGTTTCCGGTCGTGCCCTCGGATTGCCCATCGGGCTTTTGGCGCTCGCAATCTCTGCCGCGCCGGCCGCTTCCGGTGCCGCCGCGCCGGAACTGGTCGCGGTCGCCGATATCGGCTTCACCGATTCGTCCGGCGAGGCGGCCGACCAGCGCGCGGCCCACGAGACCCGCCGTCTCGCGTTGACGCAGGACGTGCGCGGCGACATCGGCAAGGAGGGAAGGCTGCGGGGCCTCTCCCTCGCCTGCGACGGCGCCTGCCGGCTGGATGCGCAAGGGGTCGAGGCCCTGCGCCAGCGGGCGCTGCAGGAGGGCGCCCGCTTCCTTCTGGTGGGCAGCGTCCACAAGATGAGCACGCTGGTGCTGTCGATGCGGGTGGCGGTGCTCGATGCCGCGACAGGAAAGCTGGTGTTCGAGCGGCTGCTCAGCTTTCGCGGCGACAATGACGAGGGCTGGCGCCATGCCGGCGACTATGTCGCCCGCGAGGTGGCGCAGGCGCTGCCGCCGCCTTGAGGCGAGTGGCGCGCCGCAGGCTCAGAAGCTCCAGCGCTGCGCCTTGGCGACGAGGAAGTCGCGGAACACCTGGATTCGGGCCACGGAACGCATTTCCTGGGGGTAGACGAAATAGGCTTCCAGCGTCGGCGTGGTGCGCTCGGGGAAGAGCTGCACCAGCGTGGCGGAATCCTCCAGCAGATAGTCCGGCACGATGCCGATGCCGACGCCGCGCTCCACCGCGCGCTTGAGGCCGAGCACATTGTTGACGGACAGCGAGGGCATGCGACCCTCCTGGTCGTCCTCCAGCCCCGCCCGCTCCAGCCAGTTGAGCCCCTGGAAATAGGAGGGGATGGGGCCGCCGAGCAGGATGATGCGGTGCTTGTCCTTGTCGAGTTCGTCCAGCGTCCGGGGATGCCCGTTGCGCTTGAGATATTCCGCCGAGGCGAAGGCGTGGAAATGCACGGTGAACAGCTTGCGCTGGATCAGGTCCGGCTGCACCGGCTGGCGCAGGCGGATGGCGACATCCGCCTCGCGCATGGCGAGGTCGAGCTCGTCGTCCGTGAGGATGAGCGTGATGCGGATGTCGGGATAGAGTTCGAGGAACTCGCCGATCCGCGCCGTCAGCCAGTGGGTGCCGAGGCCCATGGTGGTGGTGACGCGCAGTTCCCCGTTCGGCTTCTCGCGCGAATCCGTCAGCTTGGCCCGCGCCGCCTCCAGCTTCATGAACACTTCGTGGGCTGTGCGGTAGAGTAGGTCGCCCTGCTCGGTCAGGATCAGACCGCGCGCATGGCGGTGGAACAGCGGGATGTTGAGTTCCTGCTCCAGCGCCGAGACCTGCCGGCTCACCGCCGACTGCGACAGGCCGAGCGCCTCACCCGCATGGGTGAACGAGCCCGCCTCCGCCGCGACGTGGAACACCTTCAGCTTGTCCCAGTCCATGTCGCGGGCGCGATTGGCCTTGTTGTCCATCCGGCGGGTGCCCTCGTTCATTCGGCGGCTTGGGCGAGCGGTTCGCGGGCGGCAAGGAAGCGCTCGGCCTCCAGCGCCGCCATGCAGCCCATGCCGGCGGCGGTCACCGCCTGGCGAAAGATGTCGTCGGCGACGTCGCCGGCGGCGAACACGCCTTCCACCGACGTCTGGGTGGAATGCGGTGCCGTCCAGACATAGCCGCTGGGCTTCAGCGTCAGCTGGCCCTGCACCAGATCGGTCGCCGGGGCGTGGCCGATGGCGATGAACACGCCGTCGGCCGGGCGCTCGGACAGCGCGCCGGTGACGACGTCCTTCAGCACCACGCCGGTCACCTTCGGCGGCTCGTGCTGGCCCTTCACCTCGTGCAGGGCGGCGTTCCACACCACCTCCACCTTGGGATGGGCGAAGAGGCGCTCCTGAAGGATCTTCTCGGCGCGGAAGCTGTCGCGCCGGTGCACGACGGTGACCTTGGAGGCGAAGTTGGTGAGGAACAGCGCTTCCTCGACCGCGGTGTTGCCGCCGCCGATGACCATCACTTCCTTACCGCGGTAGAAGAACCCGTCGCAGGTCGCGCAGGCGGACACGCCGTGGCCGCGATAGGCCTGTTCGGAGTCGAGCTCGAGCCAGCGCGCCTGCGCGCCCGTGGCGAGGATCACCGTCTCGGCGATCCACACCCCGGAATCGGTCTCGGCGCGGAAGGGGCGGGAGGAGAGATCGAGGCGCGTCACCAGATCGTTGACGATGCGCGTGCCCATCTTCTCGGCCTGCGCCTGCATCTGCTCCATCAGCCAAGGCCCCTGGATCGGGTCGGCGAAGCCGGGATAGTTCTCGACGTCGGTGGTGATGGTGAGCTGCCCGCCGGGCTGGATGCCCTGGATCAGCACCGGCTCCAGCATCGCGCGCGCGGCATAGACGGCGGCGGTATAGCCCGCCGGGCCCGATCCGATGATCAGGACCTTGACGTGGTTGGCCGGGCGGGCGGAAAGGGCCGACATGGCAGGCTCACTCGAAATTGCGGCGGGGGGGAACGGCTCGGCTGGGCACTGGCCGACACATGAGCGCCGTGCACGGGCCGCTGCGTTAGCCATGCGAAAATGTAGGAGCTGACCTTGGCAACCGCAAGGCAGGCGCTTCCTATCCATTAGTTTTCCAGAAGGAAGATTGCGCGGGGCACGCGCGCAAGATAATTGCTCTGGCCGGCGGCGCACTCTTGTCGCGGCCGAGGGCGGGCGCCGGCCTGCCGCAAACGGAGAGACCCCTTGGTTCGCCGCATCGACGCGATCGACTGGAACATCCTTCGCGAGCTTCAGGGCGATGGCCGCATCACCAATGTGGAGCTTTCCCAGCGGGTCGGCATTTCCGCCCCGCCCTGCCTGCGGCGCGTGCGTGCGCTGGAGGAGGAAGGCATCATCAAGGGCTACCGCGCGCTTCTCGACGAGAAGAAGCTCGGCTTCGACCTGATGGCCTTCGCGATGGTGCACCTGATCAGCCAGGCGGAGGCCGATCTTTCCGCCTTCGCGGCGCAGGTGGAGCGCTGGCCGCTGGTGCGGGCCTGCTGGATGCTCTCCGGCGAGACCGACTTCATCCTGCTCTGCGTCGCGCCGGACCTGCGCACCTTCCAGAATTTCGTGCTGGAACTGACCGGCGCGCCGAATGTGCGCAATGTGAAGACCGCGCTCACGCTTCAGCAGTCCAAGGATGCCGCGGTGGTGCCGATGGAAGGGGAAGCCCCTTGATCGTCGCTACCGCCACCGACACCGCCTATGTCGAACTGACCGCAGTTCTGCTGGCCTCCATCGCCGACAGGGCGGGGGACGCCGTCAGTTCGGTCTGCGTGTTCTGCGACCGCGTGTCGGCGGAGGACAAGCGGCGTCTCGCCGCCAGCTATGGCCGACCGGACCTGCGCTTCATCGACATCGACGACGACATGGTCCGCCATTTCGCCACCGGGCCGGTGAACAACCATCTCTCGCGCACCGCCTATGCCCGCATCCTGATGCCGCTGACGCTGTCCGAGGCGACGGGCAGGCTGCTCTATGTGGACTGTGACACGCTGGTCGCCGCCCCGCTCGCGCCGCTGGCGACCTTGCCGATGGACGGCTTCGCGCTGGCAGCGGTGGACGATGTCGCGCGGCTGGTGCCGCAGCGGCATATCACCCGCAACCGCGCCATCGGTCTGCCGGACGACATGCGCTACTTCAACAGCGGCGTCCTGCTGATCGACCTCGACGCCTGGCGGCGTGAGCGGGTGACGGAGCGGACGCTGGAGTTCATCGCCTCGCGGCCCTCGCTGCCGATGATGGACCAGGACGCGCTCAACGGGGCGCTGCGTGGCGCATGGCTGCCGCTGGACGAGAGCTGGAACCTGCATCACCGGCTGGAGAAGGGCGTCTACAAGGCCGATCCCGCCGTCTGGGAGGGCGCCAGGATCATCCACTTCATCGGTCAGGTGAAACCCAACTACACCGACTGCAACCACCCGCGCCGCGACCTGTTCATGGCGTATCGCGCCCGCACCCCCTTCGCCAATGCGCCGCTGAAGACCAGGCTGGGGCGCAAGGTGGAGAAGCGGGTGCGCCGGCTGCGGCGGTTCTTCGGCAAGCTCAAGCGCCGCCTTTTCGGAGCCTAGGGATGGCACACAGCCTCGTCGACGAATATGCGAAGCTCCATGCGCGCCACCGCTACGGCGCCACGGCCCGGCATGCGCTGGCCGACATGCTGCCGCACATCATGGCGCTGAAGCCCGCCTCGCTGATCGATTTCGGCTGCGGGCAGAGCAACCTTGCCTTCCTCATCGCCGCCAAGGCGGGCATCGGCGAGATTCACCGCTACGATCCCGCGATTCCCGCCATCGCCACCCTGCCGAACAAGCGGGTGGAGCTGGCGGTGAATGTCGACGTGATGGAGCACATACCCGATGAGGAGATCGACGCGGTGCTGGCCTCCATCGCCGCCACCGCCGAGCAGGCGCTGTTCGTCATCGACATCGGCCCGGCGAAGATGCTGCTCTCCGACGGGCGCAACGCCCATGTCTCCCAGCATGGCGCCGACTGGTGGCTCGCCCGGCTGAAGCCGCATTTCCCCACCATCCGCGAAATGCCAATCCATCGCCGCGCCCGCGTTGCCTTCAAGACCTGGGACGGGGAGGTGAGGGGCCTCGCCGGCCTTGCCGTGCGGGCCCGCGAGCGGGTGATCTACCGCACGCAGAAGCTCACCCGCTCCGCCCATCGCAAGCTGTTCGGCAGCAAGCCGCGCGGGGGCGCCCGGTGAAGCTGCTGGTCCTGCGCGACAAGAAGCCGGGGCATTTCAATCAGGCGGAAGGCGTCGCGCTGGCGATCGGGCGGCTGGCCCCTACAGTGGTCGAGCGGCTCGACATCCGCCCGACCTGGTTCGCCCATGATGATGTCCGCAAGATCGTCATGCGCCGCTATGGCCGCGACGCGCGCTATTGGCTGAAGGCGATGTACGCGCTCGATGCGGAGGCGCTGGAGCGGCCGGACGTCATCGTCGGCTCCGGCCGCCCGACCATCGCCGCCGGCATTCTGCTGAGCCGCTGCTTCGGCGGCGTGCCCTTCGTCTATTCCGGCGGCATTGGCGGCTATGACACGCGCGAGGTCGGCCTGATGATCGTTGCCTCGCCGCGCGCGGCCGGCAATCCGCGTTCCGCCTGGGCGCCGATCCCCTCCATCGTCGACCCCGCCGACTATTCCGCCCCGCGCCGGCTTTCCACGCTGGCCGACCTCAAGGGCGCCGAGATCGCGCTGCTGGTCGGCGGCACCGCCTATCGCAAGGAATGGCCGGCGAATGAATGGGACGCGCTGGTGCAACTGGTGCGCGACGTGGCGCGCGAGCATGGCGTGCGCTGGCGGGTCACCACCTCGCGCCGCACGCCGGACGCGGTTGGCGCGCGCCTCGCGGCGCTGGCCGGCGAGGGCGTGCTCGCCGAGTTCGTCGACTACCGCAGCGCCGGGCCAGGCTCGGTGCGGGCGCTGTTCGGCGCCGACGCGGTGGCGGTGACGGAAGATTCGATGAGCATGCTGGTGGAAGGGCTGACGGCGCAGCGGCCGGTCATCGGCCTGCGCTCGGCCAAGGTGCATGACGGCTATGCCAGCGAGGCGATTTCCGCCTGGGCGGCCAAGAGCTGGGCGGCGCCATCCTTCGCGCCGAGCCTCGCCATCCTGCCGCTCGGCACGGTGAATGCGGACCAGTTCGCCCGCACGCTGGTTACGGTGGAGCCGCCGACGCTGGATGTGCGCGGGGAGATCGCCCGGATCATCGCGCCGGTGCTTGGCCTCGCGGCAATGCCGGGTCAGGCGCGCGCCCAGACCTCTTCGTAAACGGCGTTGATCGTCTCGGCCTCGGTCTCGATCGAGTGGTTCTCGACGACATGGCGGCGCGCGGCTTCGGCCATGGCGGCGCGGCCGGAATCGCCAAGCTGGACGAAGGCCACCACCGCTTCCGCCATGGCCGGGACGTCGCCGGGCGGGATGATGGCGCCGGTTTGACCCTCGACCACAAGTTCCTCGAACGCGCCGACGCGGGTCGCGACGACAGGCACGCCGCAGGCCATCGCCTCCAGCGGGGTGACGCCGAAGCCCTCCCAGCGCTGGGGGGCGACATAGAGGTCGAGCGCCCGGTACCAGCGGGCGATGTCCGAGGTCGCGACCTCGCCGGGGAACAGGATGCGGTCGGCGAGACCCGCCTTTTCCACCTTGGCGCGCTGCTCGGCGAAGAAAGCGGTATGAGCGCCGGTCGCCCGGCCCAGCACCACGCCGCCCCAGCCGGGATGGTCGGGCAGCACGCGGATCAGCGCGTCGACGAACACGTCCGTGCCCTTCTGGGCGCGGATGCGGCCGAAGCAGCCGATCAGTCTGAGATGGTCCGGCAGCCCCACGGCGCGCCGCGCCTCGGCCTTGTCGGCGGCGGGCGCGAAGCTGCCCATGTCGATGCCGTGATGGATGACGGTCGACGGGCGCTGGAGATAGCCAGCGGTCTTGGCGGAAGTAGCGATCACCGCATCCATGCGGGCGATCAGGAACCGGCTCCAGCGTGTGTGCCGGCGCTGCGAGGCTGAGGTGAAGACCAGCGCCAGCTTCATCCGCAGCACGTCGCGCATCACCACGCCGGCGAGCATCTCGACATTGCGGCGCGCGTGCCAGATGCGGCGGGGGCGGCGGCCGGGGCGGCCCCAGAAATGGCGGAACGTGCCGATGCCCACGCGCGGCACGCTCGAGGCCAGCCCCGGGCCGAAGGCGGCGATGCCGACCGCGCGTGCCTGATAGGGCAGCACGCGTTCCAGGGTGGAGGTGACACCGGAGAGGCGGCGCTTGAAGTTCGGCGCCACGACTTCGAGCCGGGCCGGATCGATCGCCGCCTTCTCCGTCATGTCGGGCCTGCGGTCGCGATCAGGCGAAGCGGACGGCGGCGATCTCGTAGGAGCGGGCGCCCTTGGGCGTCACCACTTCCACCGACGTGCCGAGCTTCTTGCCGATCAGCGCCCGGGCCATGGGCGAGGAGATGGAGATGCGCCCGGCCTTGGCGTCGGCTTCCATATCGCCGACGATCTGCCACACGCGCTCTTCCTCGGTGTCCTCGTCGATCAGCTTGACGGTGGCGCCGAACATCACGGTGTCGCCGGTGAGCTTGGCGACGTCGATGATCTCGGCGCGCGACAGCTTGTCTTCAAGCTCGGCGATGCGGCCCTCGTTCAGCGCCTGCTGTTCCTTGGCGGCGTGGTATTCCGCATTCTCGGACAGGTCGCCATGGGCGCGCGCTTCCGAGATCGCCTCGATGATGCGGGGACGTTCCACCTGCTGGCGCCGCTTGAGTTCCTCTTCCAGTGCGGCATGGCCGCCGGCGGTCATCGGAATCTTGTCCATTGGTCTGTTCTTGACCTCCCAAAAGCAAAGGAAGCCCCCGCGGGTGCCTCATCGGGGCCAACGGCCTCAACGAAACGCCCGCGCGAGCTTGGGGTCCGGTCTGCCGTACACCCGCGGCGCCACGAGGCGCCGTCAGGCCGGGTCCGGGTTAGAAATAGTCCTGCAGGGCGCGCACTTCCAGATCGCCGCCAATATAGGCCTTGATTCCGCGCGCCGCCGCGATCGCTCCCGATAGCGTGGTGTAGTACGGCACTTTATGCAAGAGGGCCGCGCGGCGCAGCGAACGCGAGTCCGCGAGCGCCTGCGCGCCCTCGGTCGTGTTGAAGACGAGCTGCACCTCGCCGTTCTTGATGGAATCGACGATATGCGGGCGGCCTTCCAGCACCTTGTTGATCTTGGTGCTGGGCACGCCGTTTTCCGCCAGGAAGCGCTGGGTGCCCGAGGTGGCGATCACCTTGAAGCCGAGCGAGACAAGAAGCCGCGCCGTATCGAGGATGCGCGCCTTGTCGGCCTCGCGCACCGAGATGAACACCGTGCCCGAGGTCGGCACCTTGGTGCCGCCGCCGAGCTGGCTCTTGGCGAAGGCGACCGCGAAGGAGCTGTCGAGCCCCATCACCTCGCCGGTGGAGCGCATCTCCGGGCCGAGCACCGTGTCGACGCCGGGGAAGCGGGCGAAGGGGAACACCGCCTCCTTCACCGCCACATGATCGCCGGCGAAGGGCGTGAGCCCGAACGAGGCCAGCGCCTCGCCGGCCATGATGCGCGCGGCGATCTTGGCGATCGGCTGGCCCACCACCTTGGCGACGAAGGGCACGGTGCGGGAGGCGCGCGGATTGACCTCCAGCACGAAGATCTTGCCGTCCTTGATGGCGTACTGGACGTTCATCAGGCCGCCCACTTCGAGCGCCAGCGCCATCTTGCGGGTCTGCGCCTCGAGTTCGGCGATCATTTCCGGCGACAGCGAGTAAGGCGGGAGGGAGCAGGCCGAGTCGCCGGAATGAATGCCGGCTTCCTCGATGTGCTCCATGATGCCGCAGACGAAGGTGTCCCGGCCGTCGGCAAGGCAGTCGACATCCACCTCGATGGCGTCGGAGAGATAGCGGTCGAACAGCAGCGGGTTCTTGCCCAGCAGCGTGTTGATCTGGCCCGTCTTGTCGTTGGGATAGCGGGCCTTGATGTCGTTCGGCACCAGCCCCGGCAGCGTTTCCAGCAGGTAGTCGCCGAGCTGGCTCTCCTCATGGATGATCTGCATCGCCCGCCCGCCCAGCACATAGGAGGGGCGCACGACGAGCGGGTAGCCGAGCTCGGCGGTGACGAGGCGCGCCTGCTCCACGGAATAGGCGATGCCGTTGGCCGGCTGGCGCAGCTTCAGCTTGTCGAGCAGGCTCTTGAAGCGGTCGCGGTCCTCGGCGAGGTCGATAGCTTCCGGCGAGGTGCCGAGGATCGGGATTTCCGCCTCTTCCAGCGCACGGGCGAGCTTGAGCGGGGTCTGGCCGCCGAACTGCACGATGACGCCGTGCAGCGTGCCGGCGGAGCGCTCGCGCTCCAGGATCTCGATCACGTCCTCGGCGGTCAGCGGCTCGAAATACAGCCGGTCGGAGGTGTCGTA
>JAEYTJ010000086.1 GCA_023434095.1 Pseudomonadota bacterium | reverse complement strand
GGCCGACGCCGCGCACCTCCAGGGGGTATTCGATGTTCTGCAGCGCCGTGCGCCAGGGAAACAGCGCGTATTGCTGGAACACGTAGGCCGTCTCGGGATGCGGGCGCGTCACCTTTCGTCCGTCGATGGCCGCCGCGCCGCCGCTCGGCTCGGTCAGCCCGGCGATGATGTCGAGCAGCACCGACTTGCCGCTGCCCGAGGGCCCGACGACGGTGACGAACGCGCCCTTGGGGATGTCGAGATCGACGCCCGAGAGCACCGGGATGCGGTCGCTGGAGCGCCCGTCGAGCGTCACGCTCTGCCCGGGCTTCAGCTGAAAGGTCTTGCGCACGTCGCGCAGCGCGATGCGGTGGGCGGCAGGCGCGCCCGCAGGCGCGGCGTCGGCAACGGGAACGCTCATGGCGCGGGGCTCCGGGGGCCGGTCGGCATCGCGGTCAGCGACGCCTGGCGCAGGCGATGGGTGGGGTCGGCATCGGCGCCGCCTTCGCGGCCCTTCTTCCAGCCGAGCGCGCGCGCATAGCTGCCGAACAGGCCGTCGGCGGCCACGGCGTCCTCGGTGATGCCGGTGACGTGCTCGGGATCGGCGGCGACGAAGAGCGCGTCGACCGGGCAGTAGATCTCGCAGAGGAAGCAGGTCTGGCAGTCCGCCTGCCGGGCGATGATCGGCACGGCGCCGGGCACCGCCTCGAACACATTGGCCGGGCAAGCCTTCACGCAGACATTGCAGGCGGTGCAGCGGCCGGCGGAGAGGATTTCGATCATGAGGCGGCGGCCTCCAGCTGTGGGTGGTCGAAGTTCAGCGT
Organism: Pseudomonadota bacterium; assembly: GCA_023434095.1. GTDB lineage: Bacteria > Pseudomonadota > Alphaproteobacteria > Rhizobiales > Xanthobacteraceae > Ancylobacter. Next base: position 2,857 of record JAEYTJ010000086.1, on the reverse strand, counting down.
CGGCCGGTCGAGGCCGGCGATGGTGAGGCGGAGGGCCTGTGCCGGCTCGCCGGCGGGCGCGTCGAGGCGGCGATGCATGCCGCGCGTCTCGGTCCGAGCCTCGGCGGCGCGATAGGCCCAGCGGCTGGAGGCGAGCAGCGCGGCGGCTTCGCGCAGGCGGAAGGCGGTGGCGCCCTCGCCCTGCGCATGATCGCGGATCGCTTCCCACGCCGCGTCGAGGCGCGTGAGCGAGGCCTTGAGCGTCGGCGCACTGCGGAAGAAATTGCGGTCCACCGGCAGCATCTCGTCGCGCACCAGCGCTACCGCCTCCGCCGGATCGAGCGGGCGGGCGCCGGCGGTGGGACGCAGCCCCGCCTGCCCGGCGGGCCGCACGGTCCGTTCCGCCGCGCGCGCGCCGAGGCGTTGCGCGAAGGCGGCCGCCCCCTTGCCGGACCAGACCCCGGTGGCGATGGCCCAGGAGGCGTTGGGGCCGCCGCCACCGGTCGCGGCGCCGGCGATATCCTGCCGCTCCAGCGCGTCGCCGGCCGCGAACAGGCCGGGAATGCCGACGCCGCACGCGTCATCGGTGCGCTTCAGCCCGCCGGTGCCACGCACCGTGCCTTCCGCGCGCAGGGCGATGGGGAACAGTTCCGCGAACGGGTCGATGCCGGCGCGCTCAAAGGGGAGGAAGCAGTTGGGCTGGCCCTTTCGCAGCGCCTCCGGCACGGCGCCGCTCGCGCGGTCGAGCCGGGCCTGGAGCGGCCCTTCCAGCGATTCCCGCGCCAGCACCGAAAAGCGCTCGCCGGGCGGGATGTCGATGGCCGAGCCATCGGCCCGGTAGAAGCTGGCCCAGAAATAGGGAAGCCCCTTGTTCACCGAGGAATGCAGCGGCACGATGCCGTACTGGCTGGAAAACTCCATGCCGGAGAGGCTGGCGCCGAGTTCGGCCGCCATGAGCTGGCCGTCACCGGTGAGCCCCGTGGCGCCGAGAATGCGCGAGCCGAAGGCGCAGCCGCCGGTGGCGAGCACCACGGCGCCCGCCCGCGCCTCCCAGTTCTGGTTCAGCTGGCGGGCGAAGCCGGCCGCGCCGGCCACCACGTTGCCCGCCGTCAGCAGTTCGAGCGCGGGATGGTGGTCGCGCACCGTGACTCCGGCCTTCACCAGAAGCTGGCGCAGGAAGCGCATATAGTCCGGGCCGCGCAGATTGGCGATGTAGAGGTCGCCCTCATCGTCGCGCGGAAAGCGGTAGCCGCGCTCGGCCAGCACATGAAGGTGCTGGGTCGCGGTGTCGATCACCCGCCCCATCTGCCGCACATCGGCCAGCCCCTCGGAGGATTTCACCCGCTCGGCGATCAGCTTCGCCCGCCGCTCCGGCGTGGTGGCGAACCAGGTCCCGGTGTTGGACGGCGCGGTGGCGCCGCTGGTGCCGACATAGCCCTTGTCCACCAGCACCACGCTGCACCCGGCCTCGCGCGCGGCCAGCGCCGCCCAGCACGCAGCCGGCCCGCCACCGATGACGAGCACGTCGGAAGAAAGCTGGATCGGGTCGGCCATGATGGTCTCCGAAGGCACGGGGCGAAGGCGACGGGCGCGTGGGTGCCGGTCGCGAGCGGCAATAGAATATAAAAACGATAGATAATATGAGGATTGGGGTCAAGCCATCGCTGCGATCCTGCGGAAATCTCTTCGGCGAGGGCTACCCATCGCGGGACCGGCGCCATAGGTCAGCGTCCGGCGCCGTGTTGCGCCGGTCACAGCAGGGAGCGTGCCCGTGAAGCCCTATGTCGTCTGCCTGATGGAAACCTCGCTCGACGGGCGCCTGCACCCGAGCTGCTTCACCGCCAGCCCGCAGGGTGGCCGTGCCGATTGGGGCCGGCTCTATGAGCAGGCGCACGCGACGCTGAAGGCCGATGCGTGGCTGGTTGGCCGGGTGACGATGGCGGAGATGGCCAAGGGCGTTCCCCACCCGCCCGCCGAAGCGGGGGCGGTGGAGCGCCCGCTGCATGTCGCGGCGCGGGCGGAGAGCTATGCCATCGCGCTCGACCCCTCCGGCAAGGTGCACTTCAAGGGGCCGGATGTCGGTGGCGATCATGCCATCGCTTTGCTCGGGCGCGATGTGCCCGACAGCCATCTCGCTGAACTCGCGGTCGATGGCGTCTCCTACATCGTCGCCGAGGGCGACGAGATCGATCTCGCCGCCACACTTGAGATTCTGGCGCGCGACTTCGGTATCGCGCGCCTCGCGGTGGAGGGCGGGGCGCGCGCCAATGGCGCCTTCTTCGCCGCCGGGCTGGTCGACGAGTTCAGCGTGCTCGTCGCCCCGGCGCTCGATGCCCGCCCCGGCAGCGAATCCATTGTCGATGCCGGCCCGGAGGGTCTCGCCGGCAAGGTGAGCCTGTCGCTGCTCGCCGCCGAGACGCTCGATCACGGCGTGGTGCATCTGCGCTACGCCGTGTCAGCCGGTTAACGCGCGCCCATATCCCTGCTAGGCGCCGAAGCGGGGTTCCGGCACGCCGGTCACGCCGAGATCGTGGATCGCGAACAGGCTGCCCCGCAGTACCCCGTCGCCGGGAAAGCGCGGCAGCGGCGGCTTGGCCATGGAGGTGACATAGAGCACGTCGAGCTTCGGCCCGCCGAACATCACGCTGGTGATCTTCTTCACCGGCATGTCGATGATGCGGTCGACTCTGCCGTCCGGTGCGTAGCGCACCAGCCGCCCGTCATAGACCAGCGCGTTCCACAGGAAGCCCTCGGCATCGACGGTGGAGCCGTCGGCGGCGCCGCCCTTGGAGGTGTCGACCTTGGTGAAGGTCCGCCGGTTGGAGGCGGTGCCGGTGGCGATGTCGTAGTCATAGGCCCAGATTTCGCCGGTCCAGGT
>JAEYTJ010000066.1 GCA_023434095.1 Pseudomonadota bacterium | reverse complement strand
TGTCTCGAACACCTCACGCCGTCCGGGCATCCCGAACGGCCGGATCGGGTGCGGGTGCTCAATCGGGTGTTCGAGGGCGAGCAGTTCGCGACGCTGGCGCGCGAGCAGGCGCCGGTGGCGGCGCGCGGGGATATCGTGCGCGTGCATCCCGAGGACTACGTCGCCGCGCTTGACGAGGCGATGCCGAACGAGGGGATGGTGCGGATCGACGGCGACACGGTGATGTCGCCTGGCACCGGCGAAGCGATCTGGCGCGGCGTCGGCGGCGCCGTCCTCGGCGTCGACGAGGTGTTGGCGGGCAAGGTGAGCAATGCCTTCGTTTCCATGCGCCCCCCTGGGCACCATGCCGAGACGCGCACCCCGATGGGGTTCTGCCTGTTCAACAATGTCGCCATCGCCGCCCGCCATGCCCAGAAGGTCCATGGGCTCGGCCGCGTCGCCATCGTCGATTTCGATGTGCATCACGGCAATGGCACGCAGGAGATTTTCTTTTCCGATCCGAGCGTGATGTACGCCTCCACCCACCAGATGCCGCTCTTTCCCGGCACCGGGGCGGTCGGCGAGCGCGGCACCACCGACAACATCGTCAACGCGCCGCTGCGCTCGGGCGATGACGGTGCGCATTTCCGCGAGGCGTTCGAGAGCCGCATCCTGCCGCGCCTGCAGGCCTTCGGTCCCGAACTGCTGATCATCTCCGCCGGCTTCGACGCGCATACGCGTGACCCGCTGGGCAACATCAACCTGCTGGAAGACGACTACACTTGGGTGACCAAGAAGCTGATGGACGTCGCCGACACGCATTGCAGCGGCAAGATCGTCTCCGTGCTGGAAGGCGGCTACGACCTCGAAGGCCTGGCACGCTCGGCCTCCGCCCATGTCATGGCGCTGATGCGCGGCTGACCGCCGGGGGATGAGAGCGCCCGCCGCTCCCTGTATAAGGGACGCGACTCAGGAAGGAGTAAGGCGATGACCGATGCGGCGGACGTGAACGCGCTGAGCTTCGAGAAGGCGCTTGCCGAGCTGGAGACCATTGTGGCCAAGCTCGAAGGCGGCAATGTCCCGCTCGAGGAATCCATTGCGCTCTATGCACGCGGCGAGGCGCTCAAGGCCCGCTGCGACGCGCTGCTGAAGGACGCCGAGGCGCGGGTCGAGAAGATCACCCTCGGCGCCGATGGACGGCCGGCGGGCACCCAGCCGCTGGACGGCGAATAAGCGGGGGCCTGGATCGCCGGGTCCTGCCATGGCCGTGCGGCTGCGCGCCCACCACCTGCTCTGCCTGCTGACCTTCGTCGGCAAGGGCTATACCCCCGCCTTCACCGCCGGCTATCGGCGCATCGTCGCGCGGCTGAACGCGGGGGAGCCGGCGGAACTGGTGGAGGGTCCGGACGACATCTGTGCTCCTATGCTGGGAGAGCCCGGGCACCATTGCCGCAATGCCAGCGTCGTCGCGCGCGACGCGTCGGCCCGCACCGCGATCGCGGAACTGCTGGGCGGTTCGCTCGAACCGGGCGGCAGGATCGTCCTCACCGCCGAGCGGGTTGCCCACATGCGCGAGGCCTATGCGCAGGGCACGGTTCGCGCGGCCTGCGCAGGCTGCCAATGGTGGGCGCTCTGCACCGGGATCGCCGGGCAGGGCTTTGCGGGAACGCGGCTTTTCGGCGCGCGAGTCAGCCCGCCTGCCGGCTCCCGCACGCCGGATTGAACACCCGAAGGGATGAAGCCGGGTGGCGGGCCAGCGCCGCCGGCGGACGGATGGGACGGCGGACCAGCTCGCCCGCGCAGTTCGGGCAGATGCCGCCCAGCACCCTCTCGGCGCAGCACGCGCAGAAGGTGCACTCGAACGTGCAGATCATCGCCTCGCGCGAATCCGGCGGGAGATCGCGGTCGCAGCATTCGCAGCCCGGCCGAAGCTCCAGCATGCGGTGCTCCTTCCTGTTCAGTACACGCCCGGGATCAGACGCGCCGTGCGGGCGCTGTAGGCACGGTACTCGTCGCCGAAGGTGTCGAGCATCATCTTTTCTTCGCGGCCGATGCGGAAGGCATAGAGAATGCCGAAGCCGATGAAGCCGGCCGGGCCGGCGACCCAATTCGGAATCAGGATCAATTGCGCCAGCGCCCACAGGAAGAAGGCGGAGTACATGGGGTGGCGCACATGGCGGTAGACGCCGCCGGTGATCAGCTTGTGCGCGTCCTTGATTTCCAGGGTCACCGACCAGTTCTTGCCGAGGTCGCGATGGGTGCGGCGGAACAGCCACAGGGCCAGCACGAAGGTCAGGGTGCCGAGCGCGAACTGGAGGACGGAATAGGGATAATTGGCGAAATCGAACACCCGCGAAGTCGCCCAGAGCAGCGGCACGATGCCGAGACCGGCGGTGGAGCAGGAGAGCAGGATGAGCTCGCGCAGCCGGTCGCGGGCATCGACAACGCGCTCGCGCTTCACCTTGCGTTCGAAGGGCAGGCGAATGACGTACCAGCCGATGCAGCCGGCGGCCCACACGATCTTGGCGGCGAGGAGAAGGTTCATGAAGCGTCCGTTGGTTCAGGCGATCAGGGAGCCATCCGCCGCGAAGCGGCCGACCGGCCCCTCCGGGCGGGAGGAAAGCTCGGGGAAGGAAAGCGGGCCGAGGGCGAACATGAAATAGTCGTAGGGCGCCTTCTGCTCGTTCGCCAGCAGGAACTGGTAGTGCAGCCGCATGGCGTGCCAGCGCAGCCGCTTCAGCTTGGCGTGGGTGAGCATTTCCTTGATGTTCGCGTTGCGCAGCAAAGGCGGGCTCGCTTCCGGCAGGTCGAAGCCGGCGCGGCGCAGATTCACCGGGTGGAACTTGTAGAAATTGATGGCGTCGTGCCGCGCCTGGTACTCGACCCAGGTGAGCCCGGGCGTCCCCGCAATGCGGGCGGCCTGCCGGCGCACCTTGCCGCCTTTGGCGTGCAGAGCCAGCTTGGGGATGGTGGCGCCGCAGGTGAGCAGGTTGAGCCGGGTCGGCCCGTCCGCCAAAGCCGGATCGCGGTCGAGCGCACGGTCGATGACGCCCAGCATCAGCGTCGCCCCGAGGCTGTGGCCGACGAGGACGATCTCGTCCTGGTCACCGGTGCGGACGACGTCGAGCAGCACCTCGGCGAAGCGGTCGAGCCTTGCGTCGAGCCCGGGCGTGGCATCGTGCAGATAGTCGCGCGCGAGGTCCCAGTCGTCGAGCGCCTGGTGAAGGCGCCAGTCGCGTCCGGGTCGGCGGAAAAGGCCGAAGAAGGTGGCGATGCCGGCCGCGATGGCCGCGGCCCAGGCGAGCGGATTAGGCAGGACAAGGCCGGCCGCCCACAACACCAGGCCGCCCGCCGCGAGCCCGGCGGTAAGGAACAGCGTGGCGATGAGATAGGGAAAGAAGAAGAAGGCGCCGTAGCGCGGACTGGCGCGGAAATAACCCCGTGCCGCGCCGCCGCGCAGAAAATCCCACAGCCCGCCGAAACCGCGCCACAGCCGCACCGGATCGGACCGGGCATCGAGCGTCTGGATGATATCCTCCCAGCGCAGGATTCGGTAGTCGGTGCGGGTCGACCAGTTGGGACCCTGCGCGTCGACTTCCCAGCGGGCATAGGGCTGCGCGCCGTCGTCGAGACGCGGCGACACCTTCACCTTGACCGACCATAGAGCCCCGAAGCGCTCCGCCTGATTGGCGAAGCGGCCGTGATGGTAGTCCATCTCGGTGGGGTCGTGGCCGGGGAAGAACAGCATCAGCCGGCGCCACGTCCGACCGGCCGGAACGTCGCTGTCCGACTTGACGACAGAGGCGTCTGGGTCGGCGCCCATCCCGTCGGGGGGCTTGGGTCCATCATCCCTGTGCGTCGGCGCGGCGACTCGTGCTTGCATGCCGCTTTTTTAATGGAAGCCGGGCGCCGAGGCCAACGCCGCGTCGGTCAGCCCGCGCTGTCTCCACATGCGGTTGCACGACTCGCGGGGCGCGGCGGTCGCGCGGGCGTGCGTTGCGCCTCCCCTCGTCCTTGTGTATGCCGTTGGACTTCGCTTGGTGGCGCGCGCCCCTGTGCGCGCCTTCGGCGGATGTGTTCTCGGAGCCGTTCTTGACCCGTCCCTCGACGCCGCTACTCGACACGATCCGCGAGCCGGCCGATCTGCGCCGCCTGTCGGAGGAGCAGCTGCCGCAGATTGCGGCGGAGCTGCGCGAGGAGATGATCGACGCGGTGTCCGTCACCGGCGGCCATCTCGGTGCCGGGCTCGGCGTGGTCGAGCTGACGGTGGCCCTGCATCATGTGTTCGACACGCCGGACGACCGGCTGATCTGGGATGTCGGCCACCAGTGCTACCCGCACAAGATCCTCACCGGGCGGCGCGACCGCATGCGCACGCTGCGCCAGGGCGGGGGCCTCTCGGGCTTCACCAACCGGGCCGAGAGCGAATACGACCCCTTCGGCGCCGGCCATTCCTCCACCTCGATTTCCGCCGGGCTCGGCATGGCGGTGGCGCGCGACCTCGCGGGCGACGCCCGCAACGTGGTCTGCGTGATCGGCGACGGCGCCATGTCGGCCGGCATGGCCTATGAGGCGATGAACAATGCCGGGGCGATGGATTCCCGGCTCATCGTCATCCTCAACGACAACGACATGTCGATCGCCCCGCCGGTGGGGGCCATGTCCGCCTATCTGGCGCGGCTGCTGTCCGGGCGCACCTATCGCTCGCTGCGGGAGACGGCCAAGCAGCTTGCCGGCAATCTGCCGAAGTTCTTCGGCCGGCAGGCGGCGCGGGCGGAGGAGTTTGCGCGCGGCTTCTGGACCGGCGGCACGCTGTTCGAAGAGCTGGGCTTCTACTATGTCGGGCCGATCGACGGTCATAATCTGAGCCATCTGCTGCCCATTCTCCGCAATGTGCGCGACGCCGAGACGGGCCCGGTGCTGGTCCATGTCGTGACACAGAAGGGCAAGGGCTATCCGCCCGCCGAGGCTTCCGCCGACAAGTACCACGGCGTTCAGCGCTTCGATGTCGCCACCGGGGCGCAGAAGAAGTCGGTTTCCAACGCGCCGACCTATACCCGCGTCTTCGCCGACAGCCTGATCGAGGAAGCGCGCCACGACGACCGGATCGTCGCCATCAATGCCGCCATGCCGGCCGGCACTGGGCTCGACCTGTTCGGCGAGGCGTTCCCCAGCCGCACCTTCGATGTCGGCATCGCCGAGCAGCATGCCGTGACCTTCGCCGCCGGACTGGCGACGGAGGGGTACAAGCCGTTCTGCGCCATATACTCCACCTTCCTACAGCGCGCCTACGACCAGATCGTCCATGACGTGGCGATCCAGCGCCTGCCGGTGCGCTTCGCCATCGACCGTGCCGGCCTCGTGGGGGCGGACGGCGCCACCCATGTCGGCGCCTTCGACGTGCCGATGCTCGCCACCCTGCCCGGCATGGTGGTGATGGCGGCGGCGGACGAGGCGGAACTCGTTCACATGGTCGCCACTGCGGCGGCCTTCGACGAAGGGCCGATCGCCTTCCGCTACCCCCGGGGCGAGGGCGTGGGTGTCGAGCGCCCGGCGCGCGGCATGCCGCTGGAGATCGGGCGCGGGCGGGTCGTCCGCGAGGGCTCGAAGATCGCCCTGCTGTCGCTGGGCACCCGGCTCGCCGCCTGCCTCGGTGCCGCCGACCAGCTCGCCGGCTTCGGCCTGTCGACGACGGTAGCCGATGCGCGCTTCGCCAAGCCCATCGACCGCGACCTCGTGCTGCGCCTGGCACGGGAGCATGAAGTTCTGGTCGTGGTCGAGGAAGGCGCTGTCGGCGGTTTCGGGAGCCACGTGCTGACGCTGCTGGCCGAGGCCGGCGGACTCGACCGAGGCCTCAAGGTGCGAACCCTTGCTTTGCCGGACCGCTTCATCGAGCAGGATTCGCCGACCAGCCAGATGCACGAGGCCAGTCTCGACGCCGAAGGCATCGTCCGCGGCGTGTTCAACGCGCTCGGTCGTGAGGAAGAAGCTGCGATCGCGTTGCTGCGCGGCTGAGCGGCAGGAAGCTGCCCATGACGTCAGGCCCTTCCGCTTCCGGCCGGGACCGCGCCGACCGCGTGCTGGTGGCGCGCGGCTTCTTCGACAGCCGCGCCCGGGCGCAGGCGGCCATTGCCGCGGGTCTCGTCACCGCCGACGGCAAGCGGGTCGCCAAGCCTTCCGAGACCATTGAGACTGGCGCGGTCATCGCGGCGCGCGAGGCCTACGAATGGGTGTCACGGGCCGGGCTGAAGCTGGAGGCGGCGCTGGACGCGGCGGGGCTTTCGGTCAAGGGCGTGGAAGCGCTTGATGTCGGCGCTTCCACCGGCGGCTTCACGCAGGTGCTGCTGGCGCGCGGGGCGGCCCGCGTTCACGCGGTCGATGTCGGCCATGGGCAGCTTCACGAGCGGCTGCGTGGCGATACGCGCGTGGTCTCGCTTGAGGGCACCGACATAAGGAGCCTGCCGCCCGGCGCGCTGCCGCCGGCGGGTGTCGTCACGGTTGATGTGTCGTTCATCTCGCTGCGGCAGGTGCTGCCGGCCGTGCTGTCCCACGCGGCGCCGCAGGCGCATCTGGTGACGCTGGTGAAGCCGCAATTCGAGGTCGGGCGCGACAAGCTGTCGAAGGGTGGGATCGTGAAGGACGCGGACGCTCGTACCGAGGCGGCGGCGCGGATCGTCGCACTGCTGGAGGAGGCCGGCTGGCGGGTGACACACCGCCTCGCCTCGCCCATTCTGGGCGGTGACGGCAATGAGGAATGGCTGATCGTTGCGGCGCGGGCGACATGAAGCCGCCCGCGCCTTTCCCCGGGACGCCGAGGCGCTCAGGCCCGGCGTGTCTGTCCGCCGCTGGCGACCAGCATTCCGGCGAGCTTCTCCGAGACGTAGCCGAAGGCTGCGCCGACAATCATCGACAGCACGATGGTCGCCAGCGGGTTGGCGAGGCCGGCCGTGGTGAGGTTGGCGAGGCCGTCGGTGGCGAGCAGCGCATAGCCCGCCGTCGCGGCGAAGCCGTAGACCATCGCCGGAATGGCGGCGAAGGCCGGGAGATGGCCGAGCAGGATCATCACCAGCACCCCGACACCGACGCAGATGCCGGCCCACACCGGCAGGCCGAGCGCCTCGCCGAGCCCGCCTCGGCTGACCGCCAGAAGCGTCAGCCAGGCCATCACGGCGCCGGCGATGTTGGCCAGCACCGTGGCCTTGAGCCCGGCTTCCTTGCCACCGCAGTGGAAGTAGCAGGCCCAGGCGATGAAGGTGGCCCATATTTGCAGACCGCCGGCCAGTGGGCCGAGAAACAGCCAGGTGGCGACGCCTCCAAGGACGCCGACACTGATAGCCAGAGCCGAAACAAGCGACATGCGTTTCCCCTTTTCCTGGATTTGGATACTTATTATTATGTGCAAGTGCTAAGTAAAAAAGACTGTCCATCTGAATTGACGGAATCAGCCGCTGTCAAAATACATGAGTCTCTTTGCGGAATCATGTGTAATGAAAGTTTTTGCGCGTTTGTGTCGCATGATACTGGCTCAAATGCATAATAACCCATGCTGCATGATGGAGCCGCTACGCGTATGAACGTCGCCACGCTGGACATTGCCCGCCTCGGCCACCGTGGCGACGGCATCGCCGACACCTCGGAGGGCACCGTCTTCGTCCCGCTGACCCTGCCCGGCGAGGTGGTGGAGGTGGCGCGCGAGCAGGATCGCGCGCGGCTGCTCGCCGTGCGGACGCCGAGCCCGGAGCGCATCGAGCCGATCTGCCGTCATGTCGGGCAGTGCGGCGGCTGCGCCCTCCAGCACTGGGCGCCTGCCCCTTATGCAGCCTGGAAGCGCGCCCTGGTGGTCGAGGCGCTGGCACGGATGAGCCTCGACGCGGAGGTGGCGCCACTGCTTCCCGCCCATGGCGAGGGGCGGCGCCGGGCGACCTTCCATGCCCGTGGCACCGGCGGCAGCGCGCCGAAGGGACGGGACACGCTGGCGGTCGGCTTCGCGGGACGCCGCAGCCATGCGGTGGTGGCCATCGACGCCTGCCCGATTCTGGCGCCCGGGCTCGACGGCGCGCTGGCGGCGGCCTGGGCGGTGGCGCAAGAGCTGGTGCCGCTTGCCAAGCCGCTCGACATCCAGGTGACGGCGACCGAAACCGGGCTCGACATGGATGTGCGCGGCAGCGGTCCGCTGAAGCCGGACCGGGTGGCTGCGCTGGCGCAGATCGCCGGTGCGCACCGGCTGGCGCGCCTTACGCGCCATGGCGAGCTGGTGCTGCAGCGCGAGCCGCCGCTGCTTACCATGGGCCGGGCCCGCGTTGCGCTGCCGCCGGGCTCGTTCCTGCAGGCGACCGCGGCGGGGGAGGCGACGCTGGCGCGGCTGGTGATGGAGGCGGCGGAGGGCGCGCGCGGGGCAGCACGGGCGGTGGACCTGTTCTCCGGCGTCGGCACTTTCGCCCTGCGCCTTGCGGAGCGTCTGCGGGTGACGGCCTACGAGTCCGCCGCCCCCGCCGTGGAAGCGCTCAACAAGGCGGTGCGGGGCGCTGCCGGGCTCAAGCCGGTGGTGGGCGAGGTGCGCGACCTCTTCCGTCGGCCGCTGCTGGCGCAGGAGATGAGGGGCATCGATGTCGCGGTGTTCGATCCCCCGCGCCAGGGAGCGGAGGCGCAGGCCCGCCAGCTGGCGGCGAGCGCCGTGCCGCTGGTGATCGGCGTGTCCTGCGATCCCGTCACCTTCGCCCGCGACGCGCAGATCCTCGTTGCGGGCGGCTATCGGCTGGAGCGCGTCACCCCGGTCGACCAGTTCCTCTATTCCGCCCATGTGGAATTGGTGGGGGTGTTCCGGCGCTGAAGAGCCCGGCATGGGGGCCGATGTGGAATTCCGCTGGCCTCCGCCGACGCGGCGCGCGAGGATGCGGCTTCGCTGCGTCCGGGAGGGGACAATGAGGGTTCTGCTTTTCGCTTCCGCCATCGCTCTGGCCGTGGGCTCGACCTGCGTGCAGGCTCAAACCATGGCCATGCCCTCCGCCGCGGGGCCAACGCCCCAGGCGCTGGCGGCAGCGGCGAAGGTGCCCTCCACCGCCGCCTTCGTCACGACGGCGGCGGCAGCGAACCAGTTCGAGATCGCGTCGAGCCGGCTGGCGCTGCTGAAGTCGTTCAACCCGAAGATCCGGGCCTTCGCGGCCAAGATGATCACGGACCACAGCCGGATCGGCACGGAATTCGTGGCCGCGCTCGGCAAGGCGAAGACCGGCATCGTGCCGCCCGAAGGGCTTGGCGCGGACCTCGACGCCATCATGACGCGGCTGCGCGGCACCTATGGGCCCGCCTTCGAGGCGGAATATGTGGCTGCCCAGACCAAAGGCCACCAGGCCGCCGTCGGCCTGTTCGCGGGCTATGCGAAGGGCGGCGCCAATCCGGTGATGAGAACCTTTGCCAAGGCGACCCTTCCCACCATCGAGATGCATCTCGGCATGTGCTACGAGCTCGCCGCCGCGCCGAAGAAATAGCGCCTTCGGACGGGAGGGCGTTCCCCTCCCGTCAATTGCCCCAGCGTTCCATCCACATCCGCTCGCCGATCGAGCAGGACACGCGCGGCTCGGCGCTCGACGCCGGGCGGACCAGGGGCGGGGCGGGCGGCCGGACGCCGGCGATCTCCAGCACCAGCTTGGTTTTGATGGCGTCGGCGAATTCGTGCGGCCCCCGCACGGGGATGACGAAGGCGCCGGGGCCGCCGATGACGCAGTCCTCGTAATAGACGTCGAGGTCGCCGATATCGAGCAGCGAGCCGCTGGCCTCCTTCAGCATCAGCGGCAGGCCGTTGACGGTGATGCCGCGCGCCACCACCGCGTCGCGGGTCACATCCACCAGCGGGCCCTGGTTGTTGGTGCCGTCGCCGGAAATGTCGATCACGCGGCGCAGGCCGCGAATGCCGTTGCCCTCCATCAGGTCGGCGCTGAAGGTCATGGCGCTGGAGATGGAGGTGCGGTAGACGCGCCTCAGCGGTGCCTTGCCGATCGCCTCGGCGAAGGCGCGGGCTTCGGTGGGGCTACCGATCAGCGTCCAGTCGACCACCAGCTTCTGTTCGTCCGAACCCGCCCATTCGACATAGGCGACGGCGATGCGGCCATGCGGGCCGAGGCGCAGGGCCTGGAGAAACTCCGGCGAGGTGACGGCCTTCATGTATCCCTCGCGCTGCAACGCGAGTTCGTCGAGATCCATGGAATAGGAAACGTCGACCGCCAGCACCAGTTCGACATCGACGACGGTGTCGGCGCGGGCGGCACCGGCCGCCAGGCTGCACAGGGCGGCGAGAAAGGCCAGAAGGGCACGCACAGGCGACATCGCGACCTCCGTCGGTGACGGGTCTCGACGTGTCAGAGACGCGTCACGCCAATGGTGACACGCGCGCCTCGGGGCCAGAAGTCGAAATTGCAGGCATCGGCGCCGGTGCGATGCCGTTCGCGTGAGCGAGCCCTACCGCGGTAGAGCCGCGCCCGCGGGCTCACCCGTCCAGCGTTTCCGTGCCTGATATCTCGATGCCGAATCCGGCGACGCCGACATAGGTGCGGGCGCGCGAGGCGATGAGGCGGATGGAGGAAATGCCGAGATCGCGCAGGATCTGTGCGCCGAGCCCCACCTCGCGCCAGTTCTGGTCGCGCAGCTTGGCGGTTTCGATCTTGTCCTCGTCGCCCATGGTCGAGACCGGCACGCCGGTGGTGCCGTCGCGCAGATAGACCAGCACGCCCCGGCCTTCCGCCTTGATGCGCTCCAGCGAGGCGCGGATCGCCTTGCCGCCGGTGAACACGTCGCCGATCGGGTCGGCCCGGTGCAGGCGCACCAGCACGTCGCGCCCGTCGCCGATCTTGCCGTGGACGAGCGCGATGTGGTTCACCGGCTCGAAGGGCGTGACATAGGAGATGGCGTGCATTTCGCCGACCACGGTGGGGGCGGCGAATTCGGCGGTGCGGGTGACCAGCTTCTCCCGCAGCTGGCGATAGGCGATGAGATCCGCCACCGAAATGCGGGTGAGCTTGTGGGCGCCGGCGAATTCCGTGACCTTCGGCCCGCGCATCACCGTGCCGTCGTCATTGACGAGCTCGCAGATGACGCCCACCGGCTCCAGCCCGGCGAGACGGCACAAATCCACCGCCGCCTCGGTGTGGCCCGAGCGCATGAGCACGCCGCCTTCCTTGGCGATGAGCGGGAAGATGTGGCCGGGACGCACGAAGTCCACCGCGCCGGCATTCGGGTTGGCGAGGCCGCGCACGGTGGCGGTGCGGTCCTCGGCGGAAATGCCCGTCGTGGTGCCGTGGCGATAGTCCACCGAGATGGTGAAGGCCGTGGCGTGGGGGGCGTCGTTGTCCGTCACCATCGGGTTGAGCCGCAGCCGCTTGGCGTGCTCGGCGGTGAGCGGCGTGCAGACGATGCCGGAGGTGTGGCGCACGATGAAGGCCAGCTTCTCGGGCGTGGCGAACTGGGCGGCGACGATGAGGTCGCCCTCGTTCTCGCGGTCGTCGTCGTCGGTCACGACAAGCATCTCGCCCTGGGCGAAGGCTTCGATGGCCGCTTCGACGCGGGCCTGCAGATTGTCCGTCATGAAGATCGCTTCCGCGCTTGCGAGGCCGAGGAAATCGTTCGGCGTCACCGCGCCGCCGGTAGCGGCGGCGATGCGCCCGCCCGCCTCCCGCGAAATCCAGGCCGTCTCGTCCTTGCACAGCGCGGTGATGCTGGCGGGCGACAGGCCGACGGCGCGCGCGAAGGCGCTCTTGGTCGTGCCGGTCGTGGTGAGCCAGTCCGCGAGTTTCATCGGGACAGGCTAGGCCTTCATTTTTTCGTCTGCAATGAAAAGATACGGAACTTTCAGTGATACTGAAAAATCGGCGCAGGCGAGAGCGGGCGCAGGGAGGGGCACGCAGCCCAAAATACCCCGTCGCCGGTTCGGGCGCGGGCTGCGGGCCGGCACGTCGCCTGCCGCCCCGACAAGGGGCGTGCGGGGCGCCGGGGCGGAAACCCCGGCGGTCGCCTGCACCGTGTGTGAAAGGTGGTGCAAGCAGGTCTTCAACCGTCCGACGCGCCGCCTCCGGCGCCCCGCAACGCGGTGTTTCTAGGCTTGCTCCATGCGCGTCCGGGAGGACTGTCGCTTTCTATCCTCCCCTGTGGGGTGCTTGACGCGCCGGCGCGCCCTTAGCGGACGGGTCGGCGCGCGTCGCCCCGTGGCCGGTGGGAAGACCGACCGGGGACGCATGGCTTGGGCCGCCGGGCCTTGGGGTGCGTTATCCCCGCCGCCCGGCCACCGCCGCCCATCCCGCGCGAGCCGGTCGCTCCGGTTGCGCCCCCTTCGTCGGGATGAGGTGACGGGATTATCGCGCCGGCGGCAGGGGGTGCGGATAGAATTGTGATGGCGCGGCTCGTCGCTGCGCTTCGGCCGGGATGACGACGCCGAGCGATGGATCGTGCCGTCGAAATCAACGACGAAGTAGGCGTCGGATTAGTTCAAGCGCCCTTCCGAACAGCCCCCAACTATCGGGATAATAGACCCCGGCCCGCCTTACTCTAGAGGGGCTGATCCCGGCAGCTTTGAGCTGGCGCACCTGGCTCTTGTGCTTTCGCCATTGGGATTTTGACCGCAACGACTCAACACCCGGCTGTTGTCGGTGATGGTCGGCCCACGCATCGATATAGGAGTTTGGGATCTCGGAAACGAAATGACTCTGCCCTCTCAGTTTCTCGGCCATTGGCATGTTGGGGAAGCCCACTTCTTCATGCTCACGGCGAATGTGCCACGCAAGAAAATCGGCAGCCTGTAAGCCTACGAAATCGCGGTCGCTCCTAAAGATGGGCTTCTTGTGTATGCAGCGCCGTGCCTGGTTGGATATACCCTCCATCATGCTATCGAAATACAGGTCGATGTCATCATCAACCCCATCTTGATCATCGAAAATAAACTCAATCTTGCCTTTCTCCCCCGATCTCGCCGCTTCTTGGGCAAGCGTGGCGACAAGGGCGGAACAAGAGACAAAATACGGGTTTGCGAGACCTCGCGGCGATACAGGCTCGAGAACATTGTAGAAGTGACTTCGATCAATGGAAATTTGGAAAGATATCGGTTCGAGGTGCTGGATTACCCACGCTAGACTGTTTAATTTCTCCGCACGGGCTTTCTCGTTCCAGCCGTGTCTACGAGCGAACTGCCCTCTGAATTGTCCCGCCTCAACCATGTGTAAATAGTCGATGGCAGGCGCGGCCCTCAACTCCTCGCTCCACGCGTCGTCAAACAGCGCCCATTTGTCGGTGCGGTTCAGATATCCCGCCAAGAACAAACGTCGGTCACCTACAGCACTGCCGGAGTCATCGATGAAAGCTCGCAAGAAGGTCAAGGGCTTTTCGCACCGCGCCGGCCAGGCATAACCGCTCGGATGCGCCCACATCGGGAGCGTTGTCTCCGACCAAGGAGGTGCGCCGTGCTGGCTCACGACACACCTACTGGAAAAATGTAGTTGATGGGTAAGGGAAGTACAATACTGGGATCTAATTCCTTGTTGGACACGGCCGTCAGGCCGATCCGAGATCGTGCAGGCATTGGAGAGCGATCCCGGCTCTTCGCTGCGCTTCGGCCGGGATGACGACGTTCAGTGGGATGCTGCCATTGCACCCGTTCCCACAACGCCTCAGCGCGGGAAGGGCCAGGCCGGCGGGGTGCCCACCTGGCCGCGATGGCGCAGGAAATGGTCGGCGAGCACGCAGGCGACCATCGCCTCGCCCACGGGCACGGCGCGGATGCCGACGCAGGGGTCGTGCCGGCCCTTGGTGACGATCTCGGCATCCTCGCCATGGCGCGTCACCGTGCGGCGCGGGGTGAGGATGGAGGAAGTGGGCTTGACCGCGAAGCGGGCGATGACCGGCTGCCCGGTCGAGATGCCGCCGAGAATGCCGCCCGCATGGTTAGCGAGGAAGACGGGGCGGCCGTCATTGCCCATGCGCATCTCGTCGGCATTGTTCTCGCCGGTGAGGGTGGCGCTGGCGAAGCCCTCGCCGATCTCCACGCCCTTCACCGCATTGATGCTCATCAGCGCCGCCGCGAGATCGGCATCGAGCTTGCCGTAGAGCGGCGCGCCGAGGCCGGGCGGCACGCCTTCCGCCACCACCTCGATCACCGCGCCGACGGAGGAGCCGGACTTGCGGATGCCGTCGAGATAGTCCGCCATGCGCGCGGCCGCCTGCGCGTCCGGGCAGAAGAACGGGTTGCGGCCGATCTCGGCGCTGTCCCAATTGGCGCGATCGATGCCGATCTCGCCCATCTGCACCAGCGCGCCGGTGATGGAGACGCCCGGCAAAACCTTGGCGGCGATGGCGCCGGCGGCGACGCGCACCGCCGTCTCGCGCGCCGAGGAGCGCCCGCCGCCGCGATGGTCGCGCAGGCCGTATTTCACGTCATAGGCATAATCGGCATGGCCGGGACGGTAGCTCTCGGAAATCGCCGAATAGTCCTTGGAGCGCTGGTCGACATTCTCGATGAGGAAGGCGATCGGCGTGCCGGTGGAGACCAGCGTGCCGTCCTCTTCCGCCAGCGTGCCGGAGAGGATCTTCACCTCGTCCGGCTCGCGGCGCTGGGTGGTGAAGCGCGACTGGCCGGGGCGGCGGCGGTCGAGCGCGGCCTGCACCTCGTCGAGCCGGAAGCGGAGGCCGGGCGGGCAGCCGTCGATCACCCCGCCAATGGCCGGCCCATGGCTCTCGCCGAAGGTGGTGACGCGGAAGAGATGGCCGAAACTGTTGAACGACATGGCGGTTCCGCGGGCGGCAGGGGAGGGTTCCGGCGCTTCTAGGCGCCCGCGCGGCAGGCGTCAAACGCGGCGTGGGGCGGTCCCGCCGGGCGCTGCCCGTGGAGAACGGCCACATTCGTGCTACATCTCATCCATTCGTGATTGCCAACCCCGAGCCAATGCCCCTTTTTGAAATCGCCGTTGTCGTCCTGCTCGTCCTGATCAATGGCGTGCTCGCCATGGCCGAGCTTTCCGTCGTTTCCGCCCGCCCGGCCCGCCTGCGTTCCATGGCCGATGGCGGCTCCCGCGGCGCCCGCGTGGCGCTGCAACTGGCCGCCGACCCCGGCCGCTTCCTCTCCACGGTCCAGATCGGCATTACGCTGATCGGCATTCTCGCCGGCGCCTTCTCCGGCGCCACGCTTGGCACCATGCTGGGCGAATGGCTGCAGGAGCAGGGCCTGTCGCGCGGTCTCGCCGACGGCCTCGGCTATTCGCTGGTGGTCGCGGCCATCACCTATGTCTCACTGATCATCGGCGAGCTGATCCCCAAGCGGCTCGCTTTGCAGAGCCCGGAAAAGCTCGCCAGCATGGTGGCGCCGGGCATGGCGATGCTGGCGCGCATTGGCGCCCCCGCCGTGTGGCTGCTCGACATTTCCTCCCGCCTGGTGCTGCGCCTGCTGGGCGAGCACGGCAAGGGCGACGAGAACAACGTCACCGACGAGGAAATCCGCGCCATCGTGATGGAGGCGGAGACGGCGGGGGTGATCGACCCCGACGAGCGCAAGATGATCGCCGGGGTGATGCGCCTCGCCGACCGGCCGGTGCGGGCGGTGATGACGCCGCGCACCGATGTCGACTGGATCGACCTGACGGACGAACCCGACGCGGTGCGCCGGACCATTCGCGAGACGCGCCATACCCGCATGCCGGCCTGCGAGGGCACGCCGGAGGAGAGCGTCGGCGTCATCGACATCCGCGATCTCCTGGAAGCCTATCTCGACGGCGAGACGCCCGATCCGCGCCGCTTCGTCAAGCCGGCGGTGGTGATGGTGGAGACCGCCGGCGCGCTCGACGCGATGAAGTCGCTGCGCCACGCCGAATCGCCGCTCGCGCTGGTGGTCGACGAGTACGGCTCGATGGTCGGCATCCTCACCCCGGCAGACCTGCTCGACGCCATTGCCGGCACGGTGGTGCTGGACGAGGCCGGGCTGGCAAAGCCCGATGTCGTGGAGCGCGCGGACGGCAGCTATCTGGTCGCCGGCTCCACGCCGGTGGACGAGCTCGCCGACGTTCTCGGCATCCAGCTGCCGCAGGACGCCGGCTTCCACACCGCCGCCGGGCTGGTGCTGCACGAACTCAAGGCGCTGCCGGTGGAAGGGGCGGCCTTCGAGGCGATGGGCTGGCGCTTCGAGGTGGTGGACATGGACGGAAGGCGCGTCGACAAGCTGCTGGTCTCGCGCGCCGTGGTGCCGCGCCGCCGGGCGCCGCTGCTGGGCTAGAGCCTGATCCGATCAGGTTGAAACAAGCTGATCGGTAAGACGTTCTCCAAGGCGCCTTAGCGCACCGTGCCGTCGACGGACAGCGTCGGCGCGGCCGCCGGCAGCCCGCCATAGCGGGTGCCGACGCCGACGACGACGGTGACGATGGCGACCGCGAGCGCGGCGGCGATCAGGCCATATTCAAGGCCTGTGCCCTGAGGGCGGCGTGCGACGGCGGCGCGACGGCGCGACGCCATCGACTGCCCGACCATTTCCCGTTCCACCATTTCGCGCATGGGCCTGTCTCTGCTTGAAATCATCCACGTGACATCTGTCTTGGGACAGATTTTGTTGTGGAGACAGCTTGCGCCCCACACCTTGACCACGCGTTAAAGCCAGCCTTGCCTGCGCATCCTCTTGGTCTGTGGTTAATGTTTGCCGCC
>JAEYTJ010000018.1 GCA_023434095.1 Pseudomonadota bacterium | reverse complement strand
GGCGAGCACCTCGTCGGTGCCCGCCGGCGCCTATGTCGTCCAGATCGCTGCCGTCCGTTCGGAAGCGGAAGCTCAGGCGACCTGGCGCAGCGCCCAGACCCGCTACGGCGATCTGCTGCGCAACCAGCCCTTCAGTGTCAAGCGCGCCGATCTCGGCGACCGCGGCATCTATTACCGCGCGCAGGTGGGATCGTTCAGCTCGCGCGACGGCGCGGTCAGCCTGTGCGAGGCCCTGAAGGCGCAGGGCACGACCTGCATGGTCGCGCGTAACTGACACGCCGGAACCTCATGACCGCACCTTCCGCGCCGCGCGCCTTCATCACCGGCTGCGCCGGCACCCGCCTCGCCCCGGACGAGACCGCCTTCCTCAAGGAGGCGGCGCCCTGGGGGCTGATCCTGTTCCGCCGCAACGTCGAGACGCCGGCGCAGGTCGCCGCGCTCGTTGCGGCTTTCCGCGAGGCGGTCGGCCGCGTCGACGCGCCGGTGCTGATCGATCAGGAGGGCGGCCGGGTCCAGCGCCTCGGGCCGCCGCACTGGCCAGCCTATCCGCCGGCCGAGGTGTTCGCGCGCCGCGCCGAGGCGGGGGATGCCGAGGGCGCTGCGCAGGCGGCCCGGCTCGGTGCCCGTTTGATGGCGGGCGATCTCGCCGCACTCGGCATCACCGTGGACTGCGTGCCCTGCGCCGATCTGCGCCTGCCGGAAGGCCACGGCATCATCGGCGACCGCGCCTATGGGGCGACGCCGGGACAGGTGGCGCACCTCGCCCGGGCGGCGGCGGAAGGGCTGATGAGTGGCGGCGTGCTGCCGGTGCTCAAGCACATTCCCGGCCACGGCCGTGCCCGCGCCGACAGCCATGAGAGCCTGCCGATCGTCGAAACCTCCCGCGACGAACTGGAGGCGACCGATTTCGCGCCGTTCCACGCGCTGGCCGACCTGCCGCTCGGCATGACCGCGCATGTCGTCTACACCGCCATCGACCCTGACCGCCCGGCCACCACCTCGCCCACGGTTATCGCCGAGGTCATCCGCGGCCATATCGGCTTCGACGGTGCGCTGATGAGCGACGACCTTTCCATGGGCGCTCTGGCGGGTTCGCTCGCAAGCCGCACCGAAGCGTCCTTTGCGGCCGGCTGCGATCTTGCGCTCCACTGCAACGGGCGGCTGGACGAGATGGCCGAGGTGGCGTCGCGCACGCCAGTGCTGGAGGGGGAGGCGGCCCGCCGCTGCGCGGCGGCGCTCGCGCGTCTGGTGCCCCCGGAAGAAATCGCCCTGGATGCGGCGCGGGCGCGTTTTTCGGCTATGATCGCGACGTCCTGAACGTCGTCCGCGGTCCCGCATGGTTCAAAGCCAGTTCACCTTCGATGCCGACGCCGCGCGCCAGGCGGGCGAGCCCGCCCTGGTGGTGGATGTCGACGGCTTCGAGGGGCCGCTCGACCTGCTGCTGGCGCTGGCGCGTACGCAGAAGGTGGACCTGCATCGCATCTCGATCCTCCAGCTCGCCGAGCAGTATCTGCACTTCGTCGAGGAAGCGCGCCGCATCCGGCTGGAACTGGCGGCGGATTATCTGGTGATGGCGGCGTGGCTGGCCTATCTGAAATCGCGCCTGCTGCTGCCCGATCCGCCGAAGGACGACGGGCCGAGCGCCTCCGATCTCGCCGCCGACCTTGCCGAGCGCCTGCGCCGGCTGGAGCAGATTCGCGCTGCCGCCGCGCATCTCGCCACCCGCGACCGCATCGGCCACGAGGTGTTCGGCCGGGGGGCGCCGGAGCCGCTGCAGGCGGCCGGCCCCATCGTCTATGAGGCGACGCTGTACGACCTTCTCGCCGCCTATGGCGCGCAGCGCCAGAAGATGGCGCTCTCGCAGGTGCGCTTTCCGCCGCGCAACGTCATTTCGCTGGCCGAGGCGCGCGAGCGGCTGGAACGGCTGATGGGACGGCTGGCGCTTCATGGCGAATGGGCCCGGCTCGACGGCTTCCTGCTCAACTGGATCGCCGACCCGAAGATGCGGGCGACGGCGCTCGCCTCCGGCTTCTCGGCGACGCTGGAAATGGTGCGCGAAGGGCTGATCGACGTGCAGCAGGAGGAGAGCTTCGCGCCGATCTGGATCCGCAGCCGCCGCGACGTGCCGGGAGAGGGCGCATGAGCGCCGAAGCTGCCCGCAGCCCCGCGCCGGAGCCGGCCGAGGAGGCGCCGCGCGCCCCGACCCGCGCCCCCGACCTGCGTCTGCTCGAAGCCATGCTGTTCGCCGCCGGCGAGGCGCTGGACGAAGCCACGATGGCCGCGCGCCTGCCCGAGGGGGCGGATGTGCGGGCGCTGCTCGTGACCCTCTCCGCCGATTACGCCGATCGCGGCTTCAATCTGGTGCGGGTGGCCGGCAAATGGATGCTGCGCACCGCTCCGGACCTCGGCTTCCTGCTCGCCCGCGACAAGCCGGAGCCCCGCCGGCTCTCGCGCGCCGCGCTGGAGACGCTGGCGATCATCGCCTATCACCAGCCCGTCACCCGCGCCGAGATCGAGGAGATCCGCGGCGTTTCCACCAATAAGGGGACGCTCGACGTGCTGCTCGCCGCCGGCTGGGTGCGGCTGCGCGGGCGCCGGCGCAGCCCCGGAAGGCCGGTCACCTATGGCACCACCGAGACCTTCCTCGTCCATTACGGGCTCGACACCATCCAGGACCTGCCGGGCCTCGACGAGTTGCGCGGCACCGGGCTCATCGATTCGCGCGTCGCGGCCGGGCTGACCGTTCCGCTGCCCAGCGACGCGCCCGACCTGAAGGACGACGAGGACCCGCTCGAGCCGGAATTCGAGCTGTCCTTCGCGCCGGAGCCGGACGGCGACGACGACCCGGACGACTGAGAGAGTGCCCATGCTGACAGAATCAGGAACCGCCATGCCGTCGCAGCCCTCCCGCACGCCGGTCTCTCTCGCCAGCCGACTGGTGCTGGAGGATGTGCGCCACGGCTATGGCGAGGTGGAAGCCGTGCGCGGCGTCAGCCTCACCGTGGAGCCCGGCGAGATCATCTGCCTGCTCGGCCAGTCCGGCTGCGGCAAGACCACGCTGCTGCGGCTGATCGCCGGCATCGAGCGGCCGAGCCGCGGGCGGATTCTCCTCGACACGCAGGTGGTGGCCGGCCCGGACGCTTTCGTGCCGCCGGAAAAGCGCGCCATCGGCCTGGTGTTTCAGGACTATGCGCTGTTCCCCCACCTCACCAATGTGGAAAACGTCGCCTTCGGCCTGCGCCGTCTGGGGCCGGCGGGGGCGCAGGCAGAAGCGATGCGGGCGCTGGAGCGGGTGCGCCTCGAGACCTACGCCGACAACTATCCACATGCTTTATCGGGCGGCGAGCAGCAGCGGGTGGCGCTGGCCCGCGCGCTCGTGCCGCGCCCCGGCATTCTCCTTATGGACGAACCGTTCTCCGGCCTCGACAGTCGGCTCCGGGGCAGTGTGCGCAGCGAGACGCTGAAGGTTCTGCGCGACGCCCGCGCCACCTGCATCATCGTCACCCACGACCCGGAAGAGGCGATGCGGCTCGGCGACCGGATCGCGCTGATGCGCAGGGGACAGCTGGTTCAGGTCGGCGCGCCGGAAGAGCTCTACCGCCATCCCGCCGACCTTGAAGTGGCAAGGTTCTTTTGCGAAATCAACGAAATAGAAGGCGTGGTGAGCAATGGCCGGGTGGCGACGGCGCTCGGCAGCTTCCCCGCCGCCGGCCTTGCCGAGGGCACCGGTGCGACGGTCGCCATCCGGCCGCAGGGGATCGAACTCAAGGCGCCCGGCTCGGGCGTGCGGGGACGAATCGTCCACCATCGCTTCCTGGGCGAACTGGACCTTTACGAGGTGGCGGTGGAGGGACTGGACCGGCCATTGGTCGCACGCCGCCGTCCCACCGCCGGCCTATTGCGTGGGCATGACGTCGGAGTGAACATCGAGCCGGCCGAGGTTCTTGTCTTCGCCACGGGCCGGCCCTAGTGTCCGGATTGAATTGCGATGCGCGGCCGCGAGGGGCCGGCGGCGCTTCGGACAAGGGAGTTTTGTGATGGGTTCTCTGAGCATCTGGCACTGGATCATCGTGCTGGTGGTCGTGCTCCTCCTCTTCGGTCGCGGCAAGCTGTCCGAGCTGATGGGCGATGCCGCCAAGGGCATCAAGGCGTTCAAGAAGGGCATGGCGGACGACGACGATACGGCGGCCAAGCCTGTCGAGCCCGCGCGTTCGCTCGATCACCAGCCGAAGGTGGAAGCCGAGCGGACCAAGGTCGGCTGATTCCCGGCCTCGCGGCTTTTCGATCGGGGAGGGTCGCGTACCGGCGGCCCCGCATGACTTATGTTTGATATCGGCTGGTCGGAGTTTCTCGTCATCGGCGTGGTTGCCCTCGTGGTGATCGGCCCGAAGGAGCTGCCGCGCGTGCTGCGCACGATGGGGCAGGGCGTGCGCAAGCTGCGCCACATGGCGGGCGAGTTTCAGGGGCAGTTCAACGAGGCGCTGCGGGAGGCGGAGCTTTCCGACCTCAAGGACAGCGTCAGCGGGCTGCGCAACGATATTTCCGGCCTGGCGAGCAATGCCCGCGAGTCTATCTCCAAGGCGCTGCCGACCAATCCGCTGCAGGACATCGAGACCGAGCTGAAGGCGCCGACCGGCAGCGTCGAGGCCGGGAGCAGCCTGCCGCCGGCGGAAACGGCGGAGGCCGCGCTGCCCCCGCCGGGCGACCTGGAGCCGCACCCGTTCGAGACGGTGGAGGATGAGGTCCGCAACGCGGCCGTCGGGCTCGAAACGTCGGCGCCCGTGGCGTCCGCTCCGGCATCTGCCACGCCCGCTCCTGCGGCGACGCCGGCTGCCGCCCTGCCGCCCGCCGACGCCGCGCCGCGGCCGCAGACGGCGGCCGAACCGGTCAAACCTGTGGATGCCGCACCTGCCGCTGCATCCAAGCCGAAGCGTGTGCGCGCCACCGCGGCGGCCAAGGAAAGCGCGGCAACGGTGGATGCGGCGCCGAAGCTCGCGACCCGCCGCACCCGCAAGCCGGCCGTGGTCGCCGAGATCGCCGAGCCGGAACTGTTCGAAGCCGTCTCCTCGCTCGATCAGGCGCCGGCCAAGCCGGCCGTCAAGCGAGTTGCCAAGCCGCGCGTCAAGGTCAAGCCGGCCTCCGGCAATGAAGGGCCGGCCACATGAGCCAGGATGACATCGACGCCTCGAAGGCGCCGCTGATCGAGCATCTGATCGAGCTGCGCTCCCGCCTGATCAAGTCGCTGATCGCGTTCTTCATCGCCTTCTTCGCCTGCTTCATACTGGGCAAGTTCATCTACAACATCCTGCTCTGGCCGTATGAGTTCGCGGCCGGCGGCACGGAGCACGTCAAGCTCATCTACACCGCGCCGCAGGAATTCCTGTTCACCCAGATCAAGCTCGGCATGTTCGGGGCGGCGTTCATCTCCTTCCCGATCGTCGCGACGCAGATCTATATGTTCGTCGCGCCGGGGCTCTACAGCCACGAGAAGAACGCCTTCCGCCCCTATCTGGTGGCGACGCCGGTGTGCTTCCTCATCGGAGCGGCCTTCGTCTATTTCGTCGCCATGCCGCTGGCGATGACCTATTTCCTCTCCATGCAGCAGCTGGCGGGGCCGGGCACGCCGGAAATCTCCATGCTGCCGCAGGTGAGCGAGTATCTCTCGCTCATCATGACGCTGATCTTCGCCTTCGGCATCTGCTTCCAGCTGCCGGTCATCCTCACGCTGCTCGCGCAGATCGGGGTGGTCACCTCGGACCAGCTGAAGAAGGCGCGGCGCTACGCCATCGTCGGCGTGTTCATCATCGCGGCGGTGCTGACTCCGCCGGACGTGGTGAGCCAGTTCGCCCTCGCCATCCCGACGCTGCTTCTCTACGAGGTGTCGGTCTATCTCGTGCGCATGGTCGAGAAGAAGAAGGCGGTGCCGGAGGAGACGGGCGAGAGTTCGGCCGCCTGATCGCGGCCGGCATCCGTCGAGGCCCGGCTTTGCCGGCCGCCTCAGGATGACGGTGCCCGTTTCTGCCGAACTGTCCCACGTCATGCTGAGCTGCGAGCGAAGCGAGCCTCGAAGCACGCACCTATGCGCTTTCGGCGCTCCCGCCCTTGTCCCCGCCTTCCCGATTGGCTACGTCCCTCAGGTCCCGGCGCGAGGCCGGGAGCGGCGCGTTTGAAGGCGAGACTGCCATGCACGACATCAAGTGGATCCGCGAGGAGCCGCACGGGCTCATCAACGCGCTGGTGCGGCGCGGAACCGATGAGGCGGAGGCGAGGGCGCTGGTCGACGGGCTGATCGCTCTCGACGAGACCCGCCGCGCCGGCATCGTCAAGCTGGAAGAGCTGCAGGCCCGCCGTAACGCCGCCTCCAAGGAGATCGGCGCCGCCAAGAAGGCCGGCGAGAACGACCGTGCCGAGGCGCTGATGGCCGAGGTCGGGGCGCTGAAGACCGACATTCCCGCGTTGGAAGAGCAGGTGAAGGCGGCGGAGGGCGAACTGCACAGCCGCCTCGCCGCCATCCCCAACGTGCCGCTCGACGTGGTGCCCGAGGGCAGGGACGAGCACGACAATGTCGAGATCGCCCTCGTCGGCCAGAAGATCGGCTTTCCCTTCGTGGCGAAGCAGCATTTCGAGATCGGCGAAGGCCTCGGCCAGATGGATTTCGAGGCCGCGGCCAAGCTCTCCGGCGCCCGCTTCGTGGTGCTGAAGAACAAGCTCGCCCGGCTGGAGCGCGCCATCGGCCAGTTCTTTATCGACACCCACACCGAAGAACACGGCTACATGGAAGTCGCGCCGCCGGTGCTGGTGAACGACGCCGCCATGTTCGGCACGGCGCAGTTGCCGAAGTTCCGGGATGATCAGTTCGGTATATCGCGTTTGGACGACCATACGGTTCGCTCGCACGCCGATGCGCTTCTGATGTTCGATCAAGTGCTGCTGCCGAACAACGAGGCGCAAACACTCGAAGAAAAATGCCGAGTGCATCCGTCCCAAAGGGTTCGTTCAGCCTATAGATTTTACGCCGATGAAGAAGAGCCAACGTCTAAGAGGTACGCTCTTGAGGCTCTCGCGCGTGAATTGCTTACTGACGGCGACGAGAATAAGGCTAAACTCTGGCTCATCCCCACGGCCGAAGTCCCGCTGACCAATCTCGTCGCCCAGTCCATCCTTTCCGAGGAAGAGCTGCCGCTGCGCTTCACCGCGCTCACCCCCTGCTTCCGCGCCGAGGCCGGGTCGGCGGGGCGGGACACGCGCGGGATGATCCGCCAGCACCAGTTCAACAAGGTGGAGATGGTCTCCATCACCACGCCGGAGCAATCGGCGGCGGAGCATGAGCGCATGCTCGCCTGCGCGCAGGCGGTGCTGAAGAAGCTCGACCTGCATTTCCGGGTGGTGACGCTGTGCACCGGCGACATGGGCTTCGCCTCGGCCAAGACCTATGACATCGAGGTCTGGCTGCCGGGGCAGAACGCCTTCCGTGAGATTTCCTCCTGCTCCACCTGCACCGATTTCCAGGCGCGGCGGATGAATGCCCGCTACCGTCCGGCCGGCGCCAAGGCCCCGCGCTATCTGCACACGCTGAACGGCTCGGGCGTCGCGGTCGGCCGGGCGATGGTGGCGATCCTGGAGAACTATCAGAACGAGGACGGCTCGGTCACGGTGCCGAGCGTGCTGGTGCCCTATATGGGCGGGCTGACGCGGATCGGGCGGTAGCACGCAAAGGTCGTCATGGCCGGGCTTGGCCCGGCCAGCCACGCCTTGTCATGCCGGCGCTGGAAAGTCGTGGATGCCCGGCCCAAGGCAGGGCATGACGTTCAACGGAGATAGACCCGCATGCGCATTCTGGTGACGAACGACGACGGCATCCACGCGCCGGGGCTGGACGCCTGCGCCCGCATCGCCCGGGCGCTGTCCGACGATGTGTGGGTGGTGGCGCCGGAGTTCGACCAGTCCGGCGTCTCGCATTCACTCTCGCTGTCCGATCCGCTGCGCCTGCGGCAGGTGGAGGAGAAGCGCTTCGCGGTGAAGGGCACGCCGACCGACTGCGTCATCATGGCGGTGCGGCACATCCTCGCCGACCACAAGCCCGATCTCGTGCTCTCCGGCGTCAATCGCGGCCAGAACGTCGCCGAGGATGTAGGCTATTCCGGCACGGTGGCCGGCGCCATGGAAGGCACG
This sequence comes from Pseudomonadota bacterium, assembly GCA_023434095.1. Lineage (GTDB taxonomy): Bacteria > Pseudomonadota > Alphaproteobacteria > Rhizobiales > Xanthobacteraceae > Ancylobacter. Next base: position 1,425 of record JAEYTJ010000018.1, on the reverse strand, counting down.
GTGCTCGGCATCCCCTCCATCGCCCTGTCGCAGGCCTATGGCTTCGAGACGCGCAAGGCGCCGCCCTACGACGTCGCCGAGCATTGGGGCCCGCAGGTGGTGCGCACGCTGCTGGAGGAGGGCATTCCCCCCGGCATCGTCGTCAATGTGAACTTTCCCAACCGCCCGGTGGACGAGGTGCGCGGCATCGCGGTGACCGCGCAGGGCCGGCGCGATCAGGACCTGCTGCGCATCGACGCGCGGGCGGACGGGCGCGGCAATCCCTATTACTGGATCGCCTTCGAGAAGCGTATCTTCGAGACGGTGAACGGCTCGGACCTGCACGCGCTGGACGAGGGCTGCATCTCGGTGACGCCGCTGCGGCTCGACATGACCGACGAGCCGATGATGACGCGGCTCGCGCAGCTGTTCGCGGCCAGGCCGCGCTGAGCCATTGGCCCGCCGGGCCGGGCAGGGAGATCGCGGGTGAGCGGCGCCGACAAGAGCGAGGATCTGCAGCGCGCCGAACTGCTGCTGGCGCTGCGCAAGCGCGGCATGCGCGAGTGGCAAGTCATGCGCGCCATGGAGCAGGTGCCCCGCGAGCGCTTCGTCGAGCCGGCCTTCCGCCCCATCGCCTGGCGCGACCTCGCCTTGCCCATCGATTGCGGCCAGACCATCAGCCAGCCGACCGTGGTGGCGCTGATGACCGAGGCGCTGGAACTCGGCCCTTCGCACAGCGTGCTGGAAATCGGCACGGGCTCGGGCTACCAGGCGGCCATCCTCGCCAGCATCGCCGGCCATGTGGTGACGCTGGAGCGCTTCCGCACGCTGGCGGATTCGGCGGCGCGCCGGCTCGCCTCGCTCGGCTACGCCAATGTCGAGGTGCTGGTCGCCGACGGCCGGGAAGGCGCCGCCCAACGGGCGCCTTTCGACCGCATCCTGCTCACCGCCGCGGTGGAGGAGGTGCCCCCGGCGCTGTTCGAGCAGCTGGCGATGGGCGGCATCCTCGTCGCCCCGGTCGGCCCGCCCGACGAGACCCAGTTCCTCATGCGCTACCGGCGCGGCCTGCAGGGACTGGAGGCGCGCGAACTCGGGCGCGTCCGGTTCGTCCCGATGCTTCCGGGTGTCGCGGTAGTGCTCTGAGAATGCCGGGAATCCGCCATTTTTCCTGACGTGTACGGATCCGCTTAAGCGGCTGTTTACCTGTACGCCGCATTAATCATCCCGAGTCCAGCGTTCGGGTGGGGTGCGATGCGTAATTTTCTGACGGCGTCCGGTAGCGGTCCCCTCATGCGGATTTCCTTCGTCGCCCTTTTGGCGGGGGGAATGGCCGCGTGCAGTGCCGATTCCGCCCGGTTCAGCAGCAATCCGAACAGCAATCCCTTCGCCTCGTCGCCGACCTATACCGGCGCGGTCGCCGCCGCCCCGACGGGCGCGGTGCAGAGC